>NZ_JAXBLV010000200.1:0-235542 GCF_034097035.1 Gemmata algarum
CGGGCCGGTTCGGAGTGTCCGACTCCATCGCCAGTCGTGACCGGTGTGTGCCGGTGCTGGCCGCGGCTGGACAAGACATGATGTGGATGTCGAACCCGGGGACCCTGCGCCTCACGCCATTTCCGGTGGAAAGAGTTACGGCGGACGTTCCTGAACGCTGAGACGGTGGCGCAGGGCACCGTCGCGACTGCCACATTCTCGCGGTCAAATGGTGTCTGCGAGTTTGGCCGGAGCACCGCTCGGTTCCTGACGAGAAGACAGCGGCCCCGTTCGAGGCTAAGACAACCCCCCACTCTCTCAGTCCGGAAGGTGCCACCCCGTCGCCGGGAGCGCGAGCCCTCGGCCGTTGTTGCGTGAGGACGTTAATCATGTTCGATTTGTCTGCGGTCCAGGCCGCGATCCGCGAAGCCGGGTTCGATGGCTGGCTGCTGTACGACTTCCGCGGGCTCAACGTGCTCGCCCAGCGAGTCGCCGGTGTCGCGGAGAAGAAGCTGTCGCGGCGGTGGTTCTACTTCGTTCCCGCCACCGGCGAAGCGAAGAAGCTGGTTCACGCGATCGAGCCCGCGGCACTCGATCACCTGCCCGGCGCCGACAAAACGATTTACCGCCGGTGGCAGGAACTTGAAGCCGGCGTCGGCGTGCTCGTGGGCGGGGCGAAGAAGGTGGCGATGGAGTACAGCCCGCGGAACGCGAACCCGTACATCGGCCGTGTCGACGCCGGCACCGTCGAACTCGTGCGCTCGTTCGGCGCGGACGTGCTCGCGTCCGGCGACCTGATCCAGCAGTTCGAGGCGGTGTGGGACGCGGACCAGGAGAAATCGCACTTCGAGGCGGCGAAGCTGTGCCGCGCGGCCTACGACGTTGCGTTCGCGTTCATCGCCGACGAGATCCGCGCGCACGGTAAGGTAATGGAAACGGCCGTTCAGGCACGGATCATGAAGCACTTCGCCGACAACGGGATGACGACCTACAGCCCGCCGATCGTGGGCGTGGGGCCGCACAGCGGCGACCCGCACTTCGACACCGCGGCGGCCACCGACGCGCTCATCCAGAAGGGTTCGTTCGTGCTGATCGACCTGTGGGCGAAGATGAACCGCCCGCGGGCGGTGTACGCGGACTACACCCGTGTTGTGTACGTGGGGGACACCGTACCCGAGCAGTACGCGAAGGTGTTCGCGGTGGTCGCGGCGGCGCGGGATGCGGGCATTCAAAAGGCGAAGGACGCGTTTGCCGCCGGGACGCCGTTACTGGGCTGGGAGATCGACAACGCGACCCGCGACGTGATCGAGAAGGCCGGGTACGGCGCGAACTACACGCACCGCACCGGCCACAACATCGGGCAGGAGGTCCACGGGAACGGCGCCCACATCGACGGGCTCGAAACCCGCGAGGACCGGCGCATCATACCCCGCACGTGCTTCAGCATCGAGCCGGGCATTTATTTGCCCGACTTCGGCGTCCGGAGCGAGGTGGACGTGTACATCGACGCCCAGGGGCAGGTCCACGTCACCGGTGGGGAACCGCAGACGGAAGTCCACCGAATCGTGGTGTGAGCGGCCCGACGAGGTCGGAGGCGCCGCGCCGGGCGCGGCGCTTCTGACGCGCCTGCCAGAGCGCGTCGCCGATGAAGATCAGCACCGCCGACCACACACACACGAACGCCGCGACGCGCTCCGGCCCGAGCGTTTCGCCCAGCCAGATCACCGCGATCACCATCTGCACGGTGGGCGACAGGAACTGAATGAAGCTCACCGCCAGCAGCGGCAGCCGGCGCAGCGACAGCGTGTAGGTGAGGAGCGGGACAACGGTGACGATCCCGCTGAAGGCGATCAGCGCGTTGAGCCGCCAGTCGGCCGGGGTCATGTGGTTCTGCCCCGTGGCCGACAGGTACAGGAGGAACCCGAGCGACGGCGGGAGCATGAGAATCGTTTCCACCGTCAGCCCGGTCATGCTCTCGACCGCCACCTTTTTGCGCACGAGACCATACGCCCCAAAGGTGATCGGCAGGGCCACGGCGATCCAGGTGAAATTGCCGTTCCAGGCGAACGGAATGGCGACGCCGAGCGCCACCAGCACCAGCGCCGGGAACTGCGCCGGCCGCAGCTTTTCTTTCAGGAAGATGGGCGCGAGGGCCGCGTTCACCAGCGGCATCATGTAGTAACCGAGGCTCGCCTCGACGACGCGGTTGGTCACGGTGGCGTAGATGTAAATGAGCCAGTTGAGCGCGAGCAGGCACGCCGAGAGCAGGAGCGTTGAAACGAGCGCCGGGGACCGCAGGACGCGGACCACGTCTTTCCAGCCCGCCAGGGCGAGCGTGAGCAGGGCCATAATGGGCAGCGACCACGCAATGCGGTGAGCCAGAATCTCCCACGCGGGCACGCCGAAGGCGGCCAGCGCGGCGAAGTACAACGGCACCAGCCCCCACCACAGGTACGCCACCAGCCCGAACATCAGCCCGGACCTAAATTGCGCCCCCGACTCGTCGTTCACGTAAGCACCTTTCCAGATTAAACTACGTTAACTTAATGGCCCCACGTTCGATCTCAGCTCTCGTCAACCCGTAGTGCGAATTGGTGGTTTCTTGTTGCTGCCACCAGCGCGCAATTATCGGATTTTGGAGATAGATGAGCATTCCGCGGCACCAAGCTGACCAGGCTTTGGTGAGTATCCGCCCTTCCGAATAGAACAGAAACTCCTCGGCACATAGGTTGAAATACTTGTCGAGTGTTTCGGCCTGCTGGGCGCTCAGGAGTATTTCTTCCCCGTCTTGGCGGCAAATCTGCTGAAGCTGCTCGTGCAGTCTGGAATACTGCTCGTTAAACCGGACGAAGAGCCTCTCAAATAGCTGCGTCTCTTCGAGCTTTTGTTTTTGAACGAAGTAGATGACGCTGGCGATGACACCGATGATCGCAGCCGTCATTTCCCATCGCTTTTCAACGTTTGCCCCGTGGACTCCGCAGATCACCAACCCCGCACAGCCGAAGGCAAGCCACCAATAGTGCCGAAAGAAAAACTGACGAGTGCGATGGTTCACTGCGCTGCTCCCCTGAGCACGCGCCCCAGCTTTGCGTGGAAGTGGTGCCCGCCGTTCTCGCGCTTCACGCTGAACCGGCCGGTCGAGAAGCTGCGGCTGTATAGGTTCCGCTGCACCTCTTCGCACACGCCGATGTCTTCTTGCTGCACCTGCTCGGCGACCTCGACACTTTTGCGCCTGAAGTCATGATCGAGCGAATCGGCGAAATAAAAATCGAAAACCACCCGGCACCGGTCCGGTCCCAGCGGCAACACCAGGTTCGTATCCATCACGCCGGCGTAGGCGTTGAGCATGAAGTTTGGGTACAGCCACCAGTACGCCGCGTCGCCGGTGCGGGTCTGCCCCGCGTCGCCTTCCGCCGGCTTGGTCGGGCTGCTTTGTAGTACCGCGTTCCCGTCGCAGGTGGTGCGGTACTTCGTGTAATCGAGCGTCCCCGCGAGGGCCGGGTGGACGGTGTTCACGTGGTACCCGCCGTCCAGGTAGTTATCGACGTACACCTTCCAGTTGCACCGAAGGTCGTAACTCTTTCGGGCGTGCCACTTGAGTTCCCCGAGAGCCGCTCCCGCCCCCCACGAGACCAACGGACCCAGGTAAGCGTCGACGGGTTCGCGCGGCGGGGTGAGGTGTACCCACACGAACGGCCCCCACACCGCCACCGCGACCGGCGGCAGGCCGTTGTCCTCGCGGCGGAAGTCCTGAACGCCGTCGAACTCGGGCACCCCCCGAAGCGCCCCGCTGAGGTCGTAGGTCCACCCGTGGTAGCGGCACCGGAACTTCGTGACGGTGCCGCATTCGTCGGTACACAAACGTGCGGCCCGGTGCCGGCAGACGTTGAAGAACGCCTTCAGTTCGCCGCTCTCGTTGCGCACCACGAGAACGGGTTCACCGGCGATATCAGCCGTCAGATACTGGCCCGGGTTCGCGACTTGATCGGCCCGCCCGACCATCTGCCAGGTGCGGGCGAACACCGCGTCACGCTCCAGCGCGTAAATCTCGGGCGCCGTGTACCACGTGTTCGGAATGGTGCCGGCCCGCTCCAGCGGCCGTTCCGGGTCGAACGCCGCGAGCAGGTCCTGAAGTGTACCGTTCGGCATGGCCCACCTTACGCTCGGAAGTGACCGACCCTCCAACTTCTGTCCGAAGAGACCGAAGCGGATCGAGGGCGCGTGCGGGGCAACCTAACCCCCCGCCCCCTTCCCTGAAGGGAAGGGGGTGAACGTGTGAAAAGCCTCCTGCGCAACCGCCTGGCGTAAAGGCACCCGGCGCAAACCCCACGAACCTTGAGGTGGGCCGGGGATTGGTTGCCCCGCATGCGCTCTCAGGCTCCGGTGGGGCTTACCGTTACTTTTCGTCGAACAGCTTGCCCAGATCCAGCTTGACCGGCGGAAGCTTACTCGCCGACCCGGGGCCGTAGGCCAGGTGTATCACTCGCTCCGACGGCTCGAACACCATGCTCTGGAGCGTGCCCTTGCCCTGGTCCACCTTTTGAAGCTGCTCGAATGCGTCCTTCACGCCGAGTTTTGGCGCGTCCTTTTGTTGGAGTAGAGAGAGCTTGTCGTAACGGTCGCATTTGGTCGTCACGCTGAGCTTGTCGGTACGGAAGTGGTTCGTGCAGCAGCACACCCCGTTCTCGTTCTTGCGCACTTCGAGGTTGTCCGGAGTCAACTCGAACACCGCGCCGCCGTTCTTGTCGCAAATCGTCAGGCAGCAGGAGCTGGTTCGCTTCGAGCCGCGGAGCAGCTTTTCGGCTTCCGCGACGGTCGAGCACTCTTCCAGCACGCGGCGGAAGTTGAGCAGCAGCGGGGTTCCGCTCCAGTTGAACTTCGCGTTGTCCTTGCTGCGGCGCAGGTGGATCTCGTTGATGGTGACGCACAGCCCGGCGTCGTTCATCCCGCTGATGACGCCCGCGATCGGCGTCACCGTGATCGCCGCGAACGCCCGCTTGCCCTCGCCCTTGTAGACCGCCACCAGCGTGTGCTCGGTGATGCCCTTCGTGGGAATCCAGTCGAAGTTCCGGGCGAACAGCGGCGCGCCTGTGGTGCTCCGCTCTTTTTCCACAATGATCGTCGAGCACCCGAGGCCGCTGGTGAGGTCTGCGATCGTGTTGGCGAACAGGAGCAACCCTTCCGGGCGCCCGGAGGCTTTCGCCGCGGCCTCAAGCTCCGTCGCAACGTGCGGAGGGAAGTTCGGCTTGAGCCGCCGCGACATGGCCTCAATGAGCCGGTAGGTGGCCGTCTGGCCGGAGTCGGCGAGGAACTGCTCGTGGAGCTTGGTGAGGTCCGGTGCATTGGCGATCGCGAGCTTGCCGAACTGCTCGCCGATCTCGGCGGGTTTGCCCTTCAGGATCAGTACCGGCACCTTGTCAACGTACCGGAGTTCGCCCCCCTTGTGCGTTGCGGTCGGGAACGTCTTGGGTTCGTCGGCCCGGCCCGACGAGCACAGTGCGAGCACCACCAATACCGGTGCGAACAGCTTCATGGCGCTTCGACCTCGAAGGGCAAAGACAGAATGGCCGCAAAGAAGCACAAAAAGCTCAAAAGAAGAAACTGCACAGACCAAACAGGTTGCCAGGGTTTGATCGCCTCTCGGTTCTTTTTTGTGCTTTTTGTGCTTCTTTGCGGCCATTCTCTTTCTGTTGGATCAGCTCTCGTTGGGCTGGGCGGTGCGGCCCAGCGCCACGTCGAACTCGGTGACCAGGGGGAACAGCATCGCGTACACGGCGAACCCGAACGCGGCCCCCAGCGCCAGGAACGGCACCAGCGGGTCCGCCGATTCTTCCGCACCGGGGCGGCCGCCGATGAGCACGTTGACCACGCAGTAGAACATCGCCAGCGGGCACACGACGCTCGCGAGCGTCAGGGCCGGGGACGGGCGGTCGGCGCTGAGCACGTACAGCAGGCCCCCGATGCCCAAGACCAGGAAGGCCAGGAAGCTGAACCACTGGTTCCCGAAGCTGCCGCCGTTGATAACGATCAGGTAAATGCTGATCAGCGTCCCGGTGGACAGGAAGAACACCGTCCCGAGCGTGTGCCCGATCGCGAGCCGACTTTGTGTGATGCGGAGCGAAACGTGCAACCCGAGTGCGGTCGCGAACCCGAACAGCACGATCAGCGCGCCGACCACCGCGACCATCGGGCCGAAATTAGCCGCCAGCACGTCGCCGGGTGGGGTGCCCGCCGGTGTCCGCGCCAGCGCGCCGCGGATCGCGTAGAACCCCGCGAGCAGCAGCGGCGGAATGATGTACTCTTTTGTGTTGTACAGCACCCCCAGCAATTTCCCGAACACGAACTCCTTGGGGGAAACGTCGGTCACGAGGAGCACGTCGAGTGCGGCACCGTCGCGCTCGGAGGTGATGGAGGTCACCGCTTGGGCCGCGACGAGGAGCAAGCTCAGCACGGCCACCGGCACCAACCCGTAGGCGGCGGCGAACGCGGGCCGCCCGCCGGGCCGGTTCAGCTCGTTCACCGCGAAGTACAGGATTAGCGCTAGCACGATCCCGAAGGCGAACTTCACCAGCAGCGGCCGGCGTCCGTAAGCCAGGGTGCGGATCTCGCGCCACAGGACCGGGTTGGCCCACACTTGGCGCGCGTCGCCGGGCGCGGCGTGCGCCCGGGCGCGCTTCTCGGCCTCAACGGCCTCGTTCGACTCCGGGTCTTCCGCGGCGCTCGAACTTTCGCGCTGCATGATCGGCTCGCCGCTCGGGTTCCACTTCCGCAGCCCCCAAATGCCGATGCCGTTGAGGGCGGCACAGAACGCGAGCGTCACCAGCACGAACCCGTAGGCGGGCGCGAGCCCCGCGCCGGTCGTCGGCGGTTCGAGGACACTGAGCATCGCAACGAAGGGGTCGACCCACGCCTGCACCGTCGGCCAGTCCCAGTCCGCAACGAGCATCGGGCCGACCGTGCCGACGCCCTGCGAAACGCACACGTATAGAACCAGGAAGAGGACCGACAGCGCGAGCGCCTGGTAGGTTTTGTCGCGCCACAGCGCCACCAGCCCGCCGAGCGACCCGGCCGCGATCGCCGACGCGAACAGCACCAGCACGGCCTGGAACACCTGCTCGGGATCGATCCCGCCGAGCAGCAGCAAGAGCGCGAGGACCGGCACGCTCACAAAGAGCAGGATCAGAATGGGCAGCAGCGCGCCGAGCAACTTCCCGAGCACGATTTCGTAGTCCCGCAGGTCCGTGAGGAGCAGGAGCACGAACGTCCGGCGGTCCTTCTCCTGCGAGACCGCTCCGGCGGCCGACAGGGTGGCGAAGAACAGCGTGAGGAACAGTTGAACGAACGCAACGATCTGGAACAGGAGCAGCCCGAAGTTCGCCGTCTCGCCGAGCGTGGCGTCGCGGGCGAACCCGATGGTGGCCTGCCAGGTGGTGACCCCCAGGATGCACAGCAGCCCGACCAGGGCCGCCCGCTGGGGGTAGTGCCCGGACCGCCGCGGCACCGTGACCACTTCGCGCGAAAAGATCGGACCCAGCACGCGGAAACCTCCCACCCCGGTGACACCCTGCTAGCTTATCCTGGCGGGCCGGAGCGAATAGTCCGGTGAACCTTTCCGCCCCTGCTCGGCCTCAAGTCGGAAGTGGAAACGCCCGGCGCCGCCGGCCGGGCGGCCACCGTTCTGTTCCGACCTGCGTACCTGGGAATCTTCGAATGCGAGTGATCGTTTTCGCGCTCAACGGGCTCCCGGCCGGGTGGCTGGGGGCCTACGGCAACGACTGGGTCGGCACCCCGCACCTGGACCGGTTCGCCGCGGAGGGCGTCACGTTCGATCGGCACATCAGCGATCGCCCCGGCCCGGACGCCGCACGCCGGGCGTGGCTGGGAAAGCACGTTTCCCCTACCGAAAGCGAGCAAACACGCGGACCGGTGACCGAAACCCCTCTTCTCTTTATCGGTGAAGGGGCAGGGGTGCGCGGTTCTTCCCCGCGAACCGTTCTCGTGCGCGCGAACCACCCCGACACCGATGCCCCCGACTGGTTCTACGCCGGCTGGCAGGAAGTGTTCGACGCCCGCCCCAAGCCGGACGACGATTCCCCGCTCGAAGAACTGATCCGCTCACTGCCCGCCCTCCTGGAACGCCTGCGCGACGTTCCCGAGTTCTTGCTCTGGATCGAAACGGACCGCCTGCTCCCCCCGTGGGACGTCCAACAGGACGTGTTTGAGGCGTACCTGGAGGATACCGAAGAGGAACCCGGGCCGTGGCCTCAAACGGCTGATGGCGACGAGCCCGAATCGGACTCGGACGAGGCGGAAGAGACGGACGAAGTCGAGGAACTCGAATCCGACGAGGCGGACAAGTCTGAAGGGGCTGAAGAGGCCCACGAACCCGAGGAGCCAACCCCGGCGATTTCGGAGACGGAGGAACCCGAAGAGCCCGTCGAGCCGTTCGCCGACCCGCCCACCGGGCCGTTCGATCGCGCCGACCTCGACCTCTGGGACTGGCTGCACAAGACGTTCGCCGCGGTGGTCACGAAACTCGACGCGGAACTCGGGGCCGTGTTCGAGATCCTGCGTGAGGAGGGGCTGGATCGGTCCGCGGCGTGGCTGATCACGTCCGATTTCGGGCACCCGCTCGGCGAACACGGCCAGGTCGGGTTGTACCGCCCCTGGCTGCACGAGGAACTGGTTCACCTGCCGCTGTTGCTCCGCCTGCCGAACGCCGAACAGGCCGGACGGCGCGTGAGCGGGTTCACGCAGCCGCCGGACCTGTTCCCGACGCTGCTCGAACTTTTCGGTCTCGCACCTCCGGCTGGTACACCCGGTCACAGCCTGCTACCGGCGGCGCGAGGGCTGTCGGAGTCGCCGCGTGCGTCCGCAATCACGCAGCTTGAACTGGGAGGCGCGGCCGAAATCGCTCTTCGCACGGGTGAATGGTCGTTGATCGTGCCGACCCTCGTGCCGGAGGGCGACCCGCCGCGCGAGCCGCAACTATACGAAAAGCCCGACGACCGCTGGGAGGTGAACGACCTCCGGGGGCGCAACGTCGAACGCGCCGACGAACTCGAAGCGCTGCTGCGGGAGGAAATACAAAAGGCGAAGCAACAAACCGCCGGTGACGCGAACTGAAATCCGCCAGCCGCTGCAAAGACGAGCCGCGACCGCCCCGCGGTTCTCGATTCAAACTTCCACTCCGGCCCCGTGTACCAGACGTTCCCACACGTCCTCCAGCACCGCGAGCGCGTTCTCGGGAATGGGAAGCTCCGAGTAGGCCGTGCGTGTGTACACGTTCGACAGCTTGGCAAACGCCTCCGCGTGATCGGGAAAGGCTTCTCCGACACGCCGGGCGAACTCCAGCGGCGTTTCCGCCGGGTCGCGCCCGGAGCCGTGATCCCAGACCCAGGCGTCGAACGCTTCGAACGTGTACGCGATCAGTTCGGCGGGGTCGCGTTCCTCGGACGTGCCGTCGGCGAACGGGTTCGAGTACGCACTGAACGGCGGCGGGCGCTGCGGTCCGGGCGGTTTCGTTTCGCCGACCGCGGCCCCGCCCTCGCGGCGGGTGCGTGCCCCGAACAAACTTTGCCACCACGAGCGGATTCCTTCTAGCCAGCGCCGAGCCCATTCCGTGAACGGAGCAAGATACTTCAGCACCCCGAAAAACAGCCCGAACACGATCAGGATGGCGATGATCGCGAACACGATCCACTTCACCACGCCCGCAATCTTCGCCAACGTTTCGCTCATCTGCGAATCGGACGGCGAGCCGCTCTTTCGCCCGCCGTCGCTTTTCGCGTCCTCGCCTTCGCGGTCGGGGTCACCGCCCGGCTGGTCGTTCTCGTTGTCCTTACGGCCCTCGTTCTCGCCCCCCTGTCCTTTACCGTTGCCCTTCTGCTCCCCGCCGGACTGATCACCTTTCTTCCCGCTCCCGCCTTTGCCCTCCGAGCCCTTTCCGCCGCTCCCCTTCTCACCTTTTGTTCCGCCCCCGGGCTGACCGCCCTTTCCGCTCGCGGAGCCGTTTCCGGCTTTCGCCTTGTTGCCGCCGCGTCCGTCGCCTTGGCCGGACGCATCGCCAAGTTGCGCGTTCCGGGACGCGTTCCTCTGCGCCTTGCCGGCACGCTCGATCCCGAACCACGGCACCTCCGAGTGCGGTCGCGGAAGGAACGCGCCGAGCACGAGGAACGCCGCAATCAGGACGCCGCCGAACACGAGCCAGCTCACGGTCATTGGAACCGGCACCTTCGCCTTGCGCTGCCGCAGGTAGCGCCGCACCCCGAGCAGGCTGGTCGTCACGAGCAACCCGAGCGCGCTCCCGATGTAGACCGCCATCTGAAGGAACGTGGCCCGGCGCCGGGCCGCGTCGTCGGGGCCGACGAGCGACTGCCCCAGGGCGAACAGCGGCAGCGCGGCCAGGGCGAAGTACAGCACCCACACGCCCGGCGTGTGCCCCTTCTTGCGCTCGGCTTCGCGGTGCGCCTTGTACCGCTCGATCCAGTCCCACAGCTTCGAGTCGTGTGCCGTTTTCTTTTTGCCCTTCTTTTTCCGGGCGCGAACGGGCTTGGCCGGTTCGGGAGGCGCGTGCGCCCCGTCCGCCCCCGGCGCGGGCTCGTCGGCGTCCAGCCCGGCGGCGGAAAGCAGCCCGCGCCCGCTCGAATTGTCCTTCTCGTCCAGGTGGGTGCAGTCCCGGGTGAGCTTGTGCGCGCTCCACCAGATCAGCACGAGCAGCCCGAGGTTCACGAGCCAGCCCCACGCCCGCAGCCACCCCGCGGGGTACTCGACGTAGGCCAGGAGCGCCAGATACGTCGCGATCGCGAGCCCGGCACCGTACAGCGACGCGCGGGCGGCGTCGTACTGGATGGAGATGCGAGCGACGAGAACCGCCCCGAACACGAAGAAGAACATCGTGTACAGCAGCCGGCCCGAGTACTGCCCGGCGTACAGCACTTCCACGAGGAAGAACACCAGGCTGCCGACCATGAGCATGACCAGCGCCGGGCTCAGCGCGATCACCACGTAATCGACCGCCGACGGTGCCTCGCGTTCGGACGCCATGCGATTCCACCCGCCGTTGAGCCCCGATCCGGAACCGTGTACCGCCCTGAAGACGCCCCTCGCCGGGGGCGGTTTCGCTTGAACCCGTGCGCTGCTTGGCGGACAATGAGGCTCCCGCCTCACTCGCCGTCGGATCTTAACTTATGCGAACCGCCGCGCTCGTCGCAGTCGCACTTCTGGCCCCGGTCGCTCGCGCCGCCGAACCGGTCGATAACGAGTTCTTCGAGAAGAAGGTGCGGCCGATCCTGGTCGCGCACTGCACCAGTTGCCACGACGCCAAGAAGCAGAAAGGTGGGTTGCGACTCGACACCAAGGGCGAGTTCGCCAAAGGCGGCGACAACGGCCCCGCGGTGAAACCCGGTGACCCCGCGAAAAGCTTGCTCATTGAGGCGGTCGCTTACGGCGGCGACATCAAAATGCCGCCGAAGGGGAAGCTCTCCGACGCCGACATCGCGACTCTCACGGCGTGGGTGAAGGGCGGCGCGCCCTGGCCCGCCGACGGCGGGAACGTACAGGGGCCGACCGAAAAGTTCGACCCGCACGCCCGCGCGAAAGCTCAGTGGTCGTTCCGCCCGATCCAGCGGCCCCCGGTGCCGGACATCCAGGGCTCGAAAGCCGAGGTCCGCAACGACATCGACCGGTTCCTGCTCGCGCGGCTCCAAAAAGAAGGCCTCTCGTTCGCCCCGCCCGCCAAAAAACGCGCGCTGCTGCGGCGCGTCACCTTCGACCTGACCGGCCTTCCCCCCACCCCCGAAGAAGTTGACGCGTTCCTGAAGGACGACGGACCCGGCGCGTTCGAGAAGGTGGTGGACCGGTTGCTCGCGTCGCCGCAATACGGGGTGCGGTGGGCGCGCCACTGGCTGGACCTCGTGCGGTACGCCGAGACCCAGGGCCACGAGTTCGACTTCGACATCCCGGACGCGTGGCGGTACCGCGACTACGTGGTCCGGGCGCTCAACGCCGACGTGCCTTACGACACCTTTCTGACGGAACACGTTGCCGGGGATTTGCTCCCGCCGCGGTTCTCGAAGGACGGGCTGAACGACGCGCTCATCGCGACCGGGTTCTGGTGGCTCGGGGAGGCTAAGCACTCGCCGGTCGATTCGCGGGCCGAGTACGCCGACCGCGTCGATAACCAGATCGACGTGTTCGGCAAAACGGTGCTGGGGCTGACCATCGGGTGCGCCCGGTGTCACGATCATAAGTTCGACCCGGTCAGCACGAAAGACTACTACGCGCTCTTCGGGGTGCTCAGCAGCTCGCGGTACAACCGGGCCGATGTGAGCGACCCGGCCTCCACGGTAAAGCTGCTCGACGAGCTGAAAGCGGTCCGCGCGAAACTCGCCTGCGACAACACGCCTCCTGGCGCCCCGAACCCGCAGCCGGCGGCCGGCTGGCGTGAGAAGAGCCCCGCTTTCGAAGAGTTCGGGGCCGGGTGGCGGGACCGGTGGTTCGCGGACGGGCTCGCGTTCCGCCCGGAGGGCGGCGACGGGTTCCCCCACAGCGGTCGTGAGACGCAAAAGCTGATGGGGGCGCTGCGGTCGCCCACGTTCACCATCGACAAGCCGTTCCTCGCGATCCGGGTCGCGGGGCGGAACGCGCGGGCGCGGGTCATCCTGAACGGCTTGCAGCTCATTCAGAACCCGATCTACGGCGGGCTGGCGCACGGCATCGGTCACGGCGAAGAGCTTCACTGGATGACGTTCGACCTCGGCATGTGGAAGGGGCAACCGGCGTACCTGGAACTGCTCGACGACGGCCCCGGCTTCGTTGCCATTTCGGAAGCCCGCTTCGCTGACACCCCGCCGCCCGCGGAGGGGGGCACAAAAGTGTATTTGCCCGCCGCGCCCGCCGACGGCGGTGACGAAGCGAAGAGGCTCGCGGCCCGGGCGAACGAGATCGAGGCACAACTGCCTGCCCCCAGACGCGCCCCAACGATGCGCGACGGGAACGGCATTAACGAGCGGGTGTTCATCCGCGGGAGCCACAAAAGTCCCGGAGCCGAGGCGCCCCGCGGCCCGCTCGAAGCGTTCGCCCTGCCGGCCTTCAAAAGCGCCGGCAGCGGGCGGCTCGAACTGGCCCGCACTCTTACGGACCCGTCGAACCCCCTGGTCACGCGGGTGCTCGTGAACCGGCTGTGGAAGCACCACTTCGGCGAGGGGCTCGTGCGCAGCCCCGACGACTTCGGCGCGCAGGGGCAGCCGCCGACGCATCCCGAACTGCTCGACTGGCTCGCGGCCGAACTGGTCGTGAAAAAGTGGAGCCTGAAGGCCGTGCACAAGCTCATGCTGCTCTCCGCGGCGTACCAGCAGTCGAGCCGGGCCGTTCCCGAACAGACCGCGAAGGCCCTCACCGCGGACCCGCAAAACAAGCTGCTGCACCGGCAGAACGTGAAGCGCCTGGAGGCCGAAGCGATCCGCGACGGCATCCTCGCGGTGAGCGGGCGACTGGACCTCCGCACGGACGGCCCGGGCGTGCTGCCGCACCTCACAGAGCACCAAGTGGGGCGCGGGCGCCCGGCATCCGGTCCGCTCGACGGCGACGGCCGCCGCAGCCTCTACCTCCAGGTGCGCCGGAACTTCCTCAACCCCATGTTCACCGCGTTCGACTACCCCACGCCGTTCACCGCGATCGGCCGGCGCACGGTGTCCAACGTCCCGGCGCAGGCGCTCGTGATGCTGAACAACCCGTTCGTGCTCCAGCAAACGGAGCTGTGGGCCAAACGGGTGCTCGCGCAGCCGGGCGCAAAACCCGAGGACCGGGTGCGGGCCATGTACGCCGCCGCGTTCAGCCGCGAGCCGTCGAACGACGAACTCGGCGCCGCGACCGCGTTCGTGGCGGAGCAGTCCAACGAGTACGGGAAGCCGAACCACCCGAAGGCGTGGGCGGACCTGGCGCACGTGCTGGTCAACGCGAAGGAGTTCGTCTTCGTGGAGTGACGCCGGCCGCAAACGGGCTTGCACTCCGCACCCGGGTTGGTGCGGTCGGCTGCCAAGTACCCCGACGACCGATGCTGCTCGCGGCGAATTCATTTTGCTGCCCCTCAACCGGCCGATGGCAGCGGGTATAAAACAGAGTTGCTGACGGCTGCTCGGTCACGCACCGCCGTTCCGGTTCCTCCTCACGGCCGCGCCGGACGCCCTTCGGACCGGCGCTGAAAAGGCGAGCGAGCTCACGCGGCGTCGAACCGCCGTCGACCCGCTCGCGCTCCCGGAGGTGCTTCCCAGGTTCGTCGGTCCGATCCGCCCGTTCTTCGAGTGATGCGCCTCACCGTGGATCGAGAGTGAACATCGGCACCAGGAAGACCATATCTTCGGACCGCGGTCCCCCGGGGATCACGGTCCCGCCCTGATCGGTGCCGTCGGCGCCGACGCTCCACAACAAAACCTGCCCGGATCGGATCTCGAGCGGCGGGTCGCCCGAGCCGCGGCCCGGCCCGGGACCGGAACCCGGTCCCGGGCTGCGCGGCGGGCCGCGCAAGGTTTCGCCCGCCGATATCCGGTACCCGAACGGTCGCCCGTCCGCATACGGGTCCTCGGGCAAGCTTGGCAGGAACGGGGTCGGCCCGGTCGTCAGGTCCGCCAGCGTCGCGGGGGCGCCTCCCTTCTCGTCCATGTGCGCGCGAATCGCCAGCTTCAGGATCATCGCGCGGCGCGTCGTTCGCAGGACCTGATCCGTTTCGGTCTGGTCCCCGCCCGACCGGTTCCGCACCAACAGCAGTTGCGCCCCGGGGCGGCCGATCAGCAGCGCCGGGCTCGCGCCGAACAGGCCGTTCGGCTGGGGCTCGAACCCGAGGCTGAGCAGCCGCCGGGTGCGCTCGCGCTCCCACGGGACGGCCCACGCGAACCCCACCAAGTCGGCTTCCGCCGATACCAGATCCGGGTTGCCGCCGGGCGGGGTGAGCCCGGGTATCAGCCACTGCCCGGGCGCCCGCATCTGCTCGCGCAGCACGAACCGGTCGGCAAGCAGGTGCGGGCGCATGTCCAGCGGTGGCGACGTGTCACCGGACGCTACGGTCTGGATCGCGGACCGCAGCGCCGGGGCCGGTCCCCGGGCGCCGTTCGCCGCTCCCGGTCGGGCGGACCGGCCGGGGTGACGTTCCAGCCACCGCTCGGCCGCCGTAAGGGCGATGCGCTCGATGTCTTGGCCGGCGGCCAGCGGCAGTACGCCGCCCCCGTTTTGCATGTTCCGGGCCAGTGCGACCACCGTGGCGAACCGCTTCCAGAACGCCTCCGGTGTGCCGCCGGCCTGCTCCTGGAGCCCCCACGCCAGCAGCGCCACGGCCATCCGCCGCGCGCCGTCCAGCATCCCGGCGGTCGTGGCCGTGGTGCTCACCAGCCGGGGCGACTCGAACTGCCCGACCGGCTTGGTCGCCGCTTCCTCTGCGATCGCGTGCCAGGTGCGCTCGTCGGCCGGCAGGTTGGGCTCCGCGAACACCCGGTCCAGCCAGGCCGCAAACTCGGGGTCGCCCCCGACCCAGCCCGACCGCACCGCCGTTTCCAGTCGCTCGGCGGGGCGGGGGCGCAGGCGCGCGAGCGCCTGCCCATCCGGTCCGGTATCGGCGTACTGAACCGCCCGCGAGTACCGCTCTACCGCGGACCGGAACTCGCGGCCCGCCACGTTCTCGTCGTAGGTCGGCAGGGCGGCCACGTAGGCCAGATCGTCGTCACTGTCGGGGCTGTCGGGCACCTCCAGCACCCGCGCGCCGATCCCAACGGTCAGCGCCGCCAGCGCCGCCCCCGTCCCGGCCCCGAGCCGCGCCAGCGGCCCGCGCCCCAGGAGCCGGTCCGTGGTCCACGGGCGAACGACGAGCCGGCCCGTCACGATCAGCGCCAGCGCGGGGAGCCACACTTGCCAGTGCCGCACCCCGCCGGCCAAAAGTGACGGCCCCCAGAGTGCCGCCAGGCACCCGCCGACCACCATCGCGACCCCGCACGCGACCACGAGCTTGCGGAACACCAAGCCGCACACGTGCCCGGCCGCGAACCCGTACACCGCCGGCACCGCTAGGTACTTCCACGACTGCGGCCCCAGTTCGTCGAACAGCCGGTCGCGCAGCGCCACCGCGACGAGCCCGCGGCCGTAACCGAACCGCATCTGGCCCTCGGACACGGCCCGCACCACCGACGGCGCCAGCAGGAGCGCCAGGAGCCACGCGACGAGGGCGAGGTGCAGCCCCACCTTCACCGCCCACGCCCGCCCGATCGGGAGCCGCCCCTCGGCCCAGAACCCGCCCGTCCGGTGGACCTGTTCGTCGCCGAACGCGGTCACCCCCGCGAGCGCCCCGGCGGCCAGCGCCAGCCCCGGCCACACGAACAGCGGTTGCGCCTCCGGAACCAACAGCACGCACCCGAACGCGAGCGCGAACGCGGACAGCACCGCGGCGAGCAACCGCATCTGCCGCCAGCCGAGCCACAGCAGCGCGCGGAACCCGGGCGCCGGGCGCGCACTGTCGGCCCGCCGTGCCCGGTCCGGGGCCGTGAACCAGCGGGCCGAGAGGGCCAACGGGGTCGCGATCATGAGCGCCTCGAACACCAGCCACCCGGCCGGGCGCGGCACCCCGCCACCCGGCGGCGCGAACGCGAGGCTGATCGGCAGCAGGTAGACAAACGTCGCCAGTACCGCCGACGGCACCGCGAACCCGACCGAGCCCAGCGTGGTGCGCGCGAGCGTCGAGCCGAAGGTGCCCCACACGAACGCGAGCAGCCCGTACACCACGAGCCGCGCGGCGAACGCCGGCGGCGCCAGCCCGAGGGCCGCCGCGATCCCGAGCAGCAGAACCGTCTGGACGAGCGCGATTACCACCCCGGCGATCACCTTGGCACGCCACAGCCGCCCCCGAGAGCCCGGGAGCACTTCCAGGAAGGTGATGGTCCCGGCCTCGCGCTCGGCGGCGAACAGCGCCCCCCCGCACACCATTCCCGCGGTGACCACGAGCATGAGGGTGGCGACGCGCCCCAGCCCCAGCATCCCGACCACGTCCATCGGTCCGGCGCTCGCTTTGGGCGGATCGCCGAGCACCGCCGCCGCCGCCAGCAACCCGCCGCCGAGCACCACCAGCGTGGCCCCGATGAGCCACTGCTCGCGGAACTCCTTCCACATCACAGCTCGGATCATCGGAACTCCTCGCTTTCGGCCGGGAGCGTCGGGGTACGGGCGAAAGAAGCCGACCAAAGCGGAAACAGACTTCTCTTCTTGCGGGGCTGCGGTCGTCCGGACAGTCGGCACATTGGGTACTTTCCCACCCTAATTCCCCCGCGCGGAGCTTCCAGAAGTCCGCGCGCAAGAGGCGAGTGCCAAACGGACCACCTCGGCGCCGATCCCTGCCACCGCGCCCGACACCTCTGAAACGGACCCGCATGGCGTAAGGCTAATTTTCGTAACGCCTTGCGACGCATGCTGCGGACGCGGGCTGGGCAAATCCGAGGAACGCGGCCGGCGATTGGAGTCGGTGATTCGCAGGTCCCAACCACCCAGCGAGCGGGTAGCGAATCGGCAGTCAAACGGCAGCGAATGTCCAGTCCGCGCCCCATCGGCTCCGGCGGCGCTCTCTCGACCCTCTTCAGCCCCTTGCGGCACCGCGCGCGTGAGCAGCCACTAATAACAGATGGCAGCGGTCCGTGTTCCGGTCTTGAGTGTGGACCGCTCGCTCCGCGAGCGGGTTCCGGTGGCGGACCAACAAAACCGATCGCTTCAACAGCGGCCTCGCGACCGCTCGCGGAGCGAGCGGCCCACACTCAAGACCGGAACCGCTGCTGCGCGAACTTGAAACTACTGGAATCCGATAGATCGGTATCTTCGCTGTCTTCTGTAGCCGGCCTCTGTGAGGCCGGTGGTAGACGGGTAGCGTCGCACCGGCCTCACAGAGGCCGGCTACAGAAGAAGGTTACTCGTCAACCGGATTCGGTATCACTCTCCCACCTTCCGAACCATCGGCACCGCGCCGCCGTCCGGGGCCTTCGCCATGAAGGCGGCGTAAAGCTCTTCCAGCCCCACCGGCTGGTCCTCGAAGTCGGTCACGTCGGGCCGGTTCCGCAGCACCGCCACGGCATCGGGATCGGGGTCGCGCACCAGCACCTGCCAGAACCGCCCGGTGGCCGAGCGCTCGAGGAGCGTCCCGAGGCCGGTCGGGTCCGGCGGCGAACCGGTGAACCGCAGGCTCAGCCGGCGCACCTGCTTGCGCACCTGTTCGAGCGTGGTGGACATAATCATCTGGCCGTCGCGGAGCAGCCCGACGTGCGTGCAGGCCCGCTCCAGTTCCGCGATCGAGTGGCTGGTGACGAACACCGTGCGGCCCGCCGCCGCCAGCTCGCCCAGGCTCGCCAGGAACTCGCGGCGCGTCAGTAGGTCGAGGCCGGACGTGGGCTCGTCGAGCAGCAGCACCTCGGGCTCCGGGGCCAGCGCCAGCGCCAGCCCGACCCGCGCGTACCCGCCCTTCGAGAGGTCCTTCAGGCGCTTGGACGTGTCCAGGCCCAGGCGCTCCGCGGCGGTCTGGAACCGCCCCAGGAACCCCTGCCGGTGGAACGAGGCGGTGAACCAGCCGATGTCCGCGACCGTCATCCAGTCGTAGAACCGCGGGCGCTCCGGCATGTACCCCACCCGGTGCCGCAGGTCCGTCGCCTTCGACCAGCAGTCGAGCCCCAGGATGGTGGCCGTCCCGGCGTCCGGCGGCACCTGCCCGGTGAGGATCTTCATCGTGGTGGTTTTGCCGGCCCCGTTGTCGCCCAGGAAGGCGTACACGGACCCGCGCGGCACCCGCAGGTTCAGCCCCTGAAGCGCGGGTTTGCCCCGGTACCGCACCACGAGGCGGTCGATCTGAATCACGTCTTCGGACATTGGCAGCGCTGTCCCGGTCGTGCGGAAGGGTCCGGTCCCGTGGCGCGGCGCCCGCGCCGTCCAACGGCCACGCCACTACAACCGGGCGAAGAACTTCTCTTTGACCTGTGTGTTGACAACCCACTCTTCGGGCCACTCCCCGGCGAGCAGCTTCACGATCGCCTGGGCGGGCACGCGGGCCATGTCCTGGCGCGACTGCTGGTCCACGCCCGCCGTGTGGGCGGTCAGGATCACGCTGTCGAGGCCGAACAGCGGGTTCGTCTTCGGCGGCTCGACCTCGTACACGTCGAGCCCCGCCCCGGCGATCGTTTTCGCCACCAGCGCGTCGTACAGGTCCTTCTCGTGAACGATGCCCCCGCGGGCGGTGTTCAGCAGGAACGCGGACGGCTTCATCAGCGCGAGCGTGTCCTTGTTGATGATGTTCTTCGTGAGCGGCGTTTTGGGCACGTGCAGCGTGACGATGTCCGACTCCCGCAGCAGTTGCTCCAGCGGGACGAACGTGACGTTGTGCGCCGCCGCGAAGGCGTGGTCGGGGGCGATCTCGGTGGCAATCACCTTCAGGTCGAACGGGACCGCCCGCCGGGCCACCGCCTTCCCGATGCGCCCCAGGCCGATGACACCAAGTGTCTTGCCGCGCAAATTGCCGACTGCGCGGCGCGGCCACAGCCCGGCGCGGATCTCGGTGTCCTGCTCGCGGAGCTTCCGCGCCAGCGCGAGCATCAGCAGGAAGACGTGTTCGGCCACCGCCTCCTGGTTCGTGCCCGGCGCGTAGCACACCGCGACCCCGTGGTCCGTCGCGGCCTGCAAATCAACGGCGTCGTACCCCACGCCCGCCCGCGCGATCACCTTGAGGCCCGCCTCGGCGGCCTTCGCGATGACCTCGCGGGTGTAGGGCTCGCTCCCGGCGAGCGACGCGACGCACCCCGGCAGTTGCGCCAGCAACTCCGGCACGCTCATTTGCTGTTCGGTGAATACGTGGTCACGAGGGGGATACTCAATAGCATAGCCCGCTCCGCGTAGAATGGGGCCATAGGTGAACTCGATCTCGCGGAGCGGGGCCGGGGCGACCAGAACGCGGCGACTCATGATGGGGCTGACCCGGGAGAAGTCTCAGAAGGTTTGCGATCAGAATACGGAATCGTGTCCGGTCGTGAATCATCTAAGATGACGAACCCGCTCCTAGGAACCGGTGTCAGGACCGCCAAGCGGGCCGCGGGCGGATTCGAAGGCCGCGTGAGCGACCGGGTTCCGGGCGTTCGGGTTAGGGAACGAAAATACGGGCTGGGGCGCGCCTGACGCGCCGCATTCGGGGAATCGAGGCCATCTTGCTTGACCCATGACTTAAACCGGCTGAATATTACACACAAGAGGTGCGGGAGTTCCGCACCCGGTATCAGCCGGCATGGCACGAACCCGAAACATCCCCGGAGGAAGGGCCACGACAACGGTGCAACCCACACTCGTTGGCACGCGGAGAACCGATCCTTCGGAGGCCGTCACCATGCCCTGAAGGAGGCCACTTGAACACCGCCACGTTGAGCACGTTGAGCCCGGTGGACACGGTGCCCACCCCGACCGCGAAGCCCCTGAGCAGCGCCCTGCACCGGGCCTGCGTGGCCGCGCGAACCGCGGCCGACAACAAGGGGCGCGACATCGTCGTTCTGGACATGCGGTCCAGTACCCCCCTGTTCGATTACTTCGTCATCAGCACCGGCACCAGCCGCCGCCAGATCCACGCGGTGGCCGAGGAGACCGACGCCGCGCTGCGGGCCGAGGGCGACATCCGGCTCGGGATCGAGGGGTACGAGGCCAGCAAGTGGATCGTGCAAGACTACGGCGACGTGATGGTTCACGTGTTCGACACCGACACGCGCGACTACTACAAGCTCGAAGAGCTGTGGGCCGACGCCGTGAAGGTGGACTGGGAGCGCGAAGAGTAACGTGACCGCCCGCAGGAACTTCCTGTGAGCGTCCCTATAACGAACCTGTCGGCCGCGTCGCGCCTCGTTACCGGGGCGTCGGCGTTCGGCCGACAGTCGCTTTTCCGAACGCGAAACGCGAGGTTCGGAGCGCGAAACGAAAACCACCGACCGTCTCGCGTTCGGCACCACGCACCCTCATGAACCTGCTCACCCAACTTCGTTCGCTGTTCGAGCCGGCCCTCACGGGACTTGCGCCGGACCGCGCGAAGGTGCCGGACCTGCTCGGCGCGATCAAGCCCGCCGCCAACGCCGACAACGGCGACTACCAGGCGAACTGCGCGATGGCGCTGGGCAAGCAGCTCGGCCAGAAGCCGCCGGAGGTCGCCAAGGCCCTCGTCGCCGCGCTGCCCCCGAACGATTTATTGGAACAGCCCACGGTCGCGGGGCCGGGGTTCATCAACCTGCGCCTGAAGCCCGAGTTCCTCGCCAAGGCGCTGCAAGAGATCGCGACCGACCCGAAGCTCGGCGTCTCGCCGGCCGCGAAGTCGAAAACGTTTGTGATCGACCTGAGCGGCCCGAACGTGGCGAAGCCGCTGCACGTCGGCCACCTGCGCAGCACGATCATCGGCGACGCGCTGGTGCGCATCCTGCGGTTCCTGGGCCACACCGTCATCGGGGACAACCACCTCGGCGACTGGGGCACGCAGTTCGGCATCCTGCTGTACGGGTACAAGAACCACCGCGACGACGCGGCGTTCGCCGCCGACCCGGTGCGCGAGCTTGCACGCCTGTACGTCACGATCAAGAAGCAGTTCAAGAAGGACGACGACGAGGAAGACGGGCCGACCGACGACCCGCTGAAGAAAGCGTGCCAAGAGGAGACGGCGAAGCTCCACGCGGGCGACCCGGAAAACGTCGCGCTGTGGAAGACGTTCATGCCGGCGTGCCTGGAGATGCTGCGCCCGATCTACGAGCGCCTTGATGTGAAGATCGATTACGCGCTCGGCGAGAGCTTCTACAACCCGATGCTGCCGGGCGTGGTCGAAGAAATGCTCGCAAAGGGGATCGCGTTCGAGAGCAAGGGCGCAATCGTGATCCCGAACGCGAAGGGTGTGGTGCCGCGCACCGAAGAGGAGCAGCAGAAGGAAGAGCCGCCCGCGATCGTCCGTAAGCGCGACGGGGCCTTTACATACACCACCACTGACCTCGCGACCATCAAGTATCGCGCCGAGACGTGGAAGCCCGACGCGATGCTGTACGTCGTCGGTTCGCCGCAGGCGCTGCACTTCAAAACGGTGTACGCGCAGGCCAAGCGCTGGGGGTACGCGAGCACCGAGTTCGAGCACATTCAGTTCGGCTCGATGCTGAACAAGGAGCGCAAGAAATACTCGACCAGCGGCGGCGGCGCGCCGGAACTGGAAGAGTTGCTCAACGACGCGGTGAGCCACGGGCGGAAGCGCTACGAGGAGAGCGTCACGGACCGCCGCGAACACGGGCACGAGGTTCCGGACCTCGGCGCCGACGAGGTCGCGCGCATCGCGGAGACGATCGGCGTCGGTGCGGTGAAGTACGCCGACCTGTGTCAGAGCCGCACCACGGACTACGTGTTCGACCTCGACAAGATGACGGCGACAACCGGCAACACCGCGACGTACATGCAGTACGCCTACGCCCGCACACGCGGCATTCTGCGCGAGGGCGGTGTTGACGAGGTTCTGTTCGGCTCGTCCCCGCCGGCGATTTTGCTCGGGGAACCGCAAGAGCGTGCCCTTGCGATGCAACTGCTCCGCTTTCCAGAGGCCGTTGAGGCGGCGGCAGCCGATTATGCGCCGCACCTGATCACGGCCTACTTGTGGGATACGGCGAAAGCGTTCAGCATCTTCTACGACAAGTGTCACGTGCTGAAGGCGGAAACGCCGGAACTGAAGGCGAGTCGCCTGCTGCTGGTCGATCTGGTGAGCCGGGTCATCAAGCAGGCGCTCGATCTGCTCGGCATCCGCGTTGTTGAGCGGATGTAAACCGGCTCCAAAGTCGTTAAAGTCGAAGGCCGCACCGTCTATAATGGCTTCGGCTGACTTTACGACCTTTGACTGTGTGACGTTACGACTCTCGACATACGACTTTGGACCGACAGCTATGTTCGTCGATCGCGTGGAACTGTTCGTGAAGGGCGGGGACGGGGGCCGCGGGGCCGCGTCGTTCCGGCGTGAGAAGTACGTCCCGATGGGCGGCCCGGACGGCGGCGACGGGGGCGACGGCGGCTCGGTGATCGTCCGCGCCGACCCGAACGCCGACAACCTCGCCGGCCTCACGATGAAGAAGCACTGGAAGGCCAAGAACGGCGAAGCCGGTCTGGGCTCCAAGTGCGCCGGGAAGAACGCCGAGGACATCGTCCTCCTCGTTCCGCCCGGCACCCTCATCCGCGACCGCGAGCGCGGCAACACGATCAAGGACCTCGTGGAGCCCGGTGACGAAGTCGTCGTCGCGAAGGGCGGCCGGGGCGGGCGCGGGAACGTCCACTTCAAGACGTCCACCAACCGCGCGCCCCGGCAGTTCGAGCCGGGCGAGGAGGGCGAAGAGCGCTGGGTGTCGTTCGAGCTGAAGGTGATCGCCGACGCCGGGCTGGTCGGGTTCCCGAACGCGGGCAAATCGACGTTCCTGTCGCGCGTCACGCGGGCCACGCCGGAAATCGCGTCGTACCCGTTCACCACGAAGTCGCCCAACCTCGGGATCGTCACCGTGGGTGACGCGGGGTTCGTGATCGCCGACCTGCCGGGCTTGATCGAAGGTGCGGCCCAGGGCGTCGGGCTGGGGCATGAGTTCCTGCGCCACGTCGAACGGAACCGGGTGCTGATCCACTTGGTGGAACCGTTCCCTGCGGACGGCTCGGACCCGATTCAGAACTACCACGCGATCCGCAAGGAGCTGCGCGAGTACAAGGTGCCGCTTGACGGCCGTCCGGAAGTGGTGTGTGTGAGCAAGGCCGAGCTCACCGGCGCCGACGAGGTGCGCGACAAGCTCGCTGCCGACCTGGGGCGCGAGGTGATGTTGATCTCGGCGGTCACGGGCCAGGGCTTGCAACTGGTCATCGGCCGCGTGAGCCAGATGATTGCGGACCTCAAGCGTGCCGAGGCCGAAGAGGCCGCGCGGAAGAAGCCGCTGGAGTTCCCGACCGAAGCCGCGATCCGCACCACCGACTTCCAGACCACCGCGGTCATCAACATCACCCCGCCCGCGGACGAAGGGGCCACGCCGTGACGCCGGATGTGGTCGTCGACATCGGCAACACGCGACTGAAGTGGGGCCGGTGTCTCGGCGGGGCGGTTACGGAACTGGCCTCTCTTGCCGGTGATCGGCCCGACGAGTGGGACGCACAACTCGCGAAATGGGAATTGGGCGCGCCGCTCAACTGGGCCGTGGCGAGCGTTCAGCCCGAATGGCAGCAGCAGTTCACGCGCTGGGCCGAGTCGCGCGGTGACCGCGTGGCCGCCATCGCGCACGCCCACGTCCCGGTCCCCACCGATGTGACCGAACGCGAGCGGGTGGGCATCGACCGCCTTCTCAACGCTCTCGCCGCTTTGGTGCGCGTTCCCGCCGGGTGGCCGCTGATCGTGATCGGCGTCGGCACCGCGGTCACTGTCGATTACGTCGATCCGGCGGGGGTGTTTCGCGGCGGCGCGATCCTGCCGGGGCCGTGGATGATGGCCCACGCGCTCCACGAGTTCACCGCGAAGCTCCCGTTGGTTGAACCGCAGCCGTTCGACCCCGACCGCCCGATCGGGCGCAACACCCGCGAGGCGATCGAACTCGGCATCCAGTCCGCGGTCTTCGGCGCCGCCGACACGCTCGTCTGGAACATGTCGCAGTTGAGCGACCTCAAACCGGTCCTCTTCGTCACCGGCGGCGGGGCGGACCTGTTGCGCGGCGTCGGGTTCACCGCGGACCTTGAAGGCGCGATTTACGATCCGCTCCTGACGCTCGACGGCGTGCGCCTCGCGGCGGAGTCGGTGACGTGAGCGACACCTGCGTGACGGTCCTGACCCCCCCCGGCACCGGTCCCATCGCCACCGTCGAGGTGCGCGGCCCGCGCGCGTGGGAACTGGCGCGAGCGCTCTTCAAGCCCGCCGGGAAACCGTTACCGGACGCGCCCGACGTTGACCGTTTCTGGTTCGGCACGCTGGGCGCCGATGAGGTGGTGCTCGCGGTGACGGCACCGGACGCGGTGGAGGTTCACTGCCACGGCGGGCGCCGGGTCGTGCGCTGGGTGGTGGAACAGTTCCTGGCGAGCGGAGGGCGTGAGCCCTCCGAGTGCGCATCAACCCCATCGGCGTTGGCGCAACCTCTCTCACCGACCGAGCGAAGCTCCTCGCTCGGGGGGCGTGAGCCCTCCGAGTGCGCATCAACTCTATCGGCGTTGGCGCAACCTCTTTCACCGATCGAGCGACCAGCAGAAGGCGAACTGAATTCTCCACTCGGGGGGCTCACGCCCCTCGCTCGCCTCTCGCCCAGCGAACTGAATCTCCCACTCGGGGGGCTCACGCCCCCCGCTCGCCTGCTGGAACTCGCCCCGACGCTGCGCACGGCGAACGTTATCCTTGACCAACTTAACGGCGCGTTCGCCACTGAGGTGCGCCGTATCCTCGCGCTGATCGAAACCGATCCGAGCGCCGCCACGCACGCGGCTCATCGCCTCGCGGAACTTGGCCACACCCTCGGCCACCACCTCGTTGAGCCGTGGAAGGTGGTCGTTGCTGGGGCGCCGAACGTGGGGAAAAGCTCACTCGTGAACGCGCTCGCGGGGTATCAGCGTGCGGTTGTATCCGATGTCGCGGGGACGACGCGCGACGCCGTGAGCGTGCGCACCGCGTTCGACGGCTGGCCGTTCGAGCTGATCGACACCGCCGGCCTGCGTGACGCCGAAGGGCTGGAGCGGGCAGGGGTCGAACGAACGCACGATGCACTTCAAACCGCGGACCTGACGTTATGGGTGGTGGATGCGACCGACCCGAGTGTGAACGTGTCGCAACTGTATTACGATTTGCCAAATCACCACGAGCCGCTCGTCGTCGCCAACAAGTGCGACCGGCTGACATACAATCGCCCGGTCGCCGTTCCGTCCTTCGACACCGCGCTGGAGGCGATCTCGGTTTCGGCGAAGACCGGCGCGGGTTTGCCCGAGTTGATCCGCGCCCTTGTCGCGCACATACCGGACGTGCCACCGGGTACCGCTGTGCCGTATACCCCGGAGCACGCAGGGTGGGTGGGTGCAGCGGCGCTCGCACTGAGAGGCGGGCGCGACTGGCAACGCGCGGACGCGGTACGCTTCCTGCGGATCGCGTTGGAGGAGTTGGTGCCTCACACCGCCGGCCCGTCCGCCTTCCCCTCGAACCCCTGAATGTCCGCGAGCATCTTGCGGCCGAGTTCCGGGTTCGTCATGTGGACGAACGCCGCGTACCCGGTCAGCCGGGCCAGCGATTCGCCCTCCTGAAGCGGCTTGCCGGTCTTGAGTTTGTGAATCGCCGAGCGGAGCTGGCGCCGCAGCTTGCGGGTCGTGCGCGGCGGGCCGTCGCCGTTCACCACGAGCCCCGTCACGCTTTGCCGCCCGCCCGTTCGGTGAATCCGCGTCTTCTCGGACTTGACCTCGAACCCCTCGGCCTCCACGATACGCCGCGCGCACCCGAGCATCGAGCCGAGTTTCGGCGGCCCCTTGTGCTCCATCGGGAGGCTGAAGGTCAGGTCGTCGGCGTAGCGGGTATAGCGCCAGCCGTACCGCTTCGCCAGCCCCGCGAGCCGGCGGTCCAGGCGCAGGCACAGCGCGTTGGTGATCGCCGGGCTCGTGGGGGCGCCTTGCGGCAGGCACCGCGGCCCGAGCGAGACGTAATAGGTCTTCCCCTCAATGGTCACGATCTCGCGCGGCGCTTCGGTGCAGATCTGGGCCAGCAGCGTGCTGATCCCGTTGCGGTAGCCGGCGCGGCGGAACACGCCCTTCACCCGCTTCACGGTGACGGTCGGGAAGAACTCCTTGATGTCCATCTTCAGCAGGATCTTGGGGCTCTCGTGAACCTGCGCGTTGCTGAGGATCGACCGCCCGACCAGGAAACCCTGCGCGGAGCCGTGAACCGGCAACCGTTCGACGATGTGGTGCAAGATCCAGCGCTGCGCGGCCTTCAGGCGCTTCTTCGGCGCCCAGATGGGCCGCTCGGTGCCGTCGCGCTTGGGGATGGTGAACCGGACGTAGTGCAGGGACGTGGCGGCGTCGCGGTGGTACGCCATGCCCTTGAGCTGCGCGACGGTGACGCCGAGCGCCTCCGCAAGCTGTTCGGGCTTGTCGAGCGCGGGGAGTTCGTTCTCGGCCGCCCGCTCCTCGCTGTTGGGCGTGTCCCACTTATCGTCCTTCGGCTCGTCGGTCCAGAACACACCCTCGCCGAGGTGAACGATGTGGTTCGCCTTGTACGCGCCCCACGTCTCCCGCCGGAGCTTGCGGCGCTCCTCCGCCTCCTGCTTGAGCGCCTTCTTGTACGCGTCCTTCTCCCGGTCGGACATCGCGTCGGCGTCGCGCCGGGTGACGAGGAACCCGCGCTCGCGGAGCTGCCCGTCGATGTACGCCTTCATCCCCCCGGCCTGGACGATGAGGCGCCAGAGGGTCTGTGTGTCGGGCGCCGCGGGCGCGGGCACTGGTGTCGGTGTGCTCATGATGACCCAAAAGGCAGTGATTCACCGCAGAGGGCACAAGAAGGCGCAAGAAAGAGTGTTCCACCGCAGAGGGCGCGAGAGGGCGCGGAGAGAAAATTCGAGAGAGAACGATCGTTCTTTTGCCTTTTATCTCAGTTCTTTCTCTCTGCGCCCTCTCGCGCCCTCTGCGGTGAAACACTCCCGGTTGTGTTCGGCTCATTCCGCGATCGCGTCCAGGTAGCCTTTCGCGTCGAGGTCCGCGAGCTTCGCGAAGTACGCCCGCCGGGCGTCCTCTTCCGTGTTGAACCGCATCGTCTGGAGCCGCATGGTCTGGCCGCTCGGCCCCCAGCGGTACTTGATCTTGTCGCGCTCCAGGGAGACCTGGACCACGTTCTCGACCGCCCCGTCGCGCTTGGCGAACGCTCGGGTTTCGAACTTCACCGCGTCGTCGGCCTTCGCCTTCTTCGCTTCCTTCTCGGCGAACGCGAGCCGCAGCGCGATGAGGTGAACGCACGGCCCGCCCTTGATGCCCTGTTTGCGGAACGTCGCGCAGGTGCAGGTCACCTTGCGCACCTGCCCCTCGTCCGCGAGCACCATTTGCGGCCGGTAGTCGCGCTTGTCCTCGGCCACCGTGACGGTGCCCGTCAGCTCCAGCCCGATGCCCGCGATGCGGTTCTCGCCGGTGATGCGCACCGCCCGGCCGCGGGCGAGCAGGTCGTGGGCCACCTTCTCGCGCGGGTTGCGGAACTGGAGCCGTTCCAGGTCGAGGGGCTTGGCGGTGAGCGGCCGGTGCCGGTACACGCCGCCGGCGATGTCGTACATCAGCTCGCCGTTCTGACACCCCACCTGCACCGCCTCGACCAGCGCCGCGCCTTTCAGCCCTGTCGCCTGCGTCAGCTCCTTCGGCGCGGCCTTCCAGTGCGTCGCGAGGTGCGCGACGACCTTCTTCGTCGGTTCGCCGTCCTGGGTTTTGCGCGGCAATAGAAGGTCGAAGCCGAGCGCGCTCGACCAGTTCGCGGAGGTGAACCCGGTCATGCCGAGGGTGAGCGTGATCTCGCCGCACCGGAACACCCAGAAGCTCGGCAGCCCGCTCCCGAGCAGGTACACGTCCACGCTCTGGACGAACGGGAGCAGCCGCTTGATCGTCATGAGCCGGCGCCGGCCCCACACCCGAACGAGGCGCGCCGCCTTGCCGCGGAACACGTCGCCGGTGGTGGTGAACACCGTCTCCCAGGGCTCGGCCACGATGCGCGGCTGCTGGGCGGGGATCAGCTCGAACCGCAGCCCGCGCTTCTTGCCCTTGCGGTCGCCGTTCATCCGCAGGTGGCGCAGGACGTTGTACAGGTCCATCGGCGCGAGCTGCACGTGATCGAACGGCAGCGTTGCGGCCGACTGCACCTGGAGGAACCCGCGGAGCCACGAGTCCGGCACCTGGATCTTCTTCTCCAGCGTCGCGCCGCGGGTTTCGGGCGCGGGCGCCGCGCCGTCGGGGCCGATCGCGAACTTGGTTTCGCGGTACCCGCGGATCTGCTGCACGCTGGCGTACAGGGCGTCGCTGAAGTCGATGTTGGTGGTGCCGTGGGCGGCCGGGCCGGAGGCCTCGAACGCTTCCGGTTTGAACGCGAGGCACGCGTAGGTGCTCTCGTCCTTGCCGAACACCTCGAACGTGATCTGGTCCGGGTGGACGCTCACGACGGGGTCGAGGATGGTCAGGGCCGTCGGGTCGTTCCGCAGCATCCAGGCGAAGTAAGCCTGCTGCGCGTGCCACACGCCGAGCGGCGCGGCGTCGCGCTTCAGGCGCAAGTACGCGATGTACTGCGTGCGGTCCTTCGGCGCGTACCGGTAGTCGCTGCCGATGACCCCGTACAGCGCGGAGAGCGCCTCGCGGAACCGCAGCGGGTGCTTGAGCGCGCCCTCGAACCGCACCGGCGGTCGGTCGAGGTTGCCGAACAGTTCGACCAGCGCGCCGCTGCCGCTCGTGCTCACGCGGCTCGCGCCGGCGTAGGTGAGCTGCGCGCCGCTGGAGGGCGGGGGCGGTGGGGCGTCGCTCGGGGCGTCGTCGACAGTCGGTTCGGTGGCCATCACATCACCCAACAGGAAAAATCGTTTCCGGGCCTTCGAGGAGCAGCAGGCCGATCCGTTCGGCGGCCCCTTCCCACTCTCGGAAGGCGTCGATGTTCCAAAGGCGAAACACACGGTAACCGCGTTCGTTAAGCCACTGCGTGCGCCGCGCGTCTTCTGCGACTCGCTCTGCGTGCTGTCCGCCGTCCAGTTCGAGCACCAACTTGCGCTCCAGGCAAACGAAGTCCACGATGAAAGGCCCGAGCGGATGCTGGCGCCGGAACTTGAAACCACCAAGTTGGCGGTAGCGGATGCGGTACCAGACGAATCGCTCGGCGTCGGTCATGTTCATTCGCAGTTGTCGAGCGCGATCACGGTTCGGATGCTTCGCCATCGCTCCCCTTTACGCACGCGAATGGTCCCACGCGGCTTCCTGTGAACGCCTCCCCCCACCCGCCCCGGTCGCAGAGCCGACCGGGGCGACCTCCCCTCAAGGGGGGAGGTCAGAACGTTCGCCGAACCGCAAAGCGAACTCGCGCCGAACGCTGTCCTGTCCGTTTTCGATGCGCCGCGCGTTGTCTTGACCTCCCCCCTTGAGGGGAGGTCGCCCCGGTCGGCTCTGCGACCGGGGCGGGTGGGGGGGAATCGCTCGCGACTGCAATCCACGTTGCCGTTCGTTCCTTTCGCTACTCCCCGCCTTCATCGTTCACTTCAGTCTTGCCGGGCTTCGCCCTCTTCGGCGCCTTCGGCAGCGTGGCGAGCGTGTTGACCGCGCCACGCGCCCGCGCCCGCTTCGACCGCCGCAGCGCCCGCCACGCGGCCTTTCGTAATTCCTTCTCGTCGTCCTTGGCGGTGCCGATCTCGACCAGCACCTGTTCCGCGGGCTCGGTGGCCATTACCCCGAGCCCTTCCACCGCCCCGAAGCGGGCGGCCTCGGGCGCCTTGCGGTCCTTCGCGACCGCCGCGAGCGTGGCCACGTCCTTCTCGGCGACGAACAGCGGCAGCGCGACGGGCTGGAGGTGGGCGCTGGCAGCGGCGCTCACTACATTCGCCCCGTGAACCGCCTTGGCGACGACCAACCGGTTGAAGGCGGGGCGGTCGGAGAGCATCTGCGCGGCGAGCTTCGCCGCACGGCCGGCGTCGAACCGGGCCAGCATCTCCGCGGCGAGCACGCGCACATCCGCGTCAGGCCCGACCGCCAGCGCGTCGAGCGTGTCGAGCACCGCCGGGGACACCGTGCCGAGCGCGAGGCACCGCACCGCTTCGAGCCGGATGCCGCGGGCGAGCGGGTCGTCGGCCCGTGACCGCGCGACGTTCGCGATCGCCTCCGCGGGCACCCCCACGCGTCCCGCTGTGAATAGCAGGCTCTCCACTACTTCGCCGGCGTTGGAAAGCGACCCGCTCTTCGGCTGGTTGCCGGAGCGGCCGTAATCATCGTCATCGTCGTCGCTCGACGACACCGCTGCACCGGGGTTCGCGCGGCGCTCCTGCCACACCTGCCACCACTTCGCGAGCGCGGCGCCGATCGCGTCCTTGGCGCCCGCGTCGGGGTTCGGGGCGCGGCCGAGCAGTCGCGTCGCGAGCCGGACGGTTCCCTCGTCGGCGTGGGTCAGCGCGTCGATCGCTTCGCGCACCGGCAGGTCCGGCCGGGTGAGTAGCGCCGATTCCAGTTGCTCCTGAATCTGTGGCCCGCAGTTCGGGAACACCGCCATGATGCGGAGCGGGTCGCCCTTTTTGAGCACCGGCTCGAGCGCGCCGCCGTCCTCGCCGGTGTTGATGAAGTTCCCGGCATTCGGATTCTGGAGCAGGTTGTAGTTCGGCTCCAGCGACTCCCGGCCCCACAGCCGGCGCGCCGCCTTGTACGCCTCCGGGGTCAGTTGGTAGTCCTCGACCGTGCGGAGCGTCTTCAGCAGCAGGTCGCGGGTCGCCGGGTCGTCGTTGTAACCCAACTGTTCGGCCGCGGTGGACTTCAGGCGCGAGAGCCACCACCCGTACCCCTTGGCGTTCACTTTCGCGCGAATGATGTCCCAGCCGCTCGGCGTGTCGAAGTAGCGGAGCCCGACGAGCGCGCGTTGCGCGAGGTCGTTCTGGGCCTTCGCGTGCTTTTCGAGGAGCCGGAACACCGCGTCCGCCTGCGGCGACTTCTTCAGGTGCCCGACGGCCTCGGTCGCGGCCTGCTGGAGCGGGTTCCCGTCCTCGGTGGCGAGGGCGAGCAGCTTGTCGACGCTGCGCGGGTCGCCGAGTTCGCCCAGCGCCTGAACGGCCCGGTTGCGGTGGCCGTGGTCTTCGAGGTACTCGATCCCCGAGAGGAGCACCTGCATCCCCTCGCCGCGCCCGCCCCGGGCGAGCCCCTCGGCGGCCAGGAACTGTGTGACCGGGTTCTTGTGCTTCAGCGCCTTGAGCAGCGGTTCCGGCGCCGCGCCGCGCTTGCGGAACCGCCACCCGTAGGCCTCAACCGCGGCGTCGCGCAGGTCCGCATTGGGGCTCGCGCACAGCGTCGGGAAGACCGCGTCCACGTCCTTGCCCAGCGACCACCGGGCCGGCTCCAGTAGTGTGTTCGTGATGGTGTCGGCGTCGCCGTCGTTGAGCGTCCATTCGAGGAGCCGGGCCAGGATCGCGTCGTGGCGCGGGTGCTGATCCTTCATCCACGCCGAGCGGTCCTGCGGGTTCTGGTCGTCCGAATCACCGATCCACTGGTCGTGCCCGCTGACGGTGAGGATCGCGGAGCGAAGGGCGTCGCGCCGGTCCTTCCGCCTGTCGAGCATCAGGAACAGCCGGTCCGCGGTGGCCGGCACGCGGAAGCCCGCCGCGGCGCCGATGAGGGCGTCCGCGTCCGCGGTGCCACCCGGGTCGTTCTCGATGCGGTCCAGGAACGCGCCGGCGGCGCGCTTGTCGCCGAGCGTGACCAGCGCGTTGATGATGGCGCGCTGGCGGGCGGCGTCGCTCGCGTCCCTCAAGAACCGCGCGAGGGCGTCGTAAGCCGAAGCGTCCTTTTTGCCGGCCAACTCGAACGCGGCCTTCTCGCGCACCTTGCGGTAGCGCGACTCGAGCGCCGCGCGGAGGAACGTCTTCGCGTCCTCCGAATCCTCGTACTGCGCGGAGAGCCATTCGACCGCTTGCAGCCGCATCGGCTCGTACACCGCGTCGAGCGCCTTCTTCGCGGTGGCGACCTTCCCTTGCCGGTCGCGCAACAGCTTCGCGGCCTCGATCGCGAGATCGTCGGACCGGGCCAGCATCACCCGCTCAAGAACGGCTTCGCCCTTCTTCGCGCTGGTGCCGTCGGTGAGGAGCTCCAGCCCCTTGACGCCCAGATCCGTGTAGCCCGCTTCGAGCGCCTCGGCGCCGAGCTGCGCCTTGTCCATCCCGAGGGCCTGGAGGTGCTCGAACGCCTGGGTGCGAACGGGCTGGTTGGGGTCGCCCATCGCCTGGGCCAGGACCGGCTGCGCGGCCCGGCCGTACGCGGCGTCTTTCGAGGCGATGGCGAAGATGCGGGCCAGCGCCGTCTGGCGGACCTTCCCGACCGGCTGACCGCCGCCGCTCGCGCCCTGCTCGCGCACGAGGCCCACGTACCCGCCGAACGCCAGCTCGCGGAGCTGCTCCGCCGTCAGCTTTGACGGCACCGGCACGCCGGCCTTTGTTGCGGCCTCGCGCGCGGCCTTGATCTCCGGTGCGAATCGGGCGGCGTGGACGGCCCACGCGGCGTTCCACTCGGCCTGCTCCTTGTTGTCGAACAGCCCGAGCAAGAGGGCCGTTTTCGCCTTCAACTGCGGTTCCGCGAACGCCAGCAGGTTCGCCAGATCGTCCACCACCTCCGGGGCCACCTTCCAGGGGGTGTCCTCGCCGCGGTCGTTCACCTCTGCGATCACGAACGCGCGGAACGCGACCGGGTCGGCGAACACCTCCAGCGCCCGGGCGCCGGTGAGCCGGAACCGGGCGCCCCGTGCCGAAAGGCACTCGACGCACTTTTCGGGCTGCCCGTCGGTGTCCCGGAGTTCGAGCAGGAGCGTGGCGAGCAGCGCGCGGTCGCGGAGCTTCTCGTCCGGGCTGTCGAGGAACACGGTCCCCTGCACCCCGGCCGCCGCGCCCAGCGCGACGGTCGCGGTGAACTGCTCCGCGGGCGAGACCACGCCGCTCCCTTCGGGTGAGCGGATGAGCGGGACGACGGTCGCGTCGCCCAGGTACGCCAGACCGAGCGCCGCCCGGTACTTCACTTGCGGGTCGGTGTGGGACATCGCCGCGCGGAGCGGCCCCGCCGTTCCCGCCCGCGAGCACCACGCGAGCGCCGCCGCCGCGGCCTTCCGGATCGGCGGGTGCGGGCTGTCGAGCAGCGCCACCGCGTCCGCCTGGGCCTCCGGGGCGCCGAACTCGGCCAGCCCGTCGAGTGCCAGGACCACCGCGATGAGCCAGTCGGGGCCGCGCTCTTTGTGCTCCGGTTCGGCGGCGGTGGCGAGCGCCCGCAGCACGGGTAGCGCCGCCGGGTCGCCGTGCTTCGCGAGGGCCGCCGCGGCGCGCACCCGCACGTCGGCCCGGTCGTTCTGCATCGCCAGCTTGAGCAGCGCCTTGGCGTCGTCGTCCACGAGCGCGGTCACGGCCGACAGGCGGACGCCCTGGTCAGGGTCGCTGACCGCCTGCAACAGCACCTGCTGCGCCGCCTTCGAGTGCTTCTTGATGAGCCCCTCGACGGCGAGCTTGCGCGCGTCGGGGAAGCGCGACTTGAGCGCCGTTTCGAGGACCGCAATGTCCTTGTTCTTCTTGGTCGCGAACTCGAACGCCTCCTTGCGGAGCGCCGGGTCGGCGTCGTTGAAGAACTCGTGCAGCAGCGGCGCGGCCCACTCTTCCTTGTCCTGCGCTGTCACCTCGGTGAGCGCTTCGCGCCGCACGTCGGGGTGGATCGACTGCAACGAGAACCGGAGCGTGTCCGCGCCGCCGCCGCCGATCTTGAGGTTCAGCGCCGCCTTGAACGCCTCGCCCCGCACGCCGCGGGCGCTGTCGTTGAGCGCCCGCACCAGCAGGTCCCAGCCCGGCTCGCCGGCCGCCTGCGGCTTCTTCTTCTTGACCGTCTGGATCAGCGTTTCCAGCCCGCGGCGGCGCACGTCCTCGTCGGCGGCCGTCAGCCCCGACTCCGCAACGGAGAGCGGCGCCTGGTCGAAGATCTTCGCCAGCGCGGTGTACGCGGCGTCGCGCACCGACGCCTCGCGGTCGAACAGCAGCGAGCGGAGGCGGTTGACGGCGCGCGCGTCGTCGAGGGCGGCGAGCGCGCGGCACACCTCCACCCGCGCGTTGATGTCCTCTTCGCGGCTCAGTTGAAGGAGCAGCCCGAACGCCCGCGGGTCGCCCAGCACCGCCAGCCCCCGCGCCCCGCGCAGGCACGTGTCGAGCGCGCGGCTCGCGGTGGCCTGGAGCAGCGTGTCGTAATCGGCGGGTGTGAGCGTCTCTTTCGCGCCCGGTGGCACGGCAGGCGCCGTCTTGTCGCTCTTGTCGCCCTTTTCCTTCTCGGGCTTTTCGATCTCGTTGAGCTGGCGGTGCAACTCGGGGTCGCCGGCGCGCAACACCGCGGCGAGATCGGGCTTCGACAGCACCGACAGCAGGAACGCCGTTTTGCGGACGCTGCCGTCGTCGTCCTCGAGCCGGCGGCGGACGGCGGACTGGACGGCACCCTCTTGGAGCAACCCGCGATCGAACGTCCGCCGCAGCGCGAACTCACGCAGGTCGCCGAACTTCGCCCCGAGCGCGGTGAGATCCGCGGTGGGGGCCGTCGCGTCGTATACGGTTTCGAGTGCGGCCAGAGCGGCCTTCCGCACGTCCCAGGCGGACGCGTCGAGCGTCTCGACGAGGCGCGTCAGGGCCTGGTCGTCGGCCTTCGCGAGCGGCTCCAGCGCCTTGACGGCTTCAACGCCGACATCGACTTGCCCCGTCTTCAGCGCTAGGTCGATCGGGCCGAGGTCTTGCGGCGCGCGCTTGTGCAGGCTCTTGAACGCTTCGAGCCGGATGGCCTTATCGTTGTGTCCGACCGCGCGCTCCAGGATCTTCACCACACGCGGGCTGTCGCTCTCGCCGAGCAGTTTGGCGATCTGCTCGCGGACCTTGTGGTCCGGGTCGCGGTTGAGTTGCTCGCCGAGCGCGTCGATGCTGGCCGAGTCCTTCCACTCCGCCAGCACCTTCACGGCCTTCTCGCGGCGCTTGGCGTCGTACCGGTCGGCCAGTTCGTTCCGCACCCAGTCCGCCGCGCCCGTCACCTTCGCGGTGAGGGCGTCGTCCTCCGGGAACTTGCCGTCCTTATCGAGCTTGATGAGCCGGATGCTGTTGTCGTCGCACGCGACCGCCACGTGCGGCTGGTTGTACACCGTTACCGCCGCGAGCGCCACGACCCGCCCGACGACGTCCTTCAGCGTGCTCGGCTTGACCGCGCCGGGGCGCGGCCAGTTCTTGAGGGTCGCGTCGCGGCTGCCGGTCACGAACCGGTCGCCCGGAACGGACACGAGCCCGGTCAGCACGTCCTCGTGCGTGTTCGCGCGGCCCTTGTCTTCCGGTTCCAGGCTGCCGCGGGCGAAGGTGGTGAGGAGCTTGTTGTCCGCTCCCGCGGAGAAGAACCGCAGCTCCTCGGGCTCGAACTGAACCACCGTGACCGCGCCGTCGTGGAGCTTCGCGCTTTCGGAGGGCGCGAACTCGTCGCCGCCCTCGCCGTCGAACACTGCGACGACGCCCTTCGTCGTCCCGGCCACTAGCCAGAGCCCCGTCTTATCGACGCTGAGGCACGTCCCGGCGTCGGGCAGTTCGAGCGTCTGCTTCGCGGCCCCGTCCTTGTCGGAGATGATGTCGATCTGCTTGCCGTTCAGCACCGCGATGCGCTTTTTGCCCACGGGGACGATCGCGACGATGTCGTTGGCGAACGGCCCGGCGAGCGGTTTGGGTGCCTTTTTGCCGCCCTCGTACAGCTTGCGATCGGTCCCGCCCACGTAGACGGTGTTCCCGTCAACCGCGAGCGCGGTGCCGCCGCACGGTAGCGGATCGGTCTTCAGCGTGAGTCGATCGGGATCGAGCCAGTACAGCGCGGTGGGCACGCCCTCCGGGTGAACGGTGACGAAGGCAAGCGAATCGCCGACGCCGGCCACCGCCCGGATGTCACCGCGGTACATTTGCGACTTGCCGGGGCTGGACTCACCCTGTGCGACCGAGCCGCTCCCGGGCTCGTCGGGGCCGCTGGTGCCTGCGGTGTTGCTGTCGCTGCTTTCGTCCGCGTCTTCGTCTCTTTCTTCGCCTTCGTCGGTCTCGCCCTCATCGTCCTCGTCACCCAATTCTTCTTTGAGCGCGTCAACGGCTTTGCCCAGGCGCTCGATTTGCGCGATCAGGTCTTTCACCGCGACCGCGATCGGGATGCCCGTTGGCAACGGCGTAACGGGACCCGAGTAGTCGTCGTCCTCGACCGCCTCGAATTTGTCGTAAACGTCGGCGTAAATCGCATCGGGGAAGTAGTAGACGATGTCGTCGAGCCCGGACCGGGCCTCGTCCCACTGGTCCTCGATCGCGTCCCTGTGCGCGAACAGCGTGCGGAGCGTGCCGAGCAGGTGCCGGAAGCGGTCGCGGAGCGGGTTCCATTTCGCGGAGGCCATGTTGCTCGCTCCTTGTTACTTCGGGAACGACGTTTGAATCGTGCAGTTCGGCAACGCCTCGGCAAGCTGTTCCGCGCCCGCGACTGTGAACCGGGTGCCCACAATGTTCAGGTGCCGCAGCCCGGCGAACCGTGCCAAGTGTCCGGCACTCGCGTCGGTGAGCGGCACGTCGATCAGGCTCAAGGTGCTCACCGACGGCGGCAACTCGAGCCGCGCGACTCCCGCGTCGGTGGCCCGGGTCCGGTTCAACACGAGCGTACCCAGGCCGGCTGGCAGGCGGAGCCGGGCGAAGCCGGCGTCGGAGATCGGGTTCGCGGTCAGATCGAGCGTCTTGAGCCGCGTCATCCCAGCCAAGTGCTCCAGGCCCGCAGATTCGAGGCCGTTGTGCGCGAGGCTCAACCACCGCAGCGCAGCGAGGCGGGTCAACCCGACGAGCCCCGGGCCGCGGAGTTTGGTGTCGAAGTTGTTAACGGTAAGCGTTTCCACCGCGGGCAGCACCGGCAGCCGGGCCAGGCCCGTGTCGGTGACCGCACCCGATGACACCTTAAGCGTGACGAGCCGGGCGAACGGGGCCAGGTTCGCTAGGCCCGTGTCGGTCACCGCACCCGATAGTTCGAGCCGGGTCAGTTCGGTGAGCGGGGCCAGGGCGCGAAGAGCACGGTCGGTGATCCCCGGACCGCCGAGCCCGAGCAGCCCGGGGAGACGCGCCACGTGTCGGGCCGCGTCGTCGTTGTCGCGGAAGCACACGGCCAGATACCGCAGGGCGGACACACCTCGGAGGGCCGCCAACCCCTCGCCGGTAGTCACGGTGAACCGCAGGTCCAGTGCAGCCAGATCGGTCATACGGGCAACGGTCCTCAGGCTCCGGTCGGTCACTTGCCCGCGCCCCTGCAGGCTCAGCGCCGCAAGCCCTTGGAAATCGGCCAGGGCCGCGAGCGAACGGTCCGACACTGGGGCGCTGGAGAGATCGACCCCGAACCGCTCGTTCGGTTGCGGGAGCCGGCGGAAGGGTGGTTCGCGGTCGCCGCCGAACCGGACTGCCCGGACCGCACCCGGGGCGCCCGGAGTGCTGCTGAAGAACAAGCCGAACAGGTAGTCCGAGAACCCGAGCCAGCCGAGTTCGCCGTCTCGGGCCACCCAGTCACGCAGCGGCTCACTTTCAGGCAGTTCGGCCAGCGTCCCTTCGCGCACATTTTGCTCGAACTGGGCTTGGTTCTCGCGCATCATCCGCATGAGCGGATGATGCGCTCCGTCAGCCGCGCGGGCGCGGCGGCGGCGGTGCAGCACCTCCTGTGCAACCAACGGCGCAAACGCAGCCGCGCACAGAAGACCGACGAACAAAACTATTAGCAAAAGCGTCATGGCACCGCGGCGTCAGTTGGCCTTCTTGAACTCGGGGTACTTGTGCCGGATACGGGTCACGGCCACTAAGCACGCGGCCCGCTCGCTCAGCCCGCGGGACAGCATGAACTCGTCGAGCAGCGGCAGGATGCCGCCCCCGAACGCCTTATCTTCCAACCCCAGGTCGCGCATCACCTCGATCAGGTCGAGCTTCGCGCGCCGCGCCGGCAGCGGCTTCACGCTCACCACCTTGTCGGGCTTCTGCGCGTTCGGGTTGTTGGGGTCCGTGTCTTCCACCGCGTCCCGCGACTTTTCGGGGCGGCCGGGCGGGAGCTCGAACAGGATGCGGCGCAGGAACGCGCTCAGCGTGGGCTTCTCCGCGGGCCACGTTTCGGGCCTGTGGGGGACGCCCTCGCCGCGGTTCGCCGCGGCTTTCTCGGCGTCCTTTTTCGCCTTCGCGCCCACGGTGGGCTTGGGCGGCAGCGGCGGCTTCCAGTCGGGCGTCAGCCCGCGGTCGCGGTACACGGTCCAGAGCGCCCGGATGACGAACGCCCGCACCTTCCGGTCGGGGCTCTCCGACAGGCGGAACAGTTCTTCGGGTACGCGCAGTTTGGGCAAGCGGTTAATCAGCTCCATGCCGAGCGCGCGCGTTTCCTCGTCGTTCGATTCGCAGAACCGGTACACGGCGCTCGCTTCCAGCTTCGCCGGGTCGAGGCGGAAGGGGCGGGTCTGCGGGGTGTCCTCGGCCAGGAGCGACTTCGCGACGAACCGTCGCACGTCCATGAACGGGATGTCGGCCAGGGCGACGAGGTGATCGACGTCCGGGTTCCAGCGCGCGAACTCCCAGCCCGCCAGTTCCAGCGCGAACTCGCGCAGCGGCTTGCGGCTCTCGCTGAACAGCGGGAGCACGCGCTCCAGGGTGAGGAACGACGCCGGAACTTCGGCCCCCGGATCGACGGGCTTGTCGGTGAGCTTCTGCGCGATGTTCGGGTGGTGCTTCCGCAGGTACTCACGGGCGAACTTCCCGACCGGGGCGTCGGCGGGGCCGGGAGCCACCACCAACTGCCAGAGCCGCTCGCAGCCGCGCGCGACCGCGTCGCCGGAAGCGGTCGCTTGGTGACCGCTCAGCATTTGGAGGAACATCGTCTCCGAGATGATGCTGATGTTGGCCCCGTTCGCGTTCAGCTCCTCGGCCTTGATGTACTTTGCGCCCTTCTGGCCTTGCCCCAGGAAGGGCGAGCCGGAGTCCCCGACCACTAGGTAATGAAGCTTGGGCGAGACGTTCGCCGCGACGGTACCGTTCGCGCCTTTCACGCGGGCTTCAGCGTCCTTGGCGGTGATGTTCGCGAGGGTGCCCGTGAAGCAGAAACTCGCCTTCCCGAGATCGACCGGGCCGCCCGCGGCGGCCGTCGCTCCGACTGGGGCACCCGCGGCGACCGGGGGGGCGTCCTGCGGCGCGAACTCCGCGGGCACGAACGTGCGGACCAGCCGGTCGCTGGCGAAGTCGTGGTACATCGGCTCGCTGCGGGCCGTCACGCGCAGCAGCCAGTCGAGCCCCAGCTCGGGGTTGGCGAACTTGCGCACGTCCGCGAACCAGCGGAGCACGCGCTGCGCACGTCCTTCGTCGAAGCTCAGCTCTTTCGCCCACTGGCCGTTGGCGGCCTTGAACGCTGCGAGCCACGGCGCCGCGTCCCAGTCGGGTGCGAAGGCGAGGGCCTTGAGGAAGTCGGTCCCGATCGTTTGCGGCTTCAGCTTGCCGCGCTCGAGCCAGTCGTCCACCGCGCCCGACGACGCCGGCAGCAGCGCGAGCCAGTGCAACTGGTCCTGCGGCACGGCGTTCAGGTCGAACTTGCCCAACTGCTCGGTCGCGTACTCCGCGACGCGGTCCGCGACTTCGGCGTTGCCGTCGGGGTCGGCCTTGCGGAGCAGTTGAACGAAGAACGGTGCGCCCAGCACCTTCGGGTCGTGCGTCTTGGGCAGCAGCTTCTTCGCGAACTCGAAGGCGTCGTCGCTGCGCGACAACAGCCGCCCCTGGAACCACTCGGGGGTGAGCTCGTTCGCGCCGAAGTGCTTGGTGATCGAGTCGGCGGCGAACTTGTGCCCGTGCGGCGTTTCGAGGAGCTGGCCCCAGGCGTCCAGACCGACGCCCGTGCGCGGGTCCTTCTCGCCGAGGAGGTCCGTCGCGAGCTTGCGCACGTCGTCGTTGTCGTTGTTCGCGAGGCGGATCAGCTCGCCCAGCGGCAGGTCGCGGGCGTGGGTGCGGGCGTAGTTCGCCGCGTACTTCCGCGCGTCCGCGGAAGGGGACTCGAACAGCCGCAGCACGGCGTCGTGCAGCCCGAGCGCGCGGAATGCCGATTGCTCGAACTGGGGCACGTTCTGGAGCAGCCACACGACGAAGTCGTGGATCGCGCGGCTCGGCACGGCGACCAGGCGCACCACCCACGCGGGCTCCGTGTCGCGCAGGACCTGCCGGAAGTCCGTCTTCAGGGCGGTGGTGGCGAAGTCGCGCACCGCGTCCGACTTCGCGCGCTCGAGGAGCGAGAACAGCGGCCGGTGCGACCGCTTCCACGTGTCGCCGTAGGCCCGGTGCTTGAGGTTGGTGGGGTCGGCGGTCTTGTCGCGGTAGCCGAACCGGAAGTTCGACCGCCCGTACTTCTTCGAGTCGTGGAACAGGATGTGGTTGAACACCCAGGTGCCGTTGAGCCGGACGTCGTCGGTGTAGTTCACGAGGAACTCACACGCAACGTCCGGGTAGGTGGCGGGGAGATGCAGCCCCACGCGGCGCAGGTACCGCCACGCCCGGCGCACGAGGTATGCGACGGTGGCGCTGCTCACCTGTTTGCCGTGCGCGGCTCCGGCGTGGGCCATGTCGAGGCGGGCGGCGACCGCGCCGTACACCTCGGTGTCGTTCTTCGCTTCGGACTCCTTGAAGATCTTCTTCAGCGCCTTCCACGGGCCGTACACGAGCGGCACCCGCGCGACGATCCGCAGCAGGTAGTCGCGCGCCAGCGGGTCGTTCGACTCCCACAGCGCCCAGATCACCTCGTGGACCTTGAGCTTGTCCGCGAGGGGCACTTCGGCGTCGGGCGCTTCGAGCGCCTTGAGCGTTTCGACGCGGTAGTGCGCCTGCTCCTCTTTCGATTTCTGCTTGTAGCGCCAGTCGCGGAGGTGCGCGAGGAACTTGTCGAACGTGAGGGCGCCGTCGCGAACGGGCGTTTCGGGTGGCGGAACGGGCTCGTTGCAGAGCTGCTCGATGAGGGTGATGAGCCGCGGGTCGCGCGCGTCCCAGGCCTTGCGCACATCGTTCAGCGTGAGAGTGGCCGCCATACGGAGAGTCCTGCTGAGCGCGGCGGTGTCGGGCGCACCGGTCGTGAGCGAATTTACTCCCGAAGCAGTCGGCGCGCGTCTACAACCCGACCTGATCCGCGGAGGGCTCACGGCACCGCCGGTAGAGGCCTCCCCAGAAGTGGGGTGGAACCTCGACCGGCGGGGTTGTTCCAGGCCGCCCCACTTCTGGGGAGGCCTCTACCGAAAGCGGTGCTGGAACAGCCTTCCTCGGGACGTGTGGCTGAGTAAACGCTCGGGCGACGCAACATCGCCCCGCTCCAGAGGAGCGAGCTAAACGGCGCCGGCCTGCTTCGGAAGTGAGAGAGGTTGTAAACGACTCGTGAGCCGTCCGCAAGCTGGGTAGTTCACATTTTTTCAGCAGCGCGAAGAAACCTACCCCCAGACTCCGCACTTCAGGGAGGGAAGCCAAAGAGCGTTGGTTGCGCCGATCGCTGTTTCCGAACTGGCGGAGGTAACACGCGCGTTCACCCCCTCCCTTCAGGGAGGGGGCCGGGGGGCAGGTCGCTTTGGGCCGCCAGCAGCCGCGCGTACACGTCGCGCAGTCGCTCGCGCATCGGCTGCGCGCGGAGCGAGAGCGCCCGCTGGGCTTCGACGTAGGTCTCGCGGCCGGCGCGGGTCTCGATCGAGATCGGCTCGAAGCCGTAGGCGCGGAGGTCGTAGGGGCTGGCCCGCATGTCGAGTTCGCGCGCCGCCCGCGCCACCTCAAATGCGTCGGCGACAACGTCCGACGGGCAGAACGGGCTGATCTTGTACGCGAACTTGTACAGGTCCATGTTCGCGTGCAGGCACCCCGGCTGGTCGTGCTCGGTCGTGGTGACCCGAGACAGCTCCCAGCGGTTGAGCGGGGCCGCCTCCTTCGTGAAGAAACGGTAGGCATCGTAATGCGAGCACCGTAAGGGCTGCGCATCGACCGCAGCATCAGTCTCGGCGCGCGACAGGCGCAGGGGAACATACGGGTGCCGCACGTTCGGGTCGCGGTACACCATCGCCCACTCGTGCAGCCCGAAGCACGCGAACGACGGCTCGCGCGTCAGCACCGCGTTGAGGTATTCTGTGGCCCACTGGAGGTACGAGAGCCGGTGGGCCGGGAACGCTTCCGCGGGCAGCAACAGCCCGCCGTCACGTTCGACGAACTCGCCCCAGGCCACGTCCCCGCGGGTCGCGCCTTCGAGGAACGCGCCGAACCCCGGCGTCCAGCGGAGCAAATGTGCGGGACGGAACGAGTAATACTCGAAAAGGAAGTCGTAGACCGGGTGCTTCTGCCCGCGGGACATGCGCGCGGTGCGATCTTCGGCCCACGGCGCCACCCGCGCGAGGTACGCGGCCCGCGCGGCGCGCCAGCCGCTCCCTTCACCCTGCTCCCCGACAGGGAGAGGAGGGGAGGGGTTCTGCTCCGCGCCTGCGGGCCGTACAACTGCCACTGATTCGCTCCGGCTCACAACACGCGGAACTGTGCCTTTCTGCTCCCCATCTTACAGGGCGAACAAGAAATCCGTGCCGGTCGGTGAGGCCGGCGACGCACGATGAAAACCCAAGGACACGCGGGCCAATCATGTCCGGGGGGCAACTCCTGGCGGGTGGAGCCGCTTACCGGTCGCTGTTCCCACACTGGCCCCCATCTCAACCGGCCGCGGCAACGGCGCCGTGCCCGAACATTTCGCTCGGAGGACCGGTTGTGCTGGACCGATAATCGAATTGTTTGCGGAAGTTGACACAGGCCCGGCAAAAGACCTGTCCTTTAGCGCACATGGTTGCTTCGGCGCGGTGTCGCACGTCCAATGCGACGGTCGCCTCATCGAACTGCTCCTCCAGGGCGACAAGGACCGCCGCGGGGACCTCGATCAGACGAAAGATAACGCCGGCGCTGCGAAACGGGTGGCACAGCCCACTCAACAGGAGGAGCGACTCTCCCGTGAACGACGTGACCTCGGCGCAGTGAAACGCTGGGCGACACGTGGGATCGGCGAGGAGGGCGGTTGCCGCATCGCAAGCGGCACGGAGCAGTTCGCGTGTGCCCACCCGGCCGCGGAGCACGAACATGATGGTCGGTTGTTCGGGCATTTTGTGAACTCCCACGACCGCACCAGGTAGCGGCTCGCATGAGCCGGCTTGTGGTCTTTCCAGAAGGTTCGAGGGAGCCGGGGCAAGCCCCGGTCACGCTCGATCGGCAACAGTCCGAAATGACGCGCGGCCCGAGCCCGATCGGGTTCGGTATCAGAAGTCCGTGAACCCGTCATTACCCCCGATCGCATCCAGCTCGTGGCCGCCGTTGGAGCGGCCCTTGCCCAGCGCCTTCGCGACCGAAGGGCGCGGCCTGCGGCCGCCAACTTTGCGGGCCCCCCTGGGTGCCGGCCGCACCTGCTCGTGCCCGGTGTCGGCGGAGAGCTTGAAGCGGGCGACGAGGTCGCGGAGTTGGCCGGCTTGGTCGGTGAGGGCTTGGGCGGTGGCGGACATCTCCTCAGTTTGGCTCGCGTTCCGCTGGGTCACGCTGTCCATCTGCTTCACCGCCTTATTTACCTGATCGATGCCGTTGGCTTGCTCTTTCCCGGCCGCCGCGATCTCGCTGACGATGTCGGTGACCCGCTTCACACTCGTGACGATCTCGGCCAGGGTGTCACCCGACCGGTTGACAAGATCCGTGCCCGCGTCCACCTTCTTGACGCTGTCGTTGATCAGTCCCTTGATCTCCTTGGCGGCGGTGGCGGATCTTTGGGCCAGGTTGCGGACCTCGGTGGCGACCACCGCGAAGCCGCGCCCCTGCTCCCCGGCGCGGGCCGCTTCGACGGCGGCGTTGAGGGCCAGCAGGTTGGTCTGGAACGCGATCTCGTCGATCGTCGTGATGATGTCCGCGATCTTCTTCGACGACGCGTTGATCTCGGCCATCGCGTCCACCGCGCTCCCGACCACGGCTCCACCTCTCTCGGCGGTTTCTTTGGAACCGCTGGCCAGTTGGCGCGCCTGCTGCACGCTGTCCGCGTTCTGCTTGACGGTGGCCGTGATCTGCTCCAGGGTGCTGGCCGTCTCCTCGAGGTTGCTGGCCTGCTGCTGGGCCCCGGTCGAAATCTCCTCACTGGCCGACGACAACTGACCGGCCGCGTCGGCCAGTTGCCCCGACACGTCCCGCACCCCCTCGAGCACCGCTCGCACCGACACCACGGCCCGGCCCAGCGACTGGGCCATTTTCCCCACCGCGTCGGAGCCCAGGTCCGGAATGTCCACCGTGAAGTCGCCTTTGGCCATCGCGTCCGCCGAGGTGACGATCACGTCCACCTTGCGTTGCAACTCGACCGCGTCTTCTTTGATCTTGAACTCCATTTTCTTAGCCGCGGTGATGTCGGCCGCGAACTTAACTACCTTGTAAGCCCGGCCGCTGCGGTCGAGGATCGGATTGTACGACGCCTGGATCCACACCTCCTTGCCGCCCTTGCCGATTCGTTTGAACTCCCCCGCCACGAACTCGCCGCGGTTCAGCTTGGCCCAGAACTCCCGGTACTCAGCGCTCGCCGCGAGCGAGGGTTCGGCGAACATGCTGTGGTGCCGCCCCTGGATCTCGGCCATCGTGTACCCGAGGGCGCCCAAGAAGTTCTCGTTGGCCGCGACAATGGTCCCGTCGAGCTCGAACTCGATCACCGCCATCGCCTTGCCGACGGCCGCGATCTGACTGACGAAGTCGGCGTTCTGCTCCCGCTGCTCGCCGATCGCCTTCCAGTTTACGTGTTCCTGCTTGAGGGCAGTTTGGATTCCGGTCACCGTGTCGTTGAGTGCCGTCCCCAGTTGGCCGAACTCGTCCCGGGACGAAACCGGGATCGTCTTGGTCAGATCGCCCGCCGCCACCGACCGGAGCGCATGAACGGCGGCTCTCAGCGGGGGCGCGATGAGCCCGCGGAAGAACAGCCCGAGTGCCACCGCGGCGGCGACCGCACCGGCGACGACCGCGAACGTGGTGCTCCGGGCCGACGCGTACTGCTCCTGGGCCGCCTTGAAGTCTTGCTGGCCCACCTCACTTTGCAGGTCAACCAGGGCGTTCAGTCGCGCGCCCGCCGCCACCGCGTTCGGGAGCGACGCGAGGCACAACTTCTCGGCGTCCTCCAGGTTGCCGGCCCGCAGCGCGGCAAGCACGGCCTCGTGGTCGCGCCGCACCTCATCGAGACGCGGGCGGAACTCCCCCCACAACTGTTTCTCCTTCTCGATCATGGGGTACGACTCGTACTGCTTGGCGCAGCTCGCGACCTGATCCCACGCGTCGCCGGCCGCACGAAGGCATTGGTGCCGCGCGGCCTCGTCCTTGAGCCGGGCGGCGATGACGGCGTTTCGCTCGTTCCGCTGGACCGTGCCTAACGCCCCCCGCATGTTGGTGAGCGCGCGGATCGACGGGATCAGGTTCCCGTTCGCCTTCTCCAGCGCTTTGTGGCTCTGCGACAGGGCCAGGATGCCGTTGTACCCGATGGCCCCGCTCGCGAGGGCGAGGAGCATGAACCCGCCGACGATCCGGGTGCCGATGCTGAGGTTGTTGAACTGGGTCGCTAATCGATTGGACATGGGGCCGCCTCCTGAACGTGATGCGCACGCGTGAGATGTGGCGATTGCGCAAGAACGTTCGTGGTGCGTAATGATCTTATTGCCGTCATTATCAATTGGGCAATGAGAGCAGGACGCGACCATGAAATAACTCGCTACAAAACACATAATGATTTTATCTGGCAAACGGACTTCTTTATTCGCTTCGCAACCCCTGCCACTTGCCAGTGTGGCCGCCGTTCTTGACATCGCGAAGGCTGTCCGGGAATATCCTGACATACAAATCGACCGAGTGCGCAAAAAGTTTGCGAGGTGGTGACACGTTTCTTGTTGGTGTAACGCGTGATTCAGGAAGTTTACGAGATATTATTGTCTCTTGATTGATCTGAATTAGATTTGCTTGGAGCGAATTGCGGCCCCCGGTTGTCCAGTCGGCGGAACGAGACACAGGGCCGGGGAAGGGCACGACCTCCCACGCGCTTCAAGAAGCCCAACATTCGATCCCGCAAGCCCACGCGATTCGACACGGAGCGCTTAACCGCGCTCGCCTCCAACGACGGCCCACTTGTCGCCGCTCGGCGCGGGTCACACGGTTACCGAACTGGTAAAAACGTTGTGAGGCTTCACGGAATTGATGTCGGAGATCGACTCGATGGCCTCTTTACGTAATGTGGCTCCAGAGCAGCAATCCGTGTTCCGGAATGACGAAAGCTGTTGTTGAGAAACACCTTTCGCCGAATGCCCGGATTCAGCAGGGGTGAAATCGAGCGATGGCCGAACCGCACCCGATCAAAGTGTTGCTCGTGGACGACCAGCCGATGGTCGGCGAGACCGTGCGCCGGATGCTCGCGGACGAGCCGCTCGTCGAGTTCCGGTACTGCCCCGACCCGGCCAACGCCATCGACACCGCCAACGCCTTCAAGCCCACCGTCATCCTGCAAGACCTCGTCATGCCGGACATCGACGGGTTGCAATTAGTGAAATACTTCCGCGCCAACCCCGGGACCCGCGAGGTTCCGCTGGTGGTCCTGTCGAGCAAGGAAGAGCCCGTCGTGAAGGCGAAGGCGTTCGCGCTGGGCGCCAACGACTACATGGTGAAGCTGCCCGACCGGCTGGAGGTGCTCGCGCGGGTCCGGTACCACTCGCGCGGGTACGTCGCGCTGCTGGAGCGGAACGAGGCGTACCGGGAGCTGGCGGCGACCCAGCGCGAGATGGCCGCGGAGCTGAACCGCGCCGCCCGGTACGTCCAATCGCTGCTCCCGCCGCCGCTCTCGTCGGGGCCGGTCCGGATCACGTGGAAGTTCGTGCCGTCCACGCAACTGGCCGGGGACATGTTCGGGTACCGGTGGATCGACCCGGAGCACCTCGCGCTGTACCTGCTCGACGTGAGCGGGCACGGGGTCGGGTCGGCGCTCCTGGCGGTGTCGGCGGGGAACGTGCTCTCGGCGAACTCGATTCCGGGTGCCGACCCGCGCGACCCGGGCGCCGTGGTCACCAAACTCAACGACATGTTCCAGATGGAACGCCAGGACGGCAAGTACTTCACCATCTGGTACGGCGTGTACCACGCGGCGAACCGCACGCTCGCGTACTGCAACGCCGGGCACCCGCCGGCGCTGCTGCTCTCGGGCGGCACGCTCCACAGCCTGGAGGCCGAGGCGCCCGCGGTCGGGATGATGCCCGAGATGCCCTACGACACCAAGTCCGTGCCGGTCGCACCGGACGCGCGGCTACTGGTGTTCAGCGACGGCATCATGGAGATCGAACAGACCAGCGGCGAAATGTGGGCGTGGGCCGACTTCCTGGCGCTCATCTCCTCCGAGCTGGCCCGGGACGGCGACCTGATCGGCCGACACCTCGACTACGTCCGCGCGCTCGGCGGCCGGGAGGTGCTGGCGGACGATTTTTCGATGATGGATGTGCGCTTCTGACCGGTTATGCCGACCGCGCGTTCGTGGTATAGTGGGTAAACTCCGTTGATTGGGTGTTGCGCCTAGTTCGGCCCCCGCGGCGCAGCTAGGATCGCCCTGCCGGACCCACGCACACCACGGGCTCGCACCCATGATCCGCCTCCGCGACGTCTCGCTGCGCGTGAAGCTCGACGCGCTCCTGTTCGGGTACACCGTGACCGTGCTGCTGGCGCTGGGCCTCACCGGGTACCTGTTGCACCGGTACCGCGTCGGCGGGGCCGCCTACGAGGACCTGGCGAAGCGCAAGGCGCTCATCAACGAGCTGACGCCGCCCCCGCTGCTGATCGGCCGTTGCTTCCTGATGCTGCACGAGATCGAGAACGCGCAGACCGACGAGGAGCGGCGGCGGGCGACCACGTGGTACCGGGAGTACGAGGCCGAGTACCACAAGCGGCGCGACGAGTGGCTCCGCGAGCCCATCGACCCGGCCGCCCGCAAGGCGCTCGAGCCGAACGGGGCCGGGCACAAGGCCGCGGTCGAAGTGTTCCGGCTCGCCAACGAGGAGTACTTCCCCAAGCTGCGCGGCGACGAGAAGGCGCGGAAAGAGGCCGCGGCGGTGCTCATCGGCAAGATCGGGCCGGAGTACCGCCTCCACAGCCAGGCCATGCGCGACGCCGCCGCCGCCGTTGACGCTTCCGCCCAGGCGGCCGAGGCGGAAATGGCCGGCACGGTCCGCTTCTGGGTGAACGCGACGGTCGCACTGAGCACCGCCGCCATCCTCACGTTCGGGCTGATCGGCGGGTACATCGTGCGCAGCGTGGTGGTGTCGGCCCGGGGGCTCAACCAGCGGCTCCGCGAGATGGCGAGCGGCGCGGGGGACCTGACCGCGCGGCTCCCGGTGGACGGCAAGGACGAGATGGCCCAGCTCGCCGTGGGCATCAACGCGGTCATCGAGAAGATCCAGGGCATCGTGGGCAAGGCCCGCGAGTCCAGCCTGCAACTGCTCTCCATCGCCTCGCAGATCGCCGCGACCGCCCGCACCCAGGAGCAGACCGTCAACAACCTGAGCTCCTCGACCACCGAGGTGGCGGCCTCGGTGCGCCAGGTGTCGGCGACGAGCAAGGACCTGGCCGGGACGATGAACGAGGTGAGCCAGACCGCCGCGCACGCGTCCGAACTCGCCACCAAGGGGCGCGACAACACGACCAAGATGGCGACCGAGATGAAGCAGCTCGTGGAGTCCACCCAGTCCGTGTCCACGAAGCTGGGGATGATCCGCGAGAAGGCCGACAGCATCAACGCCGTGGTGACCACAATCACCAAGGTCGCCGACCAGACCAACCTCCTCTCGATCAACGCCGCCATCGAGGCGGAAAAGGCCGGCGAGTACGGGCGCGGGTTCCTCGTGGTGGCCCGCGAGATCCGCCGGCTCGCCGACCAGACCGCCGTCGCGACCCTCGACATCGAGACGATGGTGCGGCACATGCAGGACGCGGTGTCGGCCGGGGTGATGCAGATGGACAAGTTCACCGACGAGGTTCGCTCCGGCGTTCACCAAGTGACGACGATCAACCAGATGACGTACGAGATCATCAACGAGGTGCAGAGCCTCGACAAGCGGTTCCGACTGGTCAACGAAGGGATGCGGAACCAGACCGCCGGCGCGCAGCAGATCAACGACGCGATGACCCAGATCGCCGACGCCACGCACCGCAGCTCACAGTCGGTGAAGGAGTTCGAGCGCACCGCCGCCTACCTCCGCAGCTCGGTCGAGACGCTCAACGAGGAGATCGCACTGTTTAAGACGTAGGCGGTCGCGAACCCCAGGGCTCGCGCCGAGCGGTGCGTTCAGGCGCGCACACCAACTGCGAGTGAGTACCGAACCCATGCTCGGTCTCGTGTTCCAGGTCGGTCCGGACAAAGTGGCGGTGGACGTGCGCCGCGTGCGCGAGGTGGTGCCGCGCGTGCAGCTCAGCGCCGTACACGGGGCGCCGGCGTGGATCGCGGGCGTGTTCGTGTACCGCGGGCGCGTGGTCCCCGTCGTGGACCTGCACGCGCTGGCCGGCGTCGGCGAGTGCCCGCCGCACCTGAGCAGCCGCATCATCCTGTTCCCGTACCCGCTGGACATCCCCGAGGCGCTGGTGGGGCTGCTCGCCACCCAGGTGGCCGAGATCCGCGAGATCCGGCCCGGGGTGGCGCAGCCGATCCCCGGGCCGCCCGGCCGCCCGAGCCTCGGCCCGGCGCTGGCCGACGGGCAGGGCATCCTGCGGCTCCTCGACCCCGACTGGCTGCTCGCGCAGGTGGCGGCCGGGTCCGGCGGGCTGATCGAAGCGGGGTTCGAGCCATGAGCGGTGCCATCGAGCGCACGGTCCGCGACCGGCTGGGGGTGGACCCCTCGACCCTCGGCACGGGCGCGCTCGACCGCGCCGTCCAGGTGCGGATGACCGCCCGGGGCATCGACGAGCCGGCGCTGTACACCGCGCGGCTCCTCACCGAGCCGGCCGAGCGGGACGCGCTGGCGGCGGTGCTCAGCGTGTCCGAGACGTGGTTCTTCCGCGGCGGGCGGGCGCTGTTCGACCGGCTCGCGGGGTTCGCGGCCCGGCGCGCGCACCGGTCGGCCGCCGGGGTCCGCGTCCTGAGCGCGCCGTGCAGCACCGGCGAGGAGCCGTACTCGCTCGCGATCGCGCTGCTGGAGCAGCTGGGCGGCGCGGGGGCGTACACCGTCGACGCCATCGACGTGTCCGAACCGAACCTCACGCGGGCGTCGGCCGGGCGCTACCCGGCGGGGTCGTTCCGCGAGCCCGGGCCGGACGTGCGCCCGCCGTACTTCCGCAAGGTCGGCGACCGGTGGGAGGTGCTGCCGCACATCCGCGCCGCCGTCCGGTTCTTCAGCGCGAACCTCACCGACCCGGTCTTCCTCGCCGCCGAGCGGCCCTACGACCTGATCCTGTGCCGCAACGTGTTCATCTACTTCACCCCGGAGGCGAAGCAGCGGGCGGTGGCGAACCTGGACCGCCTGCTCGCGCTCGACGGGCGGCTGTGCCTCACGCCCGCGGAAGCGGACCGGCTGCCGCCGGGGCGGTTCAGCCCGGACGGGCCGCCCGAGTTCGGCATCTACCGCCGGGCCGGGAGCCCCAGCGACGTCCACGCCACCTTGCCGGCCGCTCCGCCCGCGCCGCCACGGCCGCCGTCGAAGGCGCCCGCGCCGCCCCTCGCGGTGCCGGCGCCCGGCACGCTCGCCGCGGCCCGCGCGCTGGCCGACGCCGGGCGCCTCGGCGACGCCCGGGCCGTCTGCGAAGCGCTCCTCCGCACCGCCCCGGGCGACGCCGACGCGCTCGCACTGCTGGGCGTGGTGCAGCTCGCGACCGGCAACACGGACGCGGCCTACGACGCCTTCGGCAAGGCCCTTTACCTGGACCCCGACCACCGGGAAGCCGTGACCCACATGATCACGCTGTGCGAGCGGCGCGGCCAGACCGCCCGCGCCGACGCCCTCCGCAAGCGGCTGGCGAAGCGCCGCGCCGGGGAGGACCAATGACCCCTCAGCCCCTCAAACTGGTCCCGCCGGACGAGCAGTGCTGGAACCGCATCGGCATCCGCGGCGACCGCACCTGTCCCGAACTGCTGAAGGTGACGCACTGCAACAACTGCCCGGTGTTCGCCGCCGCCGGCCGCCGGTTCCTGGACGCCCCGTCGCCGGGCGGGTACCTCGCCGAGTGGACCGCGCGGCTCGCGCTCCGCGACGAGGTGCGCGAGGGCGACGAGTCGAGCGTCCTGGTGTTCCGGCTCGGGGACGAGTGGCTCGCGCTGCCGGTGGCCGTGCTGGTCGAGGTCACCCGCCCGCGGCCGGTCCACCGCGTCCCGCACCGGGGCGGGCTGCTCGCCGGGGTGACGAACATCCGCGGCGAGCTGCACCTGTGCGTCCGGATGGACCTCGTCCTCGGCGCCGCCCCGGACGGCGACCCGGACCTGCGGCGGTTCGTGGTGATCCGCCGCGAGTCCGAGACCTGGGTGTTCGCGGCGGACGCGGTGGATCAGGTCCACCGCGTGCTGCTGCCGGAGCTCGCCTCCGCCGCCCCGACCCTGTCCCGGGCGCAGGTGAAGCTCACCCGTGGGGTGTTCCCGCACGCGAACCGCTCCGTCGGCATGCTGGACGACGCGCGCCTGTTCCAAACCCTCCGCGAGCGGCTCCGATGAACGGCCTCGACGCGTCCATGTTCGACTTGTTCCGCGACGAGGCGAAGGCGCACGCCGACACGCTCGCGGCCGGGCTCGTCGCGGTGGAAGCGCGTGCGACCGACCCGGTGCTGCTCGACGAGCTGATGCGGGCCGCGCACTCGATCAAAGGGGCCGCCCGGATCGTCGGGATCGACACCGCGGTGCGGCTCGCGCACGTCATGGAAGACGCCCTGGTCGCCGCGCAGGGCGGTCGCATCCGGCTCGGCCCGGCCGACATCGACGTGCTCCTGCGCGGGGCCGACGTGCTCGCCGGGCTGGCGGCGCTCGGCCCGGACGCCACCGCCGCGTGGGAGCAAGCGAACGGGCCGCTGGTCGATGCACTGGAGCCCGTGCTCGCCGCGATCGCGCAGGGCGCCCGTCCCGACGTACCACAAGCGCGCGCCCCGGAGCCGCACCGTCCACCGGGAGCCGCGCCCGCACCCGCCAAACCGTCTCCCGCCGCGCCGCGGCCGGAGACGGAATTCCCCGCGCCGCCGGCCTTCAAGCCGGTCGCCGTTCCCGGCGAGCCGTTCGCCCTGCGCCCCGACCACTCGATGCTCGACCTGTTCCGGGAAGAGGCCCGCGAGCACCTCGGTGCGGTCACCAAGGCGCTGCCGCACTTGCCCTCGGACCCGACCGCCGCGGAGCCGGTGCTGGAGGCGCTCAAGCTGCTGCGCGGGGCCGCCCGGCTGGTGAAATGTCCCCCCGTCGCGGACGCCGCGTCCGCGATGAGTTCGTTCGTCCGGACCGCGCGTGAAACCGGTCACCCGATCCCGGCGCGGGCGATCGAGTGGGCGCAATACGCGACGGCGACACTCGCCGGGGCGCTCGCCACCGACGACGACACCTTCGGCGAGTGGATCGGGTCCGCGGCACCGGCCCTGGCTACCGCCTCGGACGTGTTGATACGTCTTGCGGAAGCGGACCGGGCGCGAGGCGCCGCGGTGCCACCCGAAGGGCCGGGGAAGGACAGTCACTCGGAACCACCGACCGAACGTGGGGGCCAACCGGCGAGCGAGCCGAGCACCTCGCCACCGGCTCGCGCGACCACCGACCGGAACGGGCCGAGGGCCGAGGGCAGTGTGGGGCGAAGCTCTTCGGTCATTGCGGTGCGGGAGCCACGCGCCGTTACGTTGTCGCCCCCGCCGCCCCCTCCCGCGCCCGCGCCGCCCGTGGCCGAACCGGTGGTGCGGGTCAGCGCGCAAAGCCTGAACCGGCTGATGGGACTGGCCGGCGAGTCGCTCGTGCAGGCGCGGTGGCTCCCGACGTTCTCCACCGCGCTACTCAAGATGAAGAAGCGCCACGACCTGCTCACCGCGCTGATCGACACGACGTACCACGCCACGCTCGGCGGGGCGCCCGCGGATCAGGTCGCGGAACTCGTCGCCGACACCCGCCGGCAGTGGCTCACGTGCCGCCAGGAGCTGACCGAGCAGACCGCCTCGTTCGACGACCACGCGGCCCGCGCCGAGGACCTCAACGCGCGGCTGTACCGCGAGGTGATCGTCAGCCGGATGCGCCCGTTCGGCGACGGGCTGCACGGGCTGCCGCGCATGGTCCGGGACATCGCCCGCGCGCTCGGCAAGGACGCCCGGCTCGTCGTCGTGGGGGAGGGGACCGAGGTCGATCGCGACATCTTGGAGAAGCTTGAGGCGCCGCTCGCGCACCTGATCCGCAACGCCGTTGACCACGGCCTCGAGATGCCGGACCTGCGCCGGGCGGCCGAGAAGCCGGTCGCGGGGACCGTTACCGTCGAAGCCCGGCACCGGGCCGGCATGCTTCTGGTGACCGTGTCCGACAACGGCGCGGGCGTCGATCTGAACCGGCTCCGCGCCAAGATCGTCGAGCGCGGGCTCAACTCCGCCGAGATGGCCGCCAAGCTCACCGACGCCGAGCTGCTCGAGTTCCTGTTCCTGCCCGGCTTCAGCACGGCGTCCGCGGTGACCGAGTTTTCGGGCCGCGGGGTCGGTTTGGATGTCGTTCTCGACACGATCCGCAAGGTCGGGGGGAACGTCCGCATCACCACCACCCGTGGCCAGGGGACCACGTTCCACCTGCAACTGCCGCTCACGCTGTCGGTGATCCGCGCGGTGGTGGTCGATGTGGCCGGCGAGCCCTACGCGTTCCCGCACACCCGCATCGACCGCCTCATCCGGGTGCGGCGCGCCGAAGTCCGCTCGATCGAGCACCGCCAATTTGTTACAGTGGACGGGCAGAACGTCGGGCTGGTGGTGGCCGCACAGCTCCTGGACATGCCCGCGCCGCCGCCCGTCGGGGACGACGTACCGGTCGTGCTCTTGAGCGACGGCACTGGCACTTACGGGCTGGTCGTGGACGCGTTCCGGGGCGAACAAGATCTGGTGGTGCGCCCCCTCGACCCGCGGCTCGGGAAGGTGCCGAACCTGAGCGCGGCGGCTATCCTCGACGACGGGGCGCCGGTACTCATCGTGGACGTCGAGGACCTGTTCCGCTCGATGGACCAGTTCATCCAGACCGGGTCGCTGGTGCGGTGCGAGACCCGGCCCGCGGGCGCGGGGCGTAAGAAGCGGGTGCTGGTGGTGGACGACTCCATCACCGTTCGCGAGGTGGAGCGCCAGTTGCTCCTTTATAAGGGGTACGACGTTGCGGTCGCGGTGGACGGCGTGGACGGCTGGAACAAGGTGCGGGCGGAGCGGTGCGACCTCCTGGTGAGCGACATCGACATGCCCCGCATGAACGGATTACAGTTGGTCCAGGCGGTGCGGGCCGACGACCGGCTGCGCGACCTGCCGGTCATCATCGTTTCGTATAAAGAGCGGGACGAGGACCGGCTCAAGGGGCTCGAGGTGGGCGCGAACGCGTACCTGACCAAGAGCAGCTTTCACGACAACCGGTTCATTGAGACGGTTGCCGAACTGATCGGCGCGGCAGACGGTCTGTAACCCGCGGCCGTTGGTGAATGCCGGGGCCGCTTCTCAACTCTGGTGGCCGCACACGCCCGCGGCCGATCCGAATCGCCCGGCTGAGCCCGTTTGCCGACCGGGCACCTTCTCGTACCCGGAGCGGGTGCGGGGAGAGAGCGGACGAACAAAGGACCAACAGGATGCGCGTTGGGATCGTGAACGACCTGGCCGTGGCCCGCGAGACGCTCCGCCGCGTCGTCACCGCGGTGCCCGGCTACGTCGTCGCGTGGACCGCCGACGACGGCGACGAGGCCGTCTCGAAGACGCTCTGCGACCGCCCTGACGTGGTGCTGATGGATCTGGTGATGCCGCGCCTCAACGGCGTCGAGGCCACGCGCCAGATCATGCAGCGGTCCCCGTGCCCGGTGCTGGTCGTGACGGCCAGCGTGAGCAACCACTTCCCGCTGGTGTTCCAGGCGCTCGGCGCCGGCGCGGTGGACGCGGTGGACACCCCCACGCTCAACCCGAACGGGGCCGTCCAGAACGCTTCCAAACTGGTCGAACGGCTGGCGAAACTGGAAGCCGCCCTCGCCGGCCTGACTGGGTCGGCGATCATGCCCCTCGCCGGCACCAGTTCGCACCCGGCGGACCTGCCCCCGCTCGTACTGCTCGGCGCCTCGACCGGCGGGCCGGAGGCGCTGGCCCAGGTGGTCAGCGCGTTCCCGGCGGATTTCGGGGCGGGGGTGCTCATTAGCCAGCACATCGGGGCCGACTTCGCGCACGGGTTGGTTCAGCAGCTCGCCGCCTGGTGTCGGCTCCCGGTTCGGGCGGCTCAGGAGGGCGAACTCGTTCGGGCCGGCACGGTGTACGTGGCGGCCACCGACGATCACTTGGAACTCGGCGCCGACCGGACCCTGCGGTACACACCGAACCCCAAGAGCTCGCCGTACCGGCCGTCGGTGGACGTGCTGTTCACGAGCGCGGTCAACAACGCCTCGCGGCCCGGGGTGGCGGCGCTGTTGACCGGCATGGGGCACGACGGCGCGGCCGGGCTGCTGAAGCTTCGCGCGGCCGGGTGGCACACGGTCGCTCAGAACGAGTCCACGTGCGTGGTGTACGGGATGCCGAAGGCCGCGGCCGAAAAGCGGGCCGCCGTCGAGGTGCTCGCGTTGCAGCACATCGGGGCCAGCATCGTCGTCAAGGTGAACGCGTTCAAGCGCCGGTCACATGCCGGCGTTCCGGCCACGGATTCAGGCGCGTGACCGGGCGCCCGGCGCACGTCGCAAGCAACCGGACGGCGGGCCGGGCTACCACATCCGGCCCAGAGGGAGTCCAGTCGTTTCAAGTTCGGGCCGTGCTGCGGTTCTGGCCTAGAGTGCGGTCCGCTCACGGAGTGAGCGGTCGCTCCGCGGATCCGCTCCGCTCCCGGTATCATCCGCCCCGTCGTTGTGCGCAACGCGCATCCGAGACGCCGAGCCGCCGCTCACGGAGTGAGCGGACCACACTCCGAGCCAACGCACCGTTCCGAGGTGCAAACTTGAAACGACTGGATTCGGGTTGGGTGAGCCGAACGAGCTAACCGAAGCCGTCCGTGCCGGTGATCTGTTCACCGTTGAGGCGCTGTTGGCGGTCGGAGCGGACCGGACCGGAACGTCGCCGAGGGGGAGCGAACACCACTGCACTAAGCGATCAAGTGGCAGTGGGTGGCCATCGTCCGGCGGTTGCTGGTGGCAGGGGCGGCGGTATCCGCAAGCCTATGACCAGGGCGTCGGCGGGGCGTGGCGCAGAGCCAAGACCAGCCCACCCGTTACAACACGAAGCTTCGGCGGGGGCAGCACTTCGCGACCGGTTCCGCGTGGAACCGGTCGCGCCCCAGACGCTACCGCCGGCGGTACTCATACTTGTATTCGTACCGGTACGGGGTGCTGCCCATGTTCCGGATGATCGTCATGTTGGTCTGGTGCTGCATCCGGAGCATGTTGCTAATCATCGCGGTGTTCTGCTGTTGAGTCTGGAGGGCACGCCACGCCGCCAGCATGTCGATCTCCCGGGCCGGCGCCGGGGTGGCCTGCCACGCCGCCAACTTGGGGCTCACCCCCAGCGGTCGCAGGCTGTCCGCCCAGCGGTCGCGGAGTTCTTGGCGGTCCGCCTCGTTGAGCGTGGGCCAGGCGTAGCGGATCAGGGCGAGCTGCTGAGCCGCGCCGGTCACTTCGTGTACCGCGCCGACGCCCGACTTCACCTTTTCAACCGCCACACTGGCTACCTTTTCGGCGGCGCCCGCGTCCCCGCCGGTGATCTCCCGTGTCTGGAACCGTAACAGCTCGCCCAGCGCGTCCGCGTCGGCCTGCGTCGGACCGGGCTTGCCCTTCACGAGCGACGGGTACCGGGCCTCGTACTGCTCCAGCAGCCACTTGTTACCCGGGTCCGTGTCCTTGGTCTCGCGCATCACCTTCAGGAAGTCCGGAAGGGTGAACGCACGCACCAGTTCGCGGTCCTCCGGCGTGAGCCACATGAGCTGCGTGTACAGGAACGCGTTGTCCAGCGTCCCCTCCATCGCGCCCTTGTCCTTGCGCGCCCACTCGTCGAGCTGGGTCTTACGGAACGCGGCCCGCTGCTCGTCGGTGAACGCGAACCCGAACAGCCACTCGAAGCACATCCGGGCGCACTCGGCCTCACCCTCGGTCAGCGGCGGGGTACCGTCCGCCAGCACCTTTCGACTGTCGGGCAGAACCGGGGGCTTCACCCCGGGGTGGGCCTTTCGGTACACGTCCATCGTCGCGCGGTTGACCACGTTCTTCGGCTGCCCGCACACGAACAGCAGCGTGCTGGCCCGGTCCCGGAGCCGGCTCAGCTCGCCTGCCCCGCCGCCCGGCGGGTCGTCCATGAGCCGGGCCGTGTCGAGCGTGCCCCGGCGCGTCGATTCGATCGTCGTCCAGTCCTGAACGATCAGCTTGCGGAGTTCGGCGCGCGTGTCGTCCGCGAGCCGCAGCCCCAGCGCCCAGTCGTAGAAGTCCGCTTGTTGGTCGGTGGCCCCGGCGGTCAGCGCGTCGGGCGGGCCGGCGGCCAGAACCTTGTTCGCTTCGGCGTGCGCGCCGGCCAGCCAGCGGTCGAGCGGCGTCTCGGGCTTCTTGAGCGCATCGAGGAGCAGCGGCTCGGCCATGTTGCGGACGGTCGTCCGATCGTTCGGCGCGAGCCGTACCACCTTGCGGTAGACGGGCAGAAACTCGTTGATGATGGTCTCGCGGTCGGCCTTCGCCGTGTCCCGGTTCCACTCCGCCGGCACCAGCCGCAAGAACTCTTCTTGTTGGCGGACGGTGAGCTGCATCCGGAGCACCCACTGGATGAACTCCAGGGTGTTTTCGAGCGCGTCGCGGCGCAGGGGCGGCGGTCCGGCCGCGATGACCTCGGCCGCGCGGTCCGCCGTCGCGAGCAGCCAGCGGTGGTACGGGCTCCCCTTTTCGGCCCGCTCCTTGGCCTCGGCCAGCAGGGCCGCCCGGTGTTTTTCCCGTAGCGCCTTGCGGTCCGCTTCGGTCTTCTCGAACGCCCCGCGGAAGGCCGGCAGGAACGCGGCCTCGGCCTTCTGGCGGTCGGCGGTGGCGTACTTCCAGTGCCACGCGTACAGCCGCTGGTGCTCGCGGAGCTGGCGCGCGGTGAACTGAATGTCGAGCGACACCTCAACCGCGTCCCGGCGCAGGTCGGCGATGTCCTGGGTGAGGGGTGGCGCTCCCGGCGCGAGGTCGGCGGCGGATGCGGGGTGAGCGGCGACCAGGAGCAGGAGAACCGCAAGCCGACGGGGCAAGCGGGGCAGGGGCGGTTGTGCCATTCGTGCGGTGACGGAGAGCATAACGGTTTCCGAACGGCGAGTCGCGCCCGCGACCCGGTGCCGCAGGCGCGACTCGCCACTCGATCCTATTCGGTCGCCGGGCGCGGATTTTTGGGGCTCATTTCGCGCGACCGTTCATCCGGCTACCCTGCCGCACTCGCGGGGCCGGATGAACGGGTTGTGACAGGGAATCGGGTTCTACGGGAGTCCGTAAATTCGCTCGGCCAGCGGGTGTTTTCATGGCCCTTTCTGGATTGCCGCCGCGTGCCGCACACGAATCGTTCCGCGGCCCGGCCCGGTAATCCAGCCCACGTTCGCACTTGCGAGAGCACCGGCCGCATTGAGTGCGCGCATCACCTCATCCGCGACGGTTACCGGCACCGCCGCGAGCAACCCGCCGGATGTCTGTGCGTCACACAACAGGAGTTGCTCTTCCGGCGGAAGCTCAGGCGCGAACTCGACCCAATCGGCGAGGAATTTTGCGTTGGCGCGTGTTCCGCCGGGTGCGATCCCGGCTTTCACGTACTCGCGTGCGGCGTCCAGCACCGGAACGCGCGACGCGAACACCTCTGCGGTCACGCCGCTCGCCGCTGTGACGTTTCGCAAATGCCCCAACAGCCCGAACCCCGTTACGTCGGTGAGGGCGTGGACCTCGAACTGCGTGAGCACCTCCGCGGCCGTGCGGTTGAGTGTCGTCATGACCCGAATCGCGTCGGCAATGGCCCCGCGCGTGTCCTGATCGTTCTTCGCGGCCGTCGAAATGATGCCCAATCCGATTGGCTTGGTGAGCACGAGGACATCGCCCGGTTTCGCCCCCGCGTTGCTCAACACGCGCTCGGGGTGGACCGTGCCGACCACCGCGAGGCCGAAAATCGGCTCCTCGCTCTTGATTGTGTGCCCGCCGACGATGGCGATTCCCGCTTCGGCCGCGACCGCCGACGCGCCGGCAAGGATCTCGCCCAGCACCGCCGCAGGGAGCGAATCCGGAAATCCCACGATGCTCAGCGCCGCCGTGGGTTTGCCGCCCATCGCGTACACGTCGGACAGCGCGTTCGCCGCCGCCACCCGGCCGAAGTCGCGGGGCGCGTCAACGATGGGTGTGAAGAAATCGGTGGTGAGGACCAGCGCCAGGTCCGGCGACAGCTTGTAAATGGCCGCGTCGTCGGCGGTGGCACTGCCGACCAGCACGTTCGGGTCCGTGATCGGCGGCAGCATCCCCAGCAGGGGCAGCAGGAACCCCGGCGGGTGCTTGGCCGCGCACCCGGCCCGCTTCGCGAGTTTCGTTAGCCGGATCGGTTCGGTCGTTTCCATCGGCAACTCCGGAATCACAGATCGCGGACACGGACCAGCCCGGGGCCGTGCGTGTCCGGTGCGGTGGTGAACGCGCCGCGCTCGAGTTCGGCGGCGAACAGTGCGAGCCACTCGGGCAGACTGTTCGCCACGACGAACCGCTCGCCCTCGTCGTGGTACCAGTAAATGACCTGGCCGACGTGCCCGCGCTTCGGCGGGAACAGGTCCAGGCAGTGCAGGTCGCCCGCGCCGTCGCGGGTGAGCGGGAGCCACTTGCGGTGCCACCAGTCCTTGCGGATCGGCCCGCGCGGCGCCCCCCGCGCCTCCGCGAACTCGCCGCGCAGGCTGTGGAGCGTTTCCCAGTAGTCGGCCATGTCTCCGAGGCCGTGCCACCGGTGCCCGGACAGGAGCGGCGGCGCGCGGTGGAACGGGGCCTGACCGTTGTGAACGCGGTAGCACGCCTTGACACCTTCGGGCAGTTCGGCGCCCGTGACGCTTTCAACTTGGTGGAACTGGTCGTCCGTCGCGGGAGGTGCGAGGCTCGCCAGCACTGCGGGGGCGTGCGCGGCGAGCCAGCGGTGGATACGATCCCAGGTGTCGGAGAGGTCGGTCACGGGGTGCTCCGTAAAGACCGGTCGTATCGTGGTGCCGTAGCGGGCTCCAGGATACGACCGGCACGGCCCCCGATCAATCCAGCGGGCGCGGGTACCGGGAGCCGCGGTCCTCGCGGTCGCGCCCGCCCCCGCCGCGGCGGTCGTCGCGCGGCGGGACGCGGCCGGCGCTGAGCTTCGGCAGCGGGGCCGGGGGCAGCAGCCGCACCTCGTTCCCGTTGTGGTCGAAGCACCGGATGGAGAGCGCTTCGGGCGAGATGCCGGGCTGCCCGGTGATGTTCACCTCGAGCTTGCCGCGCTCTTCCAGCGCGGCGATCTCCTTGCGCTTTTTGTTGAGCAGGTAGCCGGCCGCGTCCGTGTGGACCGCCACCTGCACCAGTTGCACCGCCGGGGCGCGGTGCGCCGCGAGGTGCAGCAGCCGCATCACCTCGATCGCCAGGCTCTCGGAGGTCTTAACGAACCCGTTCCCGCGGCAGTGCGGGCAGTCCGCGAAGATGCTGCGCTTCAGGCTCGGGCGGATGCGCTGCCGGGTCATCTCGATCAGCCCGAACTGCGAGATGCGCAAGATCTTGGTCCGCGCCCGGTCCCGCCGCAGGGCCTCGCGGAACGCGTCCTCGACCTTGCGGCGGTGCGACTCGCTCCGCATGTCGATGAAGTCGTTCACGATCACCCCGCCGAGGTCGCGCAGCCGGAGCTGGCGGGCGATCTCCTTCGCGGCGTGCAGGTTCATCTGGAACGCGGTCTCTTCCGCGTTGTTGTCCGCGCGGAAGTTCCCGCTGTTCACGTCGATCGCGACCAGCGCCTCCGTCTGCTCGATGACGAGCGACCCGCCCAGCGGCATCTCGATGCGCTTCTGGTGGATCTTCGCGATCTCCTCCTCGATGCTGTACTTGTGGAACAGCGGCTCCGTGTGGTCGAAGTGCTTGATCCGGTTGGCGAACTTGGGCATCACGATCTGGAGGAACTCGCTCGCGTGCCCGAACGCGTTCGCCTCGTCCACCCAGATGGTGTCGATGTCCGCGGTGAAGATGTCGCGTATGGTCCGCGTGATCATATCGGACTCGCGGTAGATCTCGACCGGCCCGGCGACGCGCTTCAGCCGCTTCACCACCACCTGCCACAGGCGCAGCAGGTACGCGAGGTCGTTCTGGAGCTCCTTCGCGTCGCGGTCGACGGCGGCGGTGCGGACGATGAACCCGACGCCCTTGGGCGGGGCCAGGGTGGACATGATCTCGCGGAGCCGGCGGCGGGCGTCGTGGTCCTCGATCTTGCGCGACACGCCGACGCGGTTCAGGCTCGGCATCAGCACGAGGTAGCGGCCCGCGATGCTCACGTAGGTGCTGAGCGTCGGCCCCTTGGTGCCGACCGCTTCCTTAATCACCTGAACGATGACTTCCTGGCCGCGCTTGAAGATCTCCTGGATCGGCGGCTTCGGCAGCCCGCGGTCGCGCCCGCCCTTCGGCCCGCTGCCGCCCTTGAACCCGCCCGGCGCCCCGGTGCGCGGGCCGCGGTCGTCGCGGCTGCCGCGGTCCCCGGGCCGGTCCCGGTCCCGGCTGCCCCGTCCGCCGCGCCCGCCGCGGTCCCGGTCGCCCCGTCCGCCGCGCCCGCCGCGGTCCCGGTCGCCCCGTCCGCCGCGGTCACTGCGGCCGGAGTCGAAGTCGTCGTTGAACCCGCGGCCGGTCACCTCGGGTTCGGCGGCCTCCTCGGCCTCGTGCGCGAGCTCGCGGGCCTCTTGCTCGGCGGCCTCGGCCGGTTCCGGGTCCTCGGTGAACCGGTCCTCGTGCAGGGCCGCGGGGTCGGTCCCGTCGTCGGCCCGCTCGCCCTCGAACCGGTCGTTAGGCGCGTCGGGGTCGAAGTCGGCCGATCCCGTGTCGTCGAAGAACGGTTTGATCTCCCCGTCTTCGTCGTCGCTGGCGGCCGTGCGGCGCTCGGCGCCGCCCATGTACTTGGGTTTGTCGTCCGAACCGTCCCCGTCGCTCTCGCCGTCGCCCTCTTTCTTCTTGCGGCGGGTGCGCGGTTTGGCTTTGGCTTCGGCGGCCGGCTCCTCGGCGGCCGGCTCCTCGACCTTCGGCTTCGTGCGGCGGGTGCGCGGCTTCTTCGCCTCGGGCTCCGGCGCTTCCGCGACTTCGGGGGCCGGGGGCACTTCGGGCGGCTCCACCGGCGCGGCCGGCTCGCCGGCGTCGAGGGCGTCGATCGCCTTGGCCACCTCGGGCGGCGCGACCTCGGGCTCGCGCTTGGCGGCCGGTGCCGGCGGCACGTCGGCGTCCACGATCCCCGCGCCGAACTCGTCCTCCTCGACCTCCACCGGCGCGGGCTTTTTCACGACCGGCGTGTGGGCCGTGGCGCGCGGCGGCTGGGCGACCGGCTTCGGCGCCGGCGCGACCGGTTCGATGCCTTCCGCGAACCCGTCGTCGTCGTCTGCGGGCGGTGCCACCGCCCGGGCCGCGGGCGCCGGCACCGCGGGTTCCGCGGCCGCGTCCTCGACCACGCCGTCCGCGAACCCGTCCGCCTCGACCGTTTCGGTTTCGACCTCTTCGACTTCGGCCACCGCCTCGGCGTCGGCTCCGTCCGCAACGGGCTCGGCGGTCGGGATGTCGTCCAGGCCCGACGCGAACTCGGGCTCGTCGAGCAGGTCTTCGTTGCGCGCCGCGGCCGGTTGCGGTTCGAGCCACGAGGTCATTTCGCGGGGCGGCTTCGGGCCGCGGTCGCGGGTGCGCCCGCCGCGGGCGCCGCGGTCACGGCCGCCGCCCGGGGCCGAGCCGTACTCGCGCTCCAGCTCCGCCTCGTACTCGGCGAGGTCCGCCTTCGAGAGCAGGTGCTTGTAGTACGCGGGGTCCACGTCGGACACGTGCAGGAACCCGTTGCGGCCGATGCCGAAGTCCACGAACGCCGCCTGGATGCTCGGCTCGATGTTGACGATGCGGCCCTTGTAGATGTTCCCGACGTAGCTCTCCTGGCTCGCGCGCTCGACGTACAGTTCCTCCAGAACCCCGTCCTCGACGATCGCGATCCGGCACTCCTCCGGCTGGAGGACGTTGATCAGCATTTCCTTCTTCATGTGGTGCTCGTTAGTGCTCAGGGTGTTCGCTACTCGACGACCGGGCCGTTGGGCGACGCGCCCCAGGCCTGGTCGGCGGTTTGGCTCTCTTCGGCTTCGAGCCGCGCGGCGAGCGCGGCGGCTTCCGTGCCGCTGAGCGGCACGGCGTCCGCGGGACCGTCCGGGGGAACGTCCCCGGGATCGGTCGCGGTGATCTCGTCACGAATTTCGACGGCGGTGCGCTCCAGCACCGCGCCGGCATCAATCAGGTCTTTGAGGCGGAGGAGGGAGAGCAGTTCGTCGGCCCGTGCGGACCCGGTCTGCGTGACCCACAGGTCCAGCACGAGCCGCGGAGCTGGTGGCCCCGCGTCCGCTCCCGCCGAGGGAGGGGAAGGGGGGGGAGTTTGTGCGTGCCCGGCCGGGCCGGAGTTCGGACCCCGGTCCACCCGCACGCCCCGCAAGTACGGGCGAATGTTGAGCCGCTTGGGGCTGGGCTTGAGCCGCTCGACCCACACGCCCGGCTCGGCCATCAGCGCCGCCGCGGCGGCCTCCACTGCGGCGGCGCGGGCGGGTGGCAGCGGCAGCTCGTACACCACGCGCCGCGGCCGGGCCGTGGCCTTCATCGGCACGACTTGAACGTGTGTGAACGTCAGACCGGGTGGCGTTTGGGCGTTGAGGGCCGCGAGCACGTCGCCCGCGTCGCGGGGCTCGGTCAGCTCGAGTTCGACGACCTCGTGGTGGCAGACGGCCCCGAGCGGGGCGGAGAGCGCGAACACCCAGCGGGGGGTCGGGTGGAAGCCGGCGGTGGATTTGAACGGCAGGGACGCGCGACGCAGCATCCGCTCCGAGCACCGCATCAGGTCGTGATGGCTCACGAGCCGCAGCGCGCCCGACTTGGAAAACCGGAAGCGGAACTTGTCACCGAGCATCGGGTCCGGCATGCAGAAACGCGGAACCCGGAGGGCGGAATTCGGAACGAAAACCAGTTACCTGAAGTTCGTTCCGAATTCCGCGCTCCGAATTCCGAATTTCTCGTCGCCCCTCCAAGGGCCCCTCGGTCGGTGGCGCGCGAACAGGGGCGGGGACGTGAGAGGGTGACGGCGCGCAAAAAGAAACGGGCCGGTCGCGAGCGGGGAGTCGGCTCCCGTTCTGCTGACGGCACGTTTCATGTTGGGTGCTTCACTCTCTACGCCGTCGCCGACCCTGTTCGCGGTTCGACGGGGCGGACCGGTCACGGCGGTTTGGGTGCCCCGCGGCTGACCGAACAATCCGCCCTCAATCGACCGCCTCCGAGGGGAGCATTTTGCGTAAATGGTCGCGTAAGTAACTCGTCACTTGGCTCGCGGACTCCATCGCCAGGGCGCGCCGGGCGACTTCCTCCGCTTCGGGGATCCGCAACTCACGGACCACCCGCTTGATCTCCGGAATCTTGCGGGGCGTCGCACTGAACTGCCGCAGGCCCAGGCCCACCAGCAGCGGGATGTAGAGCGGCTCCCCGCTCATCTCCCCGCACACGTTCACGTCGAACGCCCGCCGCCCGTGCTCCTTCTCTTTCTGCGCCGCCTGCACCACCATCCGGATCAGCCGCAGAACGGCCGGGTCCGCCGGGCTGTACAGGTTCGCCACGTGTTCGTTGTTTCGGTCCGCCGCGAGCGTGTACTGGATCAGGTCGTTGGTCCCGATCGAGAAGAAATCCACCTCGCGTGCCAGCACGTCCGCGAGCAGTGCGGCGGACGGCACCTCGATCATTGTACCGACCGGCACGTCGCGTTTGAAGGGGACTCCGGCGTACTCCAGCTCCTCTTTCACGTCGTTCAGCAGCGTCTTGCACTGCCGCAGCTCGTCGGCCGTGCTGATCATCGGGAACATGACGCGCACGTCGCCCAGCAGCCCGGCCCGCAGGATCGCGCGCAGTTGCGTGACGAAAAGCTCGCGCTGGCGGAGGCACAGCCGGACGCTCCGGAGGCCCAGGAACGGGTTCTTCTCGTTCGCGACCGCGCCCGACACGCTGGAGAACTTGTCGGCCCCCAGGTCGAGCGTGCGGATGACGACCGGCCGGTTCGCCCCGAGCGTGCCCAGGACCGAGGCGTAGGCCGCGTAGTGCTCCTCTTCCGTCGGGTGCGCCGATTTGTTGAGGTAGAGGAACTCGGTCCGGTACAGCCCCACCCCTTCCGCGCCGCGGTCGAGGCAGTGGGCCGCCTCCTGGGCCAGCTCGATGTTGCCCAGCAGCCGGATGGGTACGGGCACCGGGTCCGCGGTGACGGACGGCTTGTCACGCAGGTGCTCGTACCGGTCCTGGCGCGTCAGCAGGTGGGCCCGCTTCTCCCGGTACTTGGCGAGCGTCTCGTCATCGGGGTCGATGATGAGGACGCCCTCGCTCCCGTCCACGATCACCGTGTCGCCGCCGGACACGTCCGTGAGGAACCGGCCGATGCCGACGACCGCGGGCAGTTCCAAGGCGCCGGCCAGGATCGCCGTGTGGCTCGTGTTCCCGCCGCTCTCGGTGGCGAAGGCGTGGATGGTGCGCGGGCCGAAGTCGGCGGTGTCCGACGGCATCAGGTCGTTCGCCAGGACGATGACCGGCTCGGTCAGGTTGGCGAACGGGTTGCCGGGGTGGCCGAGCAGCGCGGCGAGCACCTGCCGCTCGACGTCGATGAACTCGGTCACGCTGCGCCGGGCGTCCGAGGCGCCCGAGTTGGTGCGCAGCGCGATCACCTCTTCGAGCCGCTTGACCATGTCGCGGATGACCCGGCTGACGGCGTACTCGGCGGAGTAGCTCTCCGCGCGGATGCGCACCTCGATCTGCTCGCGGAGCCACCCGCTCTCGATCATGGACTGCTGGGCGCCGTAGATGTTGCCGAGGGCCGAGCCGAGCCGGGCCGTCATCCGCTCGCGGTCCGCGCGGGCGGTCGCGGCGGTCTCGTCCAGGGCGCGGTACAGCCGGGCCACCTCGGCGTCCGCCTGCTCGGGCGGTACGGTCCGCTGGGAAATGAGGACGCCCTCGGAGTCCAGCACGAGGGCCGGGCCGATGGCGATGCCGGGGGAAACCGCGATGCCGTACCTGTGTTCCATTCGCCGGAGCGTCCGGTTGTGCCCGTTGGGGAGGAGCCGGACCGGTTCGGGCGAACCCGGTCGGCACGCGTGCCGGTTAAATCGTGTAGTCTTCGCCGCCGGGCGAGGCCAGAATGGCGGCCAGCGCTTCGGCCGCGTGCGCCGCGTCCGCGCCGTCCACCTCGAGCACCACTTCCGACTCGGGCAGGGCGACGAGCATGATCAGCGCCCAGATGTCTTTCCCGTCGGCGCGGGTGGAACCGTTCCACACGCTGACGGTGCAGGAGAACTTCCGGGCGGTGCGCGAGAACCGGTCGGCGATCCGCTGGTGCAACCCGAGCGGGTTCACGATGCGGATCACGCGGCGTAAGGGGCCGCTCCCGCCGGCCGCGGTCTCGGAGCTGGCGGGCGGGTTCGTGTCGGGCGGGACCGCGGGCGTGCAGGCACCCGGCGGGAGCACGTCCCGCGGTCCTGGCCCGTCCCCCCCTGCGCAACCGATCATTCCCGCACCTCATGTCCCGCGTGCTCGGCACCCCCGCTTACCGGCCCCCGCTCACCAGCCCGGCGCCGCGCCCTCCAGCAGCGCCCAGATCTCTTCGCGGGTCTGGCACCCGCGGAGCTGGCTCACGAAATCGTCGTTGCGCATCGTGCGGACGACCGCCTCGAGCGCCCGCAGGTGGTCGCCGGGGCGGTCCTGCGGGGACACCAGCAGAATGAACACGTACACCGGCTCGCCGTCGAGGCTGTCGAACGGCAGCCCGTCGCGCGACAGGGCCAGGGTGCCGATCAGCCGGTCCGCGGCCGGGTGCCGGGAGTGCGGGATGGCGATGTGCCGCCCGATGCCGGTGGTCCCGAGCTCCTCGCGCCGCAGCACCGCCCGCACGATCTCGTCCACGTCGGACGCGCGAAAGTGGCCCGCCGCGTGTAGCGCGCCGACCATCTCGCGGATCACCTGTTCCTTGACGCTGCGGACGGCGGAGGGGTCGCGGTGCCCGCCCGGGGGCGCCGGGGGGGCCGTCGCGGCCAGGGCCGGGGTGATCGCGTCGCGGACGATGAAGTTGCACAGGCGCATGTGGACCTCTCCCCCTCGTTGTCCGCCCCCACCGCCCCTGTAGCCGGCGGCAAGGTTCCTCTCCGCGTCGGTACCGGCCGGGCCGCCCGCAGGCGCGGCCCGGGCCGCCGGGTCACTTGGACCCGTTGTTCCCGCCGTAGTCCATGTCGCGGCGGTGGTCCTGGATCTTCTCTTTGTAGTGGGTCACCTGTTGTTTCACATGCGCGGCGGCCTTGTTAAAGGCCACCAGCACGTCTTCCGCGTGGTCGCTCCCCACGAACTCGTGCTTGTGCTCGGCGGTGGCCCGGACCTCAACGCTCAGATTCCCGTCGTGCGTGCGGTGCAAGTCGACCGTGATCTCGATCATCGTCAGCCGGCTGAAGAAGTGGAGCAACTTTTCGCCCTTCTCCTTCAGTTGCTGCTGGATGTCGTCCCCCAACTGCCCGTGACGAACGGAAACGGTGACTTGCACGGCGAACCTCGCTCTCGACTGTCGCGCGGCCGACCTCCGGCCGGCGGGACCGCAAACTCGACCGGAACTGGATGTCTCGAAACGTTCCGATCGGAAGATTGTAGCCCACACCGCGGTAAAGATCCAAGTTCGCGACCCGGAACGGGTCCCGGACGGCATGAAACCCGCGCGAACGCACCGATTCTTCACCCGCACCCGCCGCTCGCGAGGCTAATCCTTCCCGATCCGCACGCGCACCCGCTGCCCGACGAGCAGCCCGTCAGTCGGCTCGTCCAGGGTGACGACGCACTCCAGGGTGCGCACGTCGTTAACCTCTCCCGGCTCGAACAGGACCCCGCGCCGGCGCGACACGAACGCTCCGACCCGCACAACCCGCCCGTTCCGGGCCGGCGCGTCCGCTTGTGCCTCGTCGGTGACGGTCGCCCGCATCCCCGGGCGCACCCGGCCGATGAACTCTTGCTCCAGTTCCGCCCGCACGACCAGCGGGCCGACGGGGCGGAACAGCAGGGCCGGCGCGCCCCCGCCGGGTAGCACGCTTTCACCAACCGACAGATTGACTCGTAACACCGCCCCCGCCGACGGGGCCACGAGCACGCAGTCGCGAACCGCCTGTTCGGTTTGGTTCAGTGCGACCCGCGCCTGCGCCTTTTTGGCCTCTGCCGCTCGCACTCGTAGGGTCGGGTTCAGTGCGGTGAGTTCGGCCAGTCGGTCGGCTTCAACCGTCTCCAGGCGTTCGAGCTGCCGCACTTCGGCTTCGGCGCGAATCATCTCGGCCGCCGTGATCGTTCCGAACGGCTTCGCCGCGCGGAGTTCGTCGAGGAGCCGGCGCGCGGTCGCGGTCCGGTCCTGGGCGGACGCGATGGCGAGTTTCTGGCCGGCGACTCGTTGCGGGTGAAGCTTGGCTTCGGCCCCCGCGGCTTCGATCTCGAGGTCCGCGACGGCGAGCGCGGCTTTCGCCTCCTCGACGCGGAACTTCAGCGCCTCGTCGGTGAGCCGGAGCAGTGGCGCACCCGCGTCAACGGTTTGCCCCTCCGACACGAGCACCTCGGCCACTTTTCCCGGTACGGTTGGGTCGAGCGCGGCCACGGGCCGTTGGCCGTCCACGCGCCCGCTGCACACCACGTCGAGCTCCGCGGGCGCGGGTGTGGGCGCCCCGGCGTCGCCCTTCGGTCGCGCCAGCCACCACCCCGCCGCGACCAGCGGCGCGAGGACGAACAGCACGGCGGTCAGCGACCCGCCCGCGGAAAATCGTCCCCCCGGCATGTGTGCCACCTCGCGCGGTTTCAACGTTCTCGGGGCTTGAACGCTGGGGCCACCATGTAGAACGTGGAACAGAAACTTGATGCTGCCGGAATTGGCTATGATTGTACTGCGGCGTCCGGCTCGTAGACCAGTTATAACCGTCAACCTCTGTGTGACCACGCGCGCATGGCCGAACCGAACCGGGTGGAGCGCGAGTTCGGGGTGCCGTTCCCCGGCCGCATCTTGGACCCAGACCGCTGGGCGCAGACCGCGCTGAAGGCGATGCCGGCGGGGCACCTGGACTGGGCCGCGCTGTTCGGCCGCGCCGCGCCCGTTGTGCTGGACGTCGGGTGCGGGAACGGGCGCTACCTGATCGGCTCGGCGCTGGCGCGGCCGGACCACGACCACCTCGGCGTCGATGTGCTGCCCGTGGTCGTCCGGTACGCCCGCAAGCGCGGCAACCAGCGCGGCCTCGCGAACCTGAAGTTCGCGGTGCTGGGCGGGCGCGAACTGCTGGCCGACCACGTCGCGCCGCACTCGGTCGCGGAAGTGCATTGCTACCACCCGCAGCCGTACTACGACCCCGCGAAGGTCCACCTGCGCCTCATCACCCCTTCGTTCCTGGCGACGGTCCACCGGGCGCTCGCCTCCGGCGGGCGGTTCGTGATCCAAACCGACAACCCGGGCTACTGGAAGTACATCCGCGCCGTTGTGCCGGTGTTCTTCGAGTTTCAGGAGCTGGACGGCCGCTGGCCCGACGCACCCCGGGGGCGTACCCGCAGAGAGATCATCGCGACCCAAAAGAAGCTGCCGGTGTTTCGCGCCGAGGCGGTCCGGAAACCGGACCTGAGCGAGGCCGAGGCGGTCGCGCTGGCGGAATCGCTCCCGGCACCGACGTTCGACGCCGACCGCCGCTTGCGCGACCTCGACCGGCTCGCGTGAGCCGCCGCGCTCCGGCAAGCGGACCCATCCGACATGCTTAACCTGACCGACATCCCCCGCCTCGCCCGGAGCGCGTCTCGGCTCGCCGAAATCGCCCGCGTGCTCGCGAAGTACGGGCTGGCCGGGGCGCTCGCCCGGCTCGACTACCGGTTCGTGCGCCGCTGGACCGCGGGCACGGAGCTGCATCGCCTCGCGGACCGCCCGTGGGAGGTGCGCGTCCGGCTCGTGCTCACCGAGCTGGGCACCACGTTCATCAAGTTCGGACAGGTGCTCAGCACCCGCCGCGACCTGATCGGCCCGGCGCTCGGGGACGAGCTCGCCACACTGCAATCGCACGTCCCGGCCGATCCGTTTTCGGTCACGCGGGCGACCGTCGAAACCGAACTCCGGCAGCCGCTGGAGGTGCTGTTCGCCGCGTTCGAGCCCGAGCCGCTCGCGTCCGCCAGCATCGGGCAGGTTCACCGCGCCGTACTCCGCGACGGCCGCAAGGTGGCGGTCAAGGTGCAGCACCCCGGGATCACGCACCGGGTCGAGAACGATCTCGCGATCCTCGCGGAGCTGGCGGCCCTTGCGGAGGAGTACCTGCCCGAGTTCAAAGCGTACCGCCCGGTGGCGGTGGTCGCGGAGTTCGAGCGGGTGCTCACGCGCGAGCTCGATTTTCGCCGCGAGCTGCGCCACTTGCAGCTCTTCCGGCAGGCCTTCGCGCACGACCCCGGGGTCCGCTTTCCGGAACCGCACCCGTCGCTGTCGAGTGGCCGCGTCCTCACGATGGAGCTGTTCGAGGGGGTGCCGTTCAACCGGCCCGACGAGGTGCGGGCGGCCGGCGGTGACTTCGAGGCGCTGGCGCGGGCCGGGGCGAAAGCGTTCCTCGACATGATCTTCCGCGACGGCCTCTTTCACGCCGACCCGCACCCCGGGAACCTGCTCTTCCTCCCCCCGGTCGGGAACCGGCCGGCGGCGATCGGGCTGATCGACGTGGGCATGGTCGGCCGCATCGACGAGCGGCTCCGCGCGACCATCGACCGCGGCGTCGGCGCCGTTCTGGTGAAAGACGCCGCGACCGTCACCGAGCTGATCGTGCAGGCCGGCGACGTTCCGGCCGGGTTCGATGCGGGCGCGCTCGAGGGCGAAGTGGCCGACCAGCTCGCGTTCTACCACGGGATGCCGCTGGAGCAGTTCGAGCTGGGGACCGCCCTGAACGAGCTCACGGACGCGATCCGGCGGTACCACGTGATGCTGCCGGCGCCGGTCGCGCTCCTGCTGCGGGTGCTGGTCATGCTCGAGGGGACGGGTCGGCTGTTGGCCCCGGGGTTCAACCTGCTGGAGCTGCTCGACCCGTACAAGCAGGCGAGCGTGCGGAAGAAGCTCTCCCCGCGGCGGCTGCTGCGGCGGTTCGTCGGGGCGGTGGGCGAGTGGGACGACCTGGTGCGCGGGCTGCCGCGGCAGTTGAGCGGCGTGATGCGGATGGTGCAGCGGCGCGAGGTGGGGGTCGAGCTGAGCCACCGGCACCTGGAGCCGTCGGTGAACCGGCTGGTGTTCGGGATGATGGTGAGCGCGCTGTTCGTGGGGTCGGCGCTGCTGTGGGCGTTCAAGGCCGAGCCGCTGGTGCGCGACGTGTCCGTGTTCGGGCTGCTCGGGTGCGTGGTCAGCGCGCTGCTCGGGTACCGCCTGTTCCGCGCGATCCAACACTCGGGCAAGCTCGAAGAGCGCGACCGGCACGAGTGAGCGGTGCCGCTCCGCCGCCGCTCGCGTTCGTTCCTGAGCCCGTGCCGGACCCGCAACCCGTCGGCTCACGCCGCTTCAGGCGCGGAGGGGCGTTTGCCCTTCGTTTACCTCTTGCGGTGCCACGCGGCGTGCGGATAATTAACACCTCATTCCGACCCGTGTCCGCAACCCCACGCTATGCGCCACCACCACTTCGTTTTCGCGCTGGTCGCGCTCGCGCCCGCGGTCGCCCGCGGCGTCGAACCGGCCGACCTGAAGCCGGGCCTTGTTACGCGGTACGCGGCGCCCGGGGCGGGGCCGGCGGTTCACCGCCTCGAGCCGACCGTGGCCATTTCGCTCAGCGCCGGCGAGCAACCCCACCCGATGCTGGCGGGCACCGGTTCGATCAACTGGACCGGGTACATCAACATCACCCGGGCCGGTAAGTACACGTTCTCGCCGGTCGTCACTGGTGGGACGCTGGACGTGAAGGTCGGCGGCAAAATGGCCCGGGGGGAGATCCCGCTCGACGGCGGCGTGAGCACGCTGGACGTGGTGTTCCGGCGCGAGGACCCCGCCGCGCCGGCGCGCGTGGAACTGTTCTGGCGCGGCCCCGGCTTCGTTGACGAACCGCTGGCGTATCAGTTCCTCGGGCACCTTGCGAAAGACCGTCCCAAAGAGTTCGCCGCCGACACCGAACTCGACCACGGGCGGTTCAAGTTCGAGGAACTCGGCTGCGTCAAGTGCCACACGCCCGCCGCGGGCGACACGATGGCCAAGACGCTCGCCGACCGCACCGGCCCGAACCTGACCGACGTGGCCCGGCGCGCGTACCCGGGCTGGATCTACGCTTGGCTCGCGGACCCGACGAAGATCCGTTCCCACACCACCATGCCGAAGAGCTTCGCCCCGGACGAAACCGGGGCCGCGGAGCGGTACGCGGTCACGCAGTACCTCGTCTCGCTCGCGGGCCAGCCGCTCGACGTGTACCGCTTGCCCACGGTCGTGCCGAACGGATTGCGTGAGAGCATGGAGCGCGGGCGGGTGCTCTTCAGCGTGACCGGGTGCGCCGCCTGCCACTCGGACCCGCTCCCCCGCAAGAAGAAAGACGAAGAGGACGACCGGGAGCCGCTCGCGCCGGTCGATTACGCCTACGGGTTGGGTACGCTGAGCGGTCCGACGCCGAAGTACGCGCTCGGCGGGCTGGGCGGCAAGACGCGGCCCGAGGTGCTCGCCGCGTACCTCCAGAACCCGCTCAAGACGAACCCGCACGGGCGGATGCCGAACCTCAACCTGAGCGGCGCCGAGGCGCTCGACATTGCCCGCTACCTGTGCCGCGTGCCCGACGAAGAGGTGACGCCCGATGCCGTGCCGGTGCCGAAGGCCGAGCCCGCGGACCTGGCGGCGAAGGTGCTTCCTAATGTCACCGACGCCGAGCTGAAAAAATTGAACGGGCTGAAGCCGGAAGCCCGGTGGGCCGAGCTGGGCGCCCGGCTCGTGCTCGCCAAGGGGTGTGCCAACTGTCACGCCATCGAGCCGGGCGGTCGGGCGGTCACTCCCCTCGCCACCTTTCCGGGCCTCGAAGCGGTGAAGCGGGCCGGTGCGAAGGGGTGCCTGGACGCCGCCCCCGCTCCCGGGAAGGCGCCGGTGTACGCCCTCGACCCGGCGGAGCGCGCGGCCCTCGTGGCGTTCGTACAGAAGGGGCTGACGGGGGCGGGCGCGGCGGCACCGGCGTACCGCGCCCGCGCCGCCCTGCGGCGGTTCAACTGCCTCAACTGCCACCAGCGCGACGGCGAGGGCGGCATCCCGACCGAACTCGCGGACCAGATGCGGCAGCTCGAGAAGGCCGAGAACGCGGACGACGTGCGGCCCCCGCTGCTCACCGGCGTGGGGCACAAGGCCCGCACGAGCTGGCTCAAGTCGGTGCTCACGCAGAGCGGCCGCGCCCGGCCGTGGATGCAGCTCCGGATGCCGCAGTACGGCGAGGTCAACGTCGGGTTCCTGCCGGAAGCGCTGGCCGCCCTCGAGGGCACCACCCCCGACGATCGCGTTCACGTCGTTCCGGGCACGAGCGCGAAGATCGCCGCGGGCCGCACGATCGTTGGCAAGGGCGGGCTGGGGTGCGTCTCGTGCCACGACATCGGCGGCGTGGCCAACACCGGCACGCGCGGCCCGGATTTGGCCACCATCAACCAGCGTGTGCGGTACGACTGGTACGAGCGCTGGCTCAGCCAGCCCCTGCGGATGGCCCCGGGCACGCGGATGCCCCAGGCCTTCGTGGACGGCAAATCGACGCTCACAACCGCGTTCAACGGCGACCCGAAGCAGCAGGCCGAGGCGATGTGGGCGTACCTGTCGCTGGGGCCGAACTTGGTGCTCCCCGAAGGGCTCGAGCCGCCCAAGGGCCTCGTAATCGCGGTCAAGGACCGCCCGGAGGTGTTGCGCACGTTCATGCCGGACGCCGGTAGCAAGGCCATCGCGGTGGGGTACCCGGGGTACGTGTCGGTCGCCTTCAGCGCCGACCAGTGCCGCACGGCCTACGCGTGGAACGGCAACTTCCTCGACGCCTCGCCGGTGTGGAACAACCGCGGCGGGGCGCCCGCGAAGCTGCTCGGTCAGAAGTTCTGGACCGCGCCGGCCGGTCACCCTTGGGGGCTGACCGGCGAGTCGGCCCCGCCACCGGATTTCCTCGGGCGCGCCGCGAACCCGGCGTTCGGGCTGCCGCTGCCGCTCGAACCGGCCCGCATCTACGACGGCCCAATGGCGGTCAAGTTCGACGGCTACAGTCTCGACCGGGAGGGGCGCCCGACGTTTCGCTACCGCCTGGACGAGAGCTTTAAGGGGCCGGAACTGGTGGTGACCGAGACCCCGGCCCCGCTGAGGGGGGCGGTCGCAACGGGGCTCGCCCGCACGTTCGAGGCGACGGTGCCCGGGGGCCGCCAAGCCTGGTTCCTGGCGGGACAGGCCGGAAAGGAGCCGCGGGCGGTCGACGGCGCCGGCAAGCCAATTCTGTTGGATTTGAAGGCCGACGAGGTGAAGCTGCCGGCCGCGGGCGCACGGCTGGTGCTGCCCAGCGGCGACCGTGCGGTGCTGGTCGAGGTTCCCGGCGCGCCTGCCGGTTGCGAGTGGCGGTTCGTTCCTGTGAAGGGCGTGTGGCTCGCGGTGCTGAAGCTCCCGCGGCACAGCGACGAGCGCAAGGTCGCGTTCACGCTGAACCTGTGGGCGCTCCCGAAGGACGACGACGCGCTCATCAAGGAACTGTTCGCCAAGTAGTGCGTGACGAGGCGGCGTGGGGGCGTTCGGCTTCCCCTCCTTTTCTGCGTGCCGGCGTGGCCCGTTCGTTCCGCTCGTCGTATCTGTGGCACAGACAGGAACGCCTCTCCCGCAAGTTCCGCGACCAACGCGCCAGTCGAACACGAAGGCGGCCCACCCGGGCCGCCGTTTCCGCGTCAGGGGACCCGCATGATTGCGCCCGCGCCTACCGCCGCGAGCCCTGCCGATCCGAACGGCACAAACCCTGCTGCCCCACCGGAACGGGCACTACCGCCGACGCCTCTTTCCTGGCGGTTCGGCATTCTGGGGGCCGTAGCGGCAATCGGATTCGTTGCGTACTTGCTGCACGGCTCGTTCGGGTCCCGGTTCCAGGCCGGGTGTGGAATTGTGTGCTTCTTGGGCCTCGCCGCGGCGCTATCCAGCAGCCTCCAATCGGTGAGCCGCACGACGCTCTTGTGGGGCATCGGGCTTCAGTTCGCGTTGGCGGTCGTCATCATCCACCCGGACCCGCTGGAGAGCGATTACTTCAACTTTCGATGGGTGCGATGGCTCTTCGAGGCTGTCGGTGCTGGTATCAAGGCCCTCATTACCTCTTCGGACAAGGGCGCCGACTTCGTGTTCGGCACCCTCAGCGATCCGGGTGGTAAGGCCGGGTTCGTGTTCGCGTTCAAGGCGCTGCCGCCGATCATTTTCGTGTCGTCGTTCTTCAGTGTGCTGTACCACCTCGGGGTTCTTCAGTTCTTCGTGAAGCTGATGGCCCGTGTGATGATGTACCTGATGGGTACCAGCGGTGCCGAAACGCTGTCGGTGTCGGCGAACGTGTTTATGGGGCAGACCGAAGCCCCCCTGATTGTGAAGCCCTACGTGCCGCGGATGACGAAATCGGAACTGCTCGCGCTGATGGGTAGCGGGATGGCGCACATTTCGGGCGGAATGATGGCGGTGTACATCAGCTACGGCGCGGACCCCGTTGCGATCCTCTGCACCTGCGTAATGGCTTGTCCGTGTAGCCTTTACTTGACCAAACTCGTCTGCCCCGAGGCCGGCAAACCCGAGACGTTAGGAACGGCCCGCGTTGCGGTCGAGACGCCGTATGTGAACGTGATCGATGCGGCGGCGGCCGGGGTCAAAGACGGGTTATGGTTAGCCCTCAACGTGGCCGCGATGCTGATCGCGTTCATCGCGTTTATTGCACTGTTCGACATCGTGTTGGCCGAGATTAAGCCCGCGGTGGGGTGGTGCGGCGAGCAGCTCCGGGACCAGACGGGGGTCGGCTTCACGGCCGCCGATCTGGCCTGGTGGCCGGACGGCCTCAAGCTGGAAAAGATCTTGGGTTGGCTGTTCGCGCCGGTCGCGTTTCTGCTGGGTGTCGAGCCGGCCGAGTGTCAGCGTGTCGGCAGCCTCCTGGGGATCAAGCTGGCCGCGAACGAGCACGTCGCGTACCTGACCCTCAAAGATTGGACGGCACACAACCCGCTGACGGAGCGATCGCGGATGCTGGCCGTCTACGCGCTAACGGGGTTCGCAAACTTCGCCTCCGTCGGCATCCAACTCGGCGGCATTGGTGCGATCGCTCCCGGGCGCCGCGCGGACCTCGCGAAACTCGGCATGAAAGCGCTGTTCATCGGGTTCCTGGCAACGCTCATCAATGCCGCCGTTGCCGGAATGCTGATGAACCGGCCGTGAGCGGCCCCGCGGGGCGCGGGCGTCAAGCCGGCAGCGCCCCGCCGAAGAACCGCAGCCAGTTGGCGTAAAAGATGCCGTCGATGTCCGCCGCGCTGTACCCGCGGCGCGACAAGATCTCTTCGAGCTTGTGGACGTCGGTGATGGTGTCCAGGTCGCGCGGGGTTTGCTCGGTGCCGAACCCGCCGTCGAGGTCGGTCCCCAGTGCGACGTGGCGCGCGTTGCCCGCGAACTGGCAGATCCGGTCCATGTGGTCCACGATCGCCTCCAGCCCCACCACCTCGGGATGGGTCTTCCCGCGCTCCCATCCGGGGACCATCATCCACGCATCAAAGGCCGACCCGATCACCGCACCGCGCTTGATGAGTTCCTTCACCTGCTCGTCGGTCAACTGCCGGTCGCCGGGCACCAGCGACCGCAAGTTGTGGTGGCTCGCGAGCATCGGCCCGTCGTACACGTCCATCGCGGTCCAGAACGACTGGTCGGACAGGTGCGTCACGTCCAGGATCATCCCCACCTTCATGAACTCCTTCAGGAGCTGCACTCCGGCCGGTGTCATCGGGCCGTCCACGGCGGTGCCGAAGGCGTACTGGCCGCGCCCGTAGTGGGCCGGTCCGACCGCGCGCAGCCCCAACCCGAACCAGTGCGCCACCTGGTCCGGGGTGACGATCGGATCCGCCCCTTCCATGCTCAGGATGATCCCGAGCGGGGTGGCGTCGGGTGCGGCCTCCCACGCGGCCCAGTGGGCGGCCAGTTGGCCGCGGGTGTGGATGAACTTCAGGTGCCCCTGGGCTTCGAGCAGCCGATAGTATCCCAGCGAGCCGAAGCAGTGGGCGTAGGCGATTTGCTGCGTGGCGTAGTCGATGTCGCCGCGCTTGAACCCCCAGCGCTGGGCGGCGTCCGGGCCGCTGCGGGCCAGCAGCGTGGCCACACACACGGGCACCTTGCACCGCTTGAGCTCCGGGAAGGTCACGGTGCCGCGCCCGCGGCCGGCCACGTCCGTAAAGGTCTGTTCCACCGCCCGCAACTCGGCGACGGTGAGTTGCAGGTTGCGGTTGTAGTTGAGCGCGTTGAGCGCGAGGTCGAGGTGGGCGTCGATCATCGGGCGCATAGCGGTGCTCGTAATGTGCGGTGTGAGGTAGGAGTTTGAGGAGATGAAGTTAGGTGTAGCGGTGTGTGGGCCGAACTGTAGCCCGGAGACGCGCGCCGGGGCGCGTTTGGCGCCGGACGCGGCGGAACGTCCCGAACGCCAGACGCGACATCAATCGTCGGCGGCGCTGGCGTAGCCGCCGTCGCGCAGGGCGCGGCGGGCCATCAGGTCGGACTTCTGCCGCCGGCAACTCGTTCCCGTCGCCGCTTCGAGCCGGTCCCAGTACGCGACCGCGCGGTCGAACATCTCCGGCCGGTCCCGGCCGAGCTTCTCGCACACCTGCGCCAGCGTTTCCAGCACCCACGGGTCTTGCGTGCTGCGTGCCTGGGCCAACTTCTCGATGTGACGCAGCGGGCGGTAGCACAGGTCGATCATCCCGACCGATTCGTACAGCCGGTACAGCTCGCGGAGCAACTCGGGGCTGTCGGATCGGTTACGGACGGCGCGGTCGAGGACGCCGAACGCCTCGGCAAGCCGGCCGGAGGTGCGCAGGCTCCGCGCCATCGTTGTTTCGGGCGTGTCGAGCCAGAACCGGCGCAGCCGGTCACGCTGCGCGCCAAGCCAGCTCCCCAGCCCGCTTTTCGGGGGCTCGGAGGGTGGGGGTTGGCGCTTCAGCCACGCTTCCAATTCCTGTCCGGCGGCGTGGAGGGCGAGGAGATCCGGACCGGCGTCCGGGTCGCGCGGGGTGGGCGTGTCGGTTGCTTCTGGCGTGTCGGTGGCGATCGAGGAACTGAGCGGGACCCGCTCCCGCGAACCGGTCGGCGCGGGCGCGAGGGCGGCCTGCTCCGCCGTACTCGGCTTGATTTCAAGCCGCACCACCAGCGGGCCGACGAGCAACTCGTCGCCGTCCGCGACGCGGGCGAAGGTGAACACGGCTTTGCGGTTCCGGCCGATCGCCTTCTTCGAGAGGTTGTGAACGTACCAGCACCCGTCACGAGGGGCGAGCAACGCGCCCAAACGTGACAAGCGCGTGTCCGCGAGCTGGACGTGGCAGTACGCGAGCCGCCCGAACAGCAGGTTGTGATCGACCGCCCGGCACTCCTCCATCCCGTCCGGGTTGGTGACGTACGCAAAACACGCGGGGGCGATGTCGTCCGCTTCCGCGCGCCGTGCGTCGGTTGACGGGATCAGGATCGTGAACCGGTCGTCACCGATGCCGAGCAGGTCGCCCTTTTGGGGGATCACGCACTGGCCCGCGTGGAGCGGGCGGCGGTTGTAGGTCACGTCCTGGTCGGACAGGGCGTACAGCGCCCAGCCGGTCGGGTAACAGGCGACGAGCGCGCCGAGGTACGGACCCGTTTCGGTCACGACGGTCGCGTGTTCGGCGGAACCGATCAGCGTGCGCTCGCGGTGAGCCTTGACGGTGTCGCCGGTGAGCACGTTTTGCAGGTGAAGGTCCATACCGTCGGTCCGGTCGGGCGAACGAAGGAGCGTTGCGGGTGCGGTGGCGGAAGTGAACCGACCCGCAACAGTATATCTCAAATACCTCGCGCCGGGACGGAACTTCAACGCACGGCCAGAAAAATGCACCCGCCGAGAAGCACCAGCAGCACGAGCAAGACGGCCGGCCGCGTGAGAAGGACCGCAACCCGTTCCGGGATCGAGGGTTCGTGCCCCGGCGTCGGCCGCATGAGGGCGGGCAGGAACAGGCGCTCGAAAACCGACAGCACCGGCCCGCACACGCGATCGAGTGCCCCGCGCTCTTCCGGTTCTGAGATCCGCACGGTGCGGGCGCCGGTTTGACGGGGCGCGAGCGGTGCGGGCTTTTTCGGTTTCCGCGCCGGCGGGGCGGCAGCCGCTTCGGACGGGAGGAGCTGCGCGAACGCCTCGCTCAACTCCGCGGCGGTGCCGCGGTCGGCGGGGCGCTTCGCCATGAGCGTCTGAATCAGCGCGTCCAGGGCTTGAGGGACATCCGGGTTGTGTTCGCGTGCGGAGGGCACGGGCGCGCGGGTGTGCGCTTTCATGAACTCGATGGCGTCCCGCCCTTCAATGATGTACGGGGCGCGGCCGGTGAGCAGGAAGAACAGGGTTCCGCCGAGCGCGTACAGGTCCGACTCCGGCACCACCCGCTCGCGCCACTGCTCCGGCGGGGCGTACTCGCGGGTGCCCACGAACATGCGCTTCGCGCCCTCGTTTTGCGGCTGTGCGGTGGTGCTAACGGCGCCGAAGTCGAGCAACTTCGCGGCGGTGTCGCCCGGCCGGGTGCCGGCTTCCGGCGGCGGGCCGAGCGCGATCACGTTCGCGGGTTTCACGTCGCGGTGAACGAACCCGCTCTGGTGGATCGCCGCCAGCCCGCCGAGCAGGTCGATCGCCCACTTCACCACGAACGGCCACGGGATCGGCCCCGACCACCGCACGAGGCGGTTGAGGTCCGAGCCGTCCACGAATTCCATCGCGATCAGGTACTCGTTGGTTGGGCGGTTGTGCTCGTCGCGGACCCGCTCGTAAAGGTGGAACCGGGCGATGGTGGGGTGCTGGACCCGCATCATCGCCCGGGCCTCTTGCTCGAACCGCGCCCGGCTGGTGTCGGTCTCGCGGGTGAGGGTCTTGATGGCGACGAACCGCGCCGGGTTCAGTTGCCGCCCGCGGAACACCTGCCCCTGTCCGCCCGCGCCGAGTTGCTCCAGCAGGAGGAACTGGTTCACCGCGAGTTGCGGCGCCAGCGGCGCTTCGTCCCCGTCGAGCCAGGCCTCGATGACCGCTCGCTGGTAGTCGGTGAGCCCCGGCGGCGGTTCCGGGCCTTCGTCCTCGCTCCACCACTCGGGCGGGTGTGCGGTCAACTCGTCCAGCAGAGCGGCGGTAACACCGCCCGTTGTGCGCGCGGCTTTGTCCCACCGCGCGCGGGACACCACCCGGCACTTGATGAGAACGTTCGCGAGGTCGGAGAGGGTTGGCATTCGTTCCGCCGGGCCGGTGATCGAACGGGTCGCACGGGCTATTCTGGTATCCGCGGTGCCGCGCCGCCAGCGCGGCGGTACGGTCTCGGGGGCGCGCATTTCTGCGCTCGCTCGCAACCGCCGCGGGACCCATCAACGCTGAACGGTTAACGTCGTACTGTTCGGCGGAGCATCTGGTATATTTGGTATTCGCCGGTTGCCGTTCCTTTGCGCGGCTTTCTGAGTGGGAGCGTCGCGCCGGGGAAGACGGACGCGGGTTGACACTGGTAGGATCGGAAATGTGTTTTGGTGATTATGGGTGTAAGGCGTTTTTCGGTAATATATTGCGATACCGCACGTGAACGCCGCTGGGGCCAGATGCCGCCAATCTTGGTGGCGGTTATCCCGGGCTTGTGGGTGTGATTCGTTGGTGGCGGCCAATCAAGGAATTGGCAGCGAATTGCCAGTTCGCCGCTAGCGGTCGGCTGGTCGGTCGGACCCCGTGGCACGGAAGGCACCTTGTGACCGAACAAGCGGAACGGGGAGACTCGCTCCGAATCCTGACCCCAGTGCACGCTTCACGCACCGGAGCAGGATTCGTTACGGTGCGGTGACGAGGGCGGGCCGCGACTGTTGTGGGCGCAGGAGACACGCAGCCGTTCATCGTCTTGCGGGTGGAACCGTTGCGCTTCACCGCTCGGACGAATCGTAGCCGCGTTAGTGCCCTCAATTGACGCCCGGCGAGAAGATCGGTTTCTGCCTCGCGGTGTTTCCACGTCTCCGGCCGCGGCGCAGATTCCGATCCTGAGCTATTTGTTTTTGTATCGCTTCGACCGGAACGCGCGCTCGTAGGCATCAATTCCAGTGGAGCCGTCAAGATGCCCCTCGCGCTGCTCCTGCTGATCGGACTCGAGCCGCCGGAGCCGGCCCCGCTCACGCAGGTGGCCGATGTGCGCGCGCTGAGCAAAGAGGACGCCGCGGAACGACGGCCGGTCGAGCTGACGGTTGCTGTTACGTTCGTAAACCGGCACCTTCGCGACTTCTTCGTTCAGGACGTTACGGCGGGCGTGTACGTGGAAGAGTCCCCGCTGGCGCTCGGGCTCGCGCCGGGGGACCGGGTGATCCTGACCGGGTTCACCGCCCCGGGGACCTTTGCACCGGCGGTTGTGGCGACCGGAGTGCGCAAAATCGGCTCGGCCGAGTTCCCCGCGCCGGAGCTGCACAACCTCGATCCCGACGACAACCGGTGGCTCGACGCCCGGTACGTTGAGGGGCGGGTGTACGTGCAGCGGTACCAGTACAACGGCGTCCGCGTGCTCTTTTCGGTCGCGACCGCCAAGGGGACGGCCGTGATCAACGTGCCCGCCGCCGGGCTGAACTTGAGCCGGGCCGAGGCGCTCGTCGGTTCGGTCGTTCGGTTCCGCGGCGTCTGCAACTCCCCGCGCCACGACCCGAACACCGGAACGGCGTCGGCGGTCGGGCGGTTCCTGGTCGCATCGCTCGACGACATCGAACCGCTTCCGGAATCGAACGGCTCGACGGCGCCGATACCGATCGTGAACGTTCACCGCGGCTTCGTGACCGGGCCGGCGCCGTTCGCGCGCCCGGTCGCGATCCGCGGGGTCGTGACCCACGCGCTGGAGAAGAACAAGGTTCAAGAGATCGCCGTGCAAGACGGCACGGGCGCGGCGCTCGTTTACCCGAGCGAGCCGACGGACCTGCGCGTCGGAACGGCGGTTCTCGCGCGGGGCTACAGCTCACCCCGGTCTAATGCGATCCGGCTCGATAATGCGTTTGTTACCGTGTTGGATTCGCCCCTGCCGGCCCCCAAACTGCTCCGCACCAGTGCGGAGCAGATCCTCCGCGAGGCGCAGTGGGGCCGGCTGGTGCGGGTCGAAGGCGAGGTGCGCGCCTCCGCCGAGCGCGAGGGCGAGCGGCTCGTGACCTGTACCGACACGGGGCGGCAGTTCGTCGTCGCTTACACCGGGCCGGGCGGGGCCGAACTGGCCGCCCTCGAACCCGGAACGCAGGTCACCGTTACGGGCGTCGCCTTTCCGGCCGCCGCGCCACAAGACGGCGACGTACTGTGCATCCGGGTCAACGAGCCCGGGGACGTTGCTGTGCGGAGCCGCCCGCAGCCGCCGCCGCCGGAGAGCTGGTGGACGGCCCGTCGCGTGTCCCGGCTGCTCGTCGGGGTCGGTGTGGCCGGGCTGCTCGTCGGCGCGTGGATCCTCACGCTGCGGCGCCAGGTCCGGCGCCAGGCCGCCGAGATCCGCGCCCGCTACGAGCGCGAAGCCGAGCTGAGCCGCTCGCTCCACGAGTCCCGTCGGCTCGAGGCGCTCGGCCGGCTCGTCGGCGGGATCGCCCACGACTTCAACAACCTGCTCACCGTCATCCTCGGCTCCGGCCAACTGGTGCGCGACCTGGTGCCCGCGGGGACTGCGGCCGACGAGTTGCTACGCACCATCCTTCAGGCCGGCGAGCGCGGGGCCGACCTGACCGGCCAACTGCTCACGTTCTCGCGGCGCAAGCCGATCGCGCTGGAGCCGATGGACCTCAACGAGGTGCTGCAAGAGATCGAGAAGCTGGTCCGCCCGGCGGTCGGGGACGGCGTCCGCGTCGTGACCGATTACGCCCCGGGCCTGCCCCTGGTGCGGGCGGACCGGGGGGTTCTGACGCAGCTCGTGCTGAACCTGGCGACGAACGCCCGGGACGCGATGGACCGGTCCGGCGAACTGGGCCTGCGCACCCGAGCCGTGATGGTGGACGGGCGCCCGGTGGCGCGGCTGGTCGTGTCCGACAACGGGTGCGGCATGGACGAGGCGACGAAGGCCCGGGTGTTCGAGCCGTTCTTCACCACGAAGCCTGTGGGGAAGGGGACGGGCCTGGGTCTGGCGACCGTCTACGGGATCGTTAACGGCCTCGGCGGCACGATCGCGCTCGAGTCGGCGGTGGGTCAGGGGACCACGTTTTCGATCGACCTGCCCGGGGACCGAAGTGCGGGAACCGGAACGGCGCGCGCGGTACCGGCCCGGCCCCGGCCGGCGCCCGCGGTCGGGCCGGTGCTCCTGGTTGACGACGACCCGTCGGTCCGCGCGACGACCGCGGCGATCCTCCGGCACGCGGGGGTCTTTGTTGTGGAGGCCGAGTCGCCCGGCGCGGCCCTCGATCTGATCCGGCACGCCACCGAACCGTTTGCCGTTCTGATCACCGACATCGTCATGCCCGAACTGAGCGGGCCGCAACTGGCGGAACAGGTCCGCCTCCGGTGCCCGGACATTCGGGTGCTGTTCATTTCCGGCTACCCGCGCGAGGAGCTGCCCCAGAACACCATGCCGCGCGAAGAGGACCGGTTTTTGCACAAGCCGTTCGCGCCGGTCCAGCTCCTGGTGGAGTTACAAGCGCTGTCGGCCAGCCTCGCGGCCGCGCCGGCGGCCGGGCCGCAGTAGCTCCGGGCGGCACGGCGGAACGTGGGGAGTAACGGCCTGTGGGGGCATGCAAACCTTTGTCCGGCCAGCGCGAGACGCGCCGGGAACAGAAGGCGAAGCACCAACGGCCCTCGTGTCCGGGCGGCATTCGAGGCACAATATTTGTAGTGAGGGTGGCTCTGGTGCCGCGACGCACCGCGAACGGATAGAATGGTCCGGTGCCGGCTCGCCCGTTGCGGCACTGCGCGAGCCTTAACGCATGTCCGACTTGATCCCGCATACGACCGACGGAACCGGCGGTGCGTCCGGCCAATCGGCCGCGGCCCGCACCGCGCGACCGAGAGGGGCCGCCGGTGTCGGTCACTGGACGATCGACCCGCGCGCCGGGATGCACACGCGGGACGCGAGCCTGAACCGACTGCTGGGACTGGCCGCGGCCGAGACGGCGGGAGCGCTCGAAGAGTTCTTTGCCCACATTCACCCCGACGACCGGGGGGCCGTGCGCGCGGCGGTCGGGACCGCGGTTCGCGGCGCGACGCCACTCCGGGTCGATTTCCGCGTGCCATTAACCGACGGTTCGGTCCGCTGGCTTCGCACGGAAGGCAGTGCGGGCGGTGCGCAGGCTTTGGCCGGCGTGTGCGTGGACGTGACCGATCTCAAGGGCACCGAGGCCGCGCTCCGGACCCGCGCGGCGCGGTACCGGGCCATCGCCGCCAACCTGCCCAACGGGGCCGCCGTCATCATCGGCCCCGACCTCCGGTGCCTCCTCGCCGAGGGCGAGGCGTTTCGGTTGCTCGGGTTCTCGGTTGCCGACTTCGAGGGGAAGACGCTGGCGGAAGCGTTCGGCCCGGAACTGGCCGCCGTCTACGAGCCGCATTACCGCGCCGCACTAGCCGGCGAGCCGTTCCGGGTCGAACGCGCCGCGCACAGGCGCCACTTCATCACGCACGGTGTGCCGCTCCGCGAGGACAGCGGAAAGGTCGTGGCCGCGCTCGCCGTGTCTTACGACATCACCGACCGGGTCCACGCCGAGGAGGCCGCCCGGACCGGGGCCGAGCGGCTCCAACTGATCCTCGCCAGCGCCACCGATCACGCCATCTTTACGCTCGCCCCGGACCTCACGGTGAGCGACTGGAGCCCCGGCGCGGAGGCGGTGTTCGGGTACACGGCGGCGGAGATCGTGGGGCGGCCCGTGGACGAACTGTTCACCCCCGAGGACCGCGCGGCCGGGGTGCCCGGCGCCGAGGTCGCGGTGGCCCTGCGGACCGGGAGTGTGGCCGACGAGCGGTGGCACCTGCGCAAGGGCGCGGAGCGGTTCTTCGCGTCCGGCGCGCTGACCCCGCTCGCGGGCGGGCGGGGGTTCGTCAAGGTGCTGCGCGACCTGTCCGAGCGCAAGCGGATGGAGGACGAGCTGCGCCAGAGCCGCGACCTGCTGGAAGAGAAGGTGGCCGCGCGGACCCAGGAGCTGGCCGCGGCGCTCGAGTCGCGGGCGTCCGAGATGCTGCGCCGCACCGAGTTCGCGCGGCGGCTCGGGACCGCCCAGGAAGAGGAGCGCCAGCGGCTCGCCCGCGACCTGCACGACACCGTCGGTCAGACGCTGACCGGCCTGGCGCTCGCCGCCGCCGCCGGCCAGCTCGAACAGGTCCGCCGGCTGGCCGACGAGTTGAGCCGCGAGCTGCACGACGTGGCCGTGCGGCTGCGGCCGACGGCGCTCGACGACTTGGGGCTCGCGGCGGCGGCCCGGGAGCTGGCCGCCGAGTGGTCCGCGCGGGCGAAGGTGCCGGTGGACTTTCAGGCGGTCGGCCCCGCGGGTGACCGGCTCCCGCGGGAGATCGAGACGGCCCTGTATCGGGTGGTGCAGGAGGCGCTGACGAACGCGGCCCGGTACGCCGGCGCCCGGCGGGTGGCGGTGGTGGTCGGGCGCCGCGGCGACGAGGCCGTCGCGGTGATCGAGGACGACGGGTACGGGTTCGACCCGGAGAGCGTGCCCCGGGCCGCCATCCCCGGGCGCCGGGGCGGCTTGGGGCTGATCGGGATGCGGGAGCGGGTGGACCTGCTCGGCGGCGAGCTGGAAATCGATTCCGCGCCGGGCAGCGGCACCACCATCATCGCCCGCATCCCGCTCGGGGAACTTGAGGGCCGCGAGCCCGTGCGTTGAATGTGTTTGTGTATGTGATGTTGTTGTATTGTTTATGATGCCGCGATCGCCAGCGAGTGAGGTACGTCACCCGCTCTCCGGCGGTCGCGGCTCGTGAACGCGCAGCGCAACTACGGCCGCCGGTTCTGCTCTTGAGTGGGAACCTGGAACGGGACATCCCGAACCGGTGTCACTTATCGGAGTCGCTGAGCAGCACCTTCGCGGCCGGCTTCAGGTGCGCGTCGTCCAGCTTCCCGACCGACCACAGCAGCCCCCGCGCGACCAGATCGAGATACTTCGCGTCGGCGACGGTGTCGTTGTTGTGCCCGAGCGTGGTCGCGAACACTTTGGTCTTGCCGTTGTAGGTGTTGGTCCACGTGACCACGGCCTCGTCCACGCGCTCCTTGCCGTCCCTGCTCTTGAGGGCCTGCTTACCTTTCGCGAGCGGTTGGGCGGTCGCGAGCAGCTTACCCGTTACGTTGTTGTAAAGCTCTTCGTTAATGGTTTTCCAGTCGCTGAGCCCTTTCGTGATCGGGCTCTCCTGGTCGATGTAGCGAATATCGATCGGCATTTGCGGCCCGTGGCCGGTGGTGACGAGGCCGGTGAAGTCGAACCACGGGGTCGATTTCGGGAACCCCTCGGTGCGGTAGCTGTGCATCGCGCAGTGCAGCACCACCCCCGGCAACCCTTCCTTGTGCGGCTTCAGAATGCGCTCGACGATTTTGGGGTCCTTGACATCGGCGCAGCACTCGTCGTGAACCACCACATCGAAGCCCTTCGCCCAGTCGTCCTTCTGGTAGATGGGGTTCAGGTGCTTCGTGGTCGTGTCGGGGTCGTAGGCGACCGTCCACTGCACGTTCGCTCGTGCCGAAATGCCTTTTGTGAGCAGCTCTTGTTGCTTCTTGTAGTCGTGGCAGCACCCGCCGACGACCAGCAGGGCGCGAACCGGTTTGGTGTCCGCGGGGGCCGCGCCGCGGGACGGCCCGCCCAGCGCCAGTGCGAGGACCGCCAGTGAAGCTGCCGGGAGAAGTTTGGACAGGAGGCGCATTCGGGTGAGTCTCCGCGTGGGGTGGGACGTCGGCACCGCCGACCGCGCCATTATCGGCTATCGGCTTGCCGACCGCCACCCGCAAGGGCGTTCTCATACCGAATCCGATTGAAGAGTAACGGTACTCTGTAGCCGGCCTCTGTGAGGCCGGTGCGATACGACCGATGTCGCACCGGCCTCACAGAGGCCGGCTACAGAGTACCGTTACTCTTCAATCCGATTCGGTATTCTACACGTACCCGTCTGGTTGTGTCCGTTTTGGTTTTGTCTTCGTGGCACAGACATTCCTGTCTGTGCAGCCTTATCGCGCTGCACAGACAGGAATGTCTGTGCCTCACGAAACCGACACAACTAGCCAGACCGCGAATCAGGACGGTAGCACCAGGGTCGGCTTGACGAACCCGTTGAGCAGGACGGCACCGATCCCAATTACGGTAGCCTCGAATCCGGCGGTCACGACAACTTCGGCATCAGGGGAGAAGGTTTCCCCGCCGGCGGTCGCAACCGTCTGTCCCTGACGGAACCGGTTCACCACTTCCGCGGAGATGCGGACGGCCGGGAGCGTCGAGAGCGCCGACGACATCGGCATGAGGTGCTTGCCGACGTCGCCGGGATCGAGGTCGAGTGTAACGGCGTCTTCCGCTAGGTAGCACCCGACGCGCGTGCGCCGCAGCGTTTGCACCATTCCACCGCACCCCAGAGCCGCCCCGAGGTCGCGCGCGATCGAGCGGATGTACGTCCCCTTCCCGCAATCCACTACCACATCGGCGAACGGCCAGTCGTAACCCGTTAACCGGACGGCGTCGATGCGGACCGGCCGCGGCGCCAGCGTCACCTCTTTTCCCTGGCGAACGAGGTCGTGCGCGCGCCGCCCGTCCACCTTCAACGCCGACACCGCGGGCGGCAACTGCTCGATCACCCCCACAAAGCGTCGGAGCGCGGCCTCCACCGCCTCGCCGGTCGGCGGGATAGCGCCGGGCGTGTCGGTCACGGTACCGTCGGCGTCGTCACTGGTGCTGGTCGCGCCGAGCCGGAACCGTGAGGCGTAGGTCTTTCCCATCGCCTGGACGTAATCGGCCAGCCGGGTCGCAGCCCCGACGCACACCACCAGCACGCCCGTGGCGAGCGGGTCGAGCGTGCCCGTGTGCCCGATCTTCGTTTTCTTGGGGAACCACCGCTGCACCCGGTTGACCGCGTCGCGCGAGGTCATCCCGCCGGGCTTGTCGATCACCAAAAGGCCGTTCATCGCGTCCAACTCATGCGTTCGGGTTGTCTCCCAACACGATAGAGACAGTCACCAGTTCCGTGCGTTCGCTCCCGCCGACCCGCTTCCAGAACGCGAGCCCGGCCGCGTTGTCGGCCTTCACCCACAGGTTGATTTTCTCGACGCCCTCAGCCCGGAGGGCGCCGGCGCACCGGTCGAAAAGGGCGCGGCCGATCCCGCGCCCGCGAAACGCCTCGGCGACCGCGACATGGTGCAAGTACCCGCGGCGCCCGTCGTGCCCCGCGAGGCTGACGCCCACCAGTTCGCCCGACGCACCGAGCGCAACGAAACTGCACCCCGGGTTGCGCCGCAAATACCGCGCGAGCGCGGCCGGGCTGTCGGCGTCGCGTAGCCCGATTCCGGGCAACCCTTGCCACAGCGTGAGCGCCGCGGGTATGTCTTCTTCGAGCATCGAGCGAAACGTGACCATCGCCGAACCCGCGAGGCCGGAATGCACGCCACCTGTGTGATTTACAACCCGGCGGCCGGTCGCGGAAGGGCGGAACGGCTTTTGAACGCCCTCCCGCCGTCACTCGCGAGCGGGGTCGAACTGCGCCCCACAACAACGGAGGGCCATGCGGTCGAACTGGCCCGACGCGCGTGTGACGACGGGTTCGCGAAGGTCGTGGCCGCCGGCGGGGACGGCACCGTTCACGAGGTCGCGAACGGCGTCCTCCAGAGCGGGCGCCGCGACGTGGTGTTCGGCACCTGGCCGATCGGGTCCGCCAACGACTTCGCGTTCACCCTCGGCCTGGACGTGTGGTGGAAGATCCGCGAGCAAAACCCGCCCCTGGACGTGCTCGAAATCGATGTCGGCCGCGTGACCGCACCGGGCCGGGAACGGTTCTTCGTGGATTCGGTCGGGATCGGGTTCAACGGCATGGTGACCATCGAATCCCGCAAAACGAAGTGGCTCGCGGGGCTGCCGCTGTACGCCTGGGCCTTCCTCAAAGCGATGGTGCGGCACTTCGCCACACCTCCGATGACGGTCCGGTTCGACGGCCACGAGATCACCGGCCCCACGCTCGCGCTGTCGATCCTGAACGCGCAACGGGAAGGCAACTTCCCCCTGCGCCCGAACGCCAGCCTCACCGACGGGCAGTTCGACTACATGCACGCGAAGGGGCTCACCCGGCTGCACCTCGTCCGGTACTTGCCGGCAATGGTGCGCGGTAAGCTCCCGGAAGGTCACCCGCGACTGGCACTCGGCCGTGCAAGCCGTATCGAGGTGCAACGGGAGGCACCGCTGTGCGTTCACGCGGACGGTGAGTTCGTGTGTGTGCCGGAGGAAGGCGTGAAGGGGATCACGATCGAGGTGCTGCCGCAACGGCTCAAGGTCGAAGTGTACCGGCCGGCACTGTACGGCGGCCTTCAGTAATCCGCTCGCCGTTTGGTCACAAGTCCACAGATCTTAAAGTCGCGGGCCACTTCGCGAAGGCGCCACGAACTTTACAACCTAAGGACTTGTGGTCCAAAGGGCTCAACGGCCGTCGGTCAGCATTAGTTGTGCGGGATCTCGACGCGGCACCAGCCGAGGTCCAGGTACGTGGCCTTCGAGCTGTCGTTGTGGAACACCTTGGGGTGCAGCGAGTAGATCACGAACCGGCCGTCCTTGATGTCTTCGACCAACCCGGCGGTGCGTAGCACTCCCAGGTGATGAGACACGTTCACGATCTCAACGCCCAGTTCCTTCGCCAGTTGGGTCACGTTCTTGGAGCCGGTGCGAAGGCACTCGATGATGCGAATGCGGTTCGGCTCGGCAAGCGCCTGGAGCATCACGGCGCAATCTTCGGCTTGCTTCTTGTCGGTCATCGGTCAGTTCCCCTGAAGCGAGTTTAGCGGAGAGGGTGGCACGGCAGCCGTGGCGGAACTGAATACTCCGTCAGGACATGGGGAATTCTCAACAGAGTTATTCAATCAAAGTCTTTATAGGCCAGCGGTGGCTAAAGGCAAGCGTTTTCAGGGGAACATTCAGGAGATTGCCGTTTCAATTAAGCATTTTTCCGACCACACCATGAGGCTCCGCACGGCGGGCCGTCGCCCCGGCAGTTGGTCGCCGGCGAGCCCTCGGATACTCGCCCCAGAGCGGGCAATCCGATCAACTGATCCAACTCGTTCCCTTCGCACTTCGGGCACGTGACTGCCACCGCCGTGCGGGACGAAGTCAGCGCCTCAAAACTGTGCTCGCACTGACGGCACTTGTATTCGTAAAGGGGCATACCATTCTCCCGAGTCTTACTTTCGGCGCTTCTTGTAGAGTTCGCTCGCCTGAACCAAAATCTCGTTCTCTTCGGCCGTGAGGCTGCCCCGCCCGTTCCGGGACACCTTCTCCAGAATCGCGTCGAGCTTCGCCTCAAGCTGTTCGTCGGCGGGTTTGGCGGCGCGCGGGGCTTCGACGGCGGCTGCAACCGGCTCGGGCCGGTCCTCCTCCGGCGGGGCATTCACCACGCGCAGCCGGGGCCGCACGCGGGCGGCCGGGTCACGTGCGAATAGCCGGCCGAACTCGACCCCGGTTTCGTAATAAAGGAACCCGAACGCCGCCCCGCCGAGGTGCGCGAAGTACGCCACGCCACCGTTCGCGTGCCCGAACCCCATGAGGCCGTTGAACCCGACGAACAGGATCGCGAGAAGCCATGCGGGCACGGGGATGAAGAAGTACAGCCGCAGTTGTGCGTGCGGGTAATACAGCGCAAACACCACCATTGCCGCCGCGACCGCGCCGCTGGCGCCGATCGCGCCGACCTTATCGCCCCCGGGCGCGACGCCGGTCACCTGGGTGGCAACGAAGACGATGTTCGCGAACACGCCGCCGATCAGGTAGAACAGCACCAATTCGCGCCCGCCCCGCCGCTCCTCGAACCGCCCGCCGGCCCAGTGCAGCACCACCATGTTGAAGAACAGGTGCAGCAGGCCGCCGTGGAGGAACACCGCCGTGACCAGGCGCCAGACTTCCCCTTCCAGAACCTTATTCGGCCGGCACGAGCCGTACTGGATGAGCGGTCCGGTATCGAACCCGCCACCGATCGTAGAAAACATTTGCCCGAAAAACACGCCGACCGTGACCGCGATCAACCAGGTGGTCGCACCCTGCTGGCCGACCCGGTCAAAAAAGCTCGGGTTGTCGCGGTAATAGTCCCGATCTTGGATGCCCATAGACCGCCCCCGAACACCGCGATTTGAACGCCTTTGTACTACTGTACCAGACGATACGGCGAACGGGAACGAACCGGCGCGGACATCGCCACGGGACGGACCGCACACTTGACAAACCCGGTCGCGGCGCTTACAAAACCTCTGAAGTCGGCCCTATCGTCTAGAGGCCTAGGACGGAGCCCTCTCAAGGCTCAAACTCGGGTTCGAATCCCGATAGGGTCACTCAGTCGGCAGAACGCGTTAGAATCTTGAGGCAGTGTGAGCCGGGCCGGAATTATTTCCGCCCGGCTCACAGTGTTTTTATCGCCTCACACAAGTTCTGATGGCTGCCCGCCGCCGGGGCAGTTAGCATGTCTCTCGTCCAATCCCTCCCCTCGCACCCCGGCGCGCCCGTGATCTCATCAAGAGCCCATTCCATTTGGGCGGTTCCCGTTCTGCTACTCGCGCTCCCGGCCGAACTCTCCGCCCAGAAGCCGCCTTACGGTGTGTTCCCGCCAGCCGATCCGCCGTACTATCGCGTGCGCTACGAGGCTTCGGCCACGATGGGCGAGTTGCCCTACCCCGTCAACTACACGATCTGGGTTCCAAAAGGGGTGAAGGCGCTCCGCGGGGTGATCGTTCACCAGCACGGGTGCGGCGAAGGGTCGTGCAAGTCGGGCCTGACGGGCGCGTTCGACCTGCACTGGCAGGCACTTGCGCGGAAGCACGACTGCGCACTCCTGTCGCCGGCCTACGAGCAGCCGGAGAAGGCCGACTGTCAGTTGTGGTGCGACCCGCGCAACGGCTCGGACGCGACGTTCCGGAAATGCCTGACCGACCTCGGTGTAAAATCCGGACATCCGGAACTGTCAGAAGTGCCGTGGGCGCTGTGGGGGCACAGCGGCGGCGGGCACTGGGCCGGTGGCATGGTGATGCTACATCCGGAACGTGTGGCGGCGGCGTGGCTCCGCTCGGGCGTGCCACTTCTGAAACCCGACCCGACCCGCACGGGGATTAAGGCCCACACGCTTCCCGACGCGGCGCTGAAAGTCCCCCTTCTGTGCAACCTCGGCACGAAGGAAGGGGTGACCGTGAAGGACCCGCGGTTCGCGAGCGTTTGGCCGGCCAACGAAACCTTCTTCAACGAGGTGCGCGGCAAAGGCGGGCTGATCGGCGTGGCCGTCGATCCACTATCAAGCCACGATTGCGGCAACCAGCGTTACCTCGCGATCCCGTGGCTCGACGCATGTCTGAGCGCCCGTTTGCCGAAACAGGCCGGGAAAGCGCTCACCGCGATGCCAACCGAAGGCGCCTGGCTCGCACCTCCGACCGGTAGCAAGGCGACCCCGGCCGCGAAGTTTACCGGCGACACGCTCAAGGCCGCGTGGCTCCCGAACGAGTCGATCGCCAGGGCGTGGGCTCAGTACGTTAAAGACTCCGCAGTTAACGACACGACACCCCCACCCGCACCGACCAACGTGCGGCGTAACGGCAACGAGATCACCTGGGACGGCGAAGCCGATCTGGAGAGCGGGTTGGCGGCTTTCGTCATCGAGCGCGACGGAAAAGTGATTGCGACCGTTCCCGAGCAGGGGAAGAACCCGTTCGGGCGGCCGGTCTTTCAGAACTTGCAGTACAGTGACACCCCCACCCAGCCGCTGGTCCCGATGAAGTTCACGGACACCAAGGCCGAGGCGGGTAAGAAGCACGTGTACCGCGTGATCGCGGTCAACACGGCCGGACTCAAGTCTATACCGAGTGAAGAAGCCGCCCCGCGCCCGGCCCCGTAATCCCGACCGCTGAGCCGACCTGCATGAACCCGACGCCGCCCCGCTCCGCCCCGCCCGAGCCGTTCGGCGCCATGCTCGAACAGGCCCTCGGTGCCGTCGTAACAATCTCAGAGCGCGACGACCTGCGCGCCGTCGCCCGTGCCGTGTCGCACGCGGCCTGGGACCGTTTCATCGGGTCGCGGGGGCCACGGGACAACCGCCAGGAGCACGAGTGGGTCGTACTCGCTAACGTCCTGCGAATCGCCGAAGCGGAGCGACTCACGCTCTCCGAGAAGCGCGTCGCCGTCGCGTTCACCTTCACCCACGACTCACACTTCATCCCGCGCATCTCGGAGCAAGAGGTGCGCGAAGCGAGATCACCCGAAGCGAAAGACCTGCTGGAAACCAGAAAGGAAGCGCAACGGTACGAGCACATGCGGTTCGGCGCCGTCAACGCCCGCGCGCTACTGATCCGGCTAAAAGACCCGCGTACCGATGACGGGCCGCTGCTGACCGCCGAAGAAATCGACCGGTGCGTCCAGATCATCAGCACGCACGACGCCTGGAAGCTCCGCAACCCGGCTCCACCGCCCACCGACGATCGCCTCGCTCTGGCGTGCGTCGAGGGGGACGCCCTGTGGCCGCTCCACCCGCTCGGGGTGCTCGCGGACCTCGAGCGGCCGAACGATCAGGGGCGGACAAAAGACTTCAACGACCCGCAAGCCTGGCGCATGCAGACTCAGCAAAGCTGCCAAACGCTCGTCGAGTTCCGGGCCAAGTGGAACGGGTTTCCCGCCACCGACTTCGTTGACGGAGAGTCGATCTTCCGGACGCAAGAAGGGGGCCGTCTGTACAGCGCGTGGCGGCGGTACTGGAATCTGACCGACCTGGAGCGCGGAGCCTGAAAACCGACTTGGTTCAGGGCCGTTGCACCCCTTCGCATTGTGTGCGGGTGAAACGGCCCTGACACGCTTACTTAGCGATCAGCGGCAGAATCACACGGTCCACGTCCGCTTCGGTTTGCACCGGCGGGACGTTGCCGTGCAGCTCCCAGCTTTCCTTGAGTTCCGCGGACGCCCCGGGGGCGAGGGTTACCAGTTCCCCGACCGTCTCCATTTCGAGCATGTCTTCGTTGGAGAACGTTTGGTACCGCGTGCCCCGGTCGGGGTACACCGCTCCCTCGCGGTAGTCGAACCGCTTGACGAATAGCGTGCCCGAATTCAGGTACCCGACCCACCCCTCACGGTGCGCCAGGCCGATCTTGGTCGGCCCCTTGTTCACGTCCTGGCGGAGCAGCGCGTACTTCTTCCCGAACGTCCAGCGGGTGTCCGCGAAGTCGAAGTACGGCCACAGGATCAGCTCCTGGTTCGGGCCGTAGTCCGCGGGCGACTTGGCGTTGCTCGGGTGCCCCGGGTGGTTCTTTTTCGGCGGCAGCGGGAGGATTTCCACCCCCCCGGGGGCCATCACCGTCGGCCCCCAGGGCGCAAGCTCGGTCGGCGCGGTCCCGATGTTCGTCACCCGGAGAGTCACTTCGACTGCGGTGCCGCTCGGGGCGAGGCGCAGTTCCATCACCTTTTGAACGCCGTACTCGGTCTCGGGCGGCGGGGTGAACCGGGCGCCGTGGGTACCGATCGCCTCCCACTTGACCGGGCGGTTGTCCGCGAAGTACGTGCGGGTGAGGTCCTCGGGCGCGAGCCAGAACCGGTGCCCGCCGCGGATCTGCCATTCCGCCTCGCCGGTGCCCCCCATCATGGAGTCGTAGTTCTTCATCACGTTGAAGCCGCCGGGGAGCCGGTACGCGATCACGCGCGGCCCCACGTCCAGGGTCACAACCAGTTGGACCGCACCGTTGGTGAGCAGCAGGTTGTTCTTCCACCCGCGGTATTCGATGACGTCCACGCCGCTGCGCCTCGCTGGAGAGAAAAAGGGGAAGTAAACGAAGCAACGGTCGGCATGTTTCCACGCCGACCGTTCGCATGATCCGGTTGAGGTCACTTGGAGCCGAGCATCCGGGCACCGAACCGCCATGTGCCAACGGTGCCGAGGGCGATCGCCCCGAGCAGCAAGCCCGCCGGCGCCGGGACCGGGTTAGTGGGCGTCGTCGGCGTATCCGGGTTGTTCGGGTTGGTCGGAGTCGTCGGCGTCGTCGGGGTGTCCGGGCCGCCCACCGGCGGAGTCGTGGTCGTGGTGGTCGGCGGGGTCGTGGTGGTGGTCGTACCGCCCCCCGGCGGGGTGGTAGTGGTCGTGGTCGTGCCGTTATTGGGGTTGCTGAAGAACCCGCCACCGCCACCGGTACCACCACCCAGGCCGCCGCCAGCGCCGCCGCCGAGCGGCGCACCGGCACCACCCGCCAGCCCGCCGCCACCGGCGGTCAGCGCCCGGGCCATCGCCCCGGTGCCGGCCGCACCGCCGCCCGTGTACCGCAGCGCGAACTGCGACTGCGTCGCGCTGCCGTCCGCTTGCGGAAGGCCTTGCAACCGGATGAGTTCGCGGCCGCGAAGGTCCGGGTTCTCGATCAGCAGGGCGTCATCCTTACCGGTCAAGGTACCGAGGTACTCCTGAGCGCGGGTCACGTAAGCCGGCGCCTCGGCCTTCGGGTAGTTGGCCTGGAAGTCGCCGTCGAACAGGTCGAGCTTCAGTTCCCCTTGGGCCGGTTCGGGTTCCTGAATGATCTCCCAGAGGGCGATCTGGAACGCCACGGCGTCGGTCGGGTCGACCGACTTCAGGACCGGGTCGCGGAAGTGGCGACCGAACAGCTCCTGAACGAGGCGGGCGCGGCGGTTGGTGGCGTCGCCGACCTTGTCCTGCGCGACCCCGCTGAGGTTAAAGTTCTTGGTTTCGAACAGGTTGTTCGCCCGGAACTGGTAGGTCTTCTCCGCCACGATCGGAACCAGGACTTCGGCGCAGTAACCGGTGAAGTTACGGTCGAGGCCGTTGGTTCCGTACTCGGTGCGGGGCACTTCCCACCGGAACACCCCGGCGGAGCAAACGCTTTCCTTGAACTTGCCGTCCTGCTTGTACTTGTACTTGAACTGCTCCTTCGGCTCGAGCCGGTTGTAGAACACTTCAAGGGCCGGTTCCTGCCCCACCGCTCGCGTTTGCGCGAACAGGGCCAGCGGGACGGCCGCAACAAGCGCGGCCAGCCGGGCACGGACGGATGAACGACACATGGCGGAGGAGCTCCCGCGTTCTGGACGCCGGACCGAAAATCACTCAGCGCGGAGGGGGTCGCGCTACATTAAAAGACGATACCGGGGACCGGTTATTCTTAAAAGACCGTTCTCACCGGAAAGCGCGTACGCCGTACCGGATTAAACGGTCGCATGAACCGTAACGTTTATTTCGGCATGACGACAGCAGGAATTCACTTCTGGAAACACGGCCGGGGGTATTACGGGCGCTTTCGCCGGCACCTTGCACGAACTTCGTGTCAGAAGCGAGAACATCTTCGGGGGCTGCTATAATCAGCGTGGTTCAGCCCGTTCTATTCCAGGCCGTCGCGATGTCTACTGCTCCGACCCGCATTCCCCTTTCGCTCTGGCAGGAGCGGTACGCGGCCCCGTTCGCGCCCACCACCGCGGCCGAGGTGGCGGCCCGCGGCTGGGACGCCGTCGACATCGTTTTCGTGACGGGGGACGCCTACGTCGATCACCCGAGCTTCGCGATGGCGATCCTGCACCGGGTGCTCGAAAAGGCCGGGTTCCGGGTCGCGATCCTGAGCCAACCCGACTGGAAAACGTGCGAGCCGTGGCGCCAGTTCGGCCGCCCGCGCCTGTTCTTCGCGGTGAGCGCGGGGAACATGGACTCGCTCATCAACCACTACACCGCGAACAAGAAGGTCCGCAACGACGACGCGTACTCGCCGGGCGGGCGCATCGGGCTGCGCCCGGACCGCGCCACCCTGCCCTACTGCCAGCGGGCGCGCGAGGCGTTCCCGGGCGTCCCGGTGATCGCCGGCGGGGTGGAGGCCTCCCTGCGGCGGCTGGCGCACTACGACTACTGGTCCGACACGGTCAAGCGGTCGATCCTGCTCGACTCGAAGGCCGATCTGGTCGTGTACGGGATGGGCGAGGGGAGCATCGTCACGATCGCGCAAAAGCTGAAGGCCGGCGGGACGCTGCGCGACCTCCGTGCCCTCCGCGGCGTCACGTACGCGCTGGGCGCGAAGGAGTCCGAAGCGTACGCCGCCCGCGCCGCCGACGCGCCGTTCGAGCTGCTGCCGTCGTTCGAGCAGGTGCGCGACAGTAAGGAGGCGTTCGCCGAGGCGACGCGCCTGATCCACACCAACACGAACCCGTTCAACGCGGCGACGCTGGTGCAGTTCCACGACCGGCAGGCGGTGGTGCAGAACCCGCCCGCGTTGCCGATCTCGCGGGAGGAAATGGACGCGGTGTACGACCTGCCGTACAACCGTCGCCCGCACCCGAGCTACACGGAGCCGGTCCCCGCCCACGAGATGATTAAGGACTCGGTGACGATCCTGCGCGGGTGCTTCGGCGGCTGCACGTTCTGCTCGATCACGGCGCACCAGGGGCGGATCATCCAGAGCCGCTCGCCGGAGTCGGTCCTGCGCGAGGTGGAGAAGCTCGCGGCCGACCCGGACTTCAAGGGGATCATCTCGGACATCGGCGGCGCGACCGCGAACATGTACACGATGCGCTGCACGCGGCCGGAAGTGGAAGCGAAGTGCAAGCGGCTGTCGTGCGTCCACCCGACGGTGTGCAAGCTGCTGGGGACCGACCACGGCCCGCTGATCGAGCTCATGCGCGAGGTGCGCGAAACGGCGGGGGTGCGGAAGGTGCTGGTGTCGTCGGGCATCCGGATGGACCTGGCGCAACTGTCGCCGGAGTACGTTCGCGAGCTGGCCGAGCACCACACCGGCGGGCGCTTGAAGGTCGCGCCCGAGCACACCAGCCCGAAGGTGCTGGAGCTGATGAAGAAGCCCGACATCGACAACTTCGGGGTGTTCGCGGACCAGTTCCAACAGGCCAGCGCGGCGGCCGGCAAGCCGAAGCAGCAGATCGTGCCGTACTTCATCGCGAGCCACCCGGGCAGCGACCTCGCGGAGATGATCGACCTCGCCCTGTACCTGAAGCAGAACGGCTACCGCCCGGACCAGGTGCAGGACTTCATCCCGGCCCCGTTCGACATCGCGACGTGCATGTATTACGCGGGCCTCGACCCGTTCACCAAGAAGCCGGTGCAAACGGCCAAGAACCTGACCGACCGCAAGATGCAGCGGGCGCTCATGCAGTTCTTCAAGCCCGAGAACTACTTCACCGTCCGCGAAGCCCTGATCCAGGCCGGCCGCGCCGACCTGATCGGCGGGTGCAACGGGCTCATCCCCGCACAGCCCCCGAAGGAAGCCATTGAAGCACGCCGCAAGCACGCCAATGCGGCCGTGGGCGCGGACCACTACCACACCGTCGCCAACCCCGCCAAGGGCGAGAAGCCGGGCGAGCGCGGGGACGAGCCGGTGAAGAACAAGGGCTACCGGCCTGGGCGGAAGTCGCAGCAGCGGCGGCAGGACAAGAAGCGGAAAGGGAAATCCGGTCCGAAGGATTACTAATCGCTGTACTGCTCTCGTGGCAACGATACGGGATGCCCAAAATGCCTGACCCGTTTCAGCAAAGAACTATTCGCGAATCTCTCGTAGGTTACGTTTCTACGTACTTCAATGATGGAAGCATTAACTGCGGGCTGACCCAGCAGGTCGGGAGCGAGTTGGTTGCTCGCCTCGCAGCCTACCGCGAGGAGGAGCGGAAGCTGTACCCGCAAGTGTTCCTGATCGGGCCGTCCGACGAAGACACCCTAAAGCTCCTCGCGCCGGGCTCTAAGCCGCTCTTCATCGGTAACGTTGCTGCCGTCGATGCGGCGGGCGCGCGACAGGTCGCGACTGCGGCCCTCAAGAACTGCGCGGCGCTCGCCATCGAGGGCTGGTGCGTGTACGTCCGCCGAGTCAACGGCGGGTTCGATTTCGGCCTCTTCCGTGGCGCTGCCGAGTCGTATTCCGCCGGGGCTGAGGAGGCGCTGGCCGTGTCGAAGCTACCCGCCGTACTTCTCCGGCATAGCGCCGAGAACACGGTCGAGCTGATCGACGGGCATGGAACCAAACTCGAAATATCGCTGACCACTGCCACGCAGTCAACCAAGCCAATGAGCAGGCACGTCGATGACTTCGCCACGGTGGCTTGCTCCGATGTACCGGGGGATCACCGCGTGCAGGCAACTGGCTACATGGCCCGCCTCCTCACCGACTGCCTCCGAGGCGGCCACGGCGCGCTACTCGCATCCATACCGACGGCCACCGCACTGGACCGGGCGAAGTTCTCCGACGGCGTCGTCTTGGGTGAACCGATCCCGCTGGTGCAGACGATGATCTCGGCTGTTCAGGCGAAGACGGCAGCGGATGCAACGTTGCTGAGGTCGCAGGAATCGCTGCTACGCGGTATGATCGAGAGTGATGGTGTAACGGTTTTCGGGACGGACGGCTCGATTCGCGCGTTCCGCATTATTGTGCAGCAGACCGGCGCAAATCAGGTCGCCGCGCAGCCCGTCTCCGGCGGTGCTCGAAGCCGTGCGTTCGCCGTGCTCCGAGGATATGTCGGCCTGTCACTAAAAGCAGCTCTGTTCCGCTCGCAAGACGGGCGAATGGAAGTAGTGGTGCAAACATGAGTGAGACCGCCCTCTTGCCGTGGTCCCCGAACGAACCGAAGGCGCTCGCGCCCACGGCCGAGCCCCCCGAGATCGTGAAGCGCGCGGTGGTGCTGACCGAGCGCGATCAGACCGCCATCGTTCAAGCTTTCCAGAGCGGCGCATTCGAGATGGCCTCGACCTTCATTTGGTCGCGCGCTATCGCCGCGCTCAAGAAGCAGCTTTCGATGCTCGGTATGGAGTTCGTTGGCGAGATGCTGGGTCGATCGGACCTTGACCAGTCGTCCAACCCCATGACGGATATCCGTGACGATGAGGCTATGGAGCTAGCAGAGCAGCTCGGCATGGTGACGACGACAGAGGCGCTGCGGCTCCGCAACGGCCATACTCTCGTCAACCACTTCCTCGACCCGGATGTCTCGCACGATGAGAAGATGCTGGGGAGCGAGGCGGCCACGATCCTGCGAAGCTGCGTGTTGAACTTTCTCGCGGAGCCGGTCACGAAGACGCAGCAACCATTCCTTAAGTTGCGGGAGAGGTTGGAACAGGAGACGTTGAGTAACGACTCCGGGGAGGCCAAGGCACTGGAAGTCTCCCCGTATTTCTACGTCCGCACGACACTGACCGTGTTGCTCACCCAGCTCAAGACCGCGGCGGGGGCGAAGCTGGAACATGCGGCTGGAAACATCAACTCGCTATTGCCGGTGATGTGGCCGAGGTTGCGGGAAAAAGACAAGTGGCAAACCGGGGAGACATATGCCACGGTGCAGGCATCGGACCGGACGGTAGCCTCGGCTGGGCTTCGCAAAGCACTAATGAAAGTTAGAGGATTTGATTTTGTACCCGAGTCGCTGCGTTCCGATTCCTTCCGGGCGGCGGCGCGGGCAGTGCTATCTGCGCACTTCGCCTATGACAATTTCCACAACGAGCCGAAGCCGATGGAAACGCTCGCAAGGCTGGGCACGTCGATCCCAGGTCCTGCACTCGCTGACTGCTTTACGGCAGTGCTGTGCGTGCGGTTGGGCAATCCGTGGGGGCATTCTCGGGCAGCACAGGCGACTGCCAACCAGTTCCTCAAAATGATCCGCCCGACACAGTGGGAGGGATATTTCAATCGTTTGCTGCCGAGCGACCGCCGGATTCTCGAAAAGATCGCCTATGACGAGAAGCCATTGACGCGCTGGTTGGAGATGATTGGGGAATTGGACCTTAACGAGATGAGCATTGAGCCCCGCGTGGCCAAGATGATCACCGGTGATACAGCGAAAAAAGCCACGGTGCAGCGCACCGCTCAGTCTTTCCGAAACAAGCTAATGCAGGAAACCTGAGAACTCTGGCCGGCGCCGACTTGCAGCATGCCGCAACTGACATCGCGACGTGTATGTATCACGCGGGCATCGATCCGTTCACCAAAATTCGGCCCAAACGATCAAGAACCAGGCCGACAGCAAGATGCAGCGGGCGCTCATGCAGTTCTTCAAGCCCGAGAGCTACTTCACCGTCCGCGAAGCCCTGATCCAGGCCGGCCGCGCGGACCTGATCGGCGGGTGCAACGGGCTCATCCCCGCACAGCCATCGAAGCAGGCCGCAAGCACGCCAAGACCGCCAAAAGCGGACCTGTCGTCGAACGCCCGATCCCGCCACGGGTCAAGAAGATGGGCGGCCGGCCGGGGCGAAATTCGCAGAAGAGGGGGTCGGGAAATAGGTTAAGATCCTGCTGACGGAACGGGGCCACTCAGGGTCCGGCTCCTTTGGAACAGTAGAGGGGTAGGCTTCGTATGGGACGCATTTTCGAGAAGCGCAAGTACTCGATCTTCAAGACCGCCGCGCAGAACTCGAAGGTCTATTCCAAGTACAGCAAACAACTGTACGTGGCGGCCAAGAACGGCGTGCCCGACCCGCACGCCAACCCGGTTCTGCGCAACATCATCGAACGAGCCAAGCGCGACAACGTGCCGAGCCACGTGATCGAAAAGGCGATTCAGAAGGCCGCCGGCGCCGGGGGCGAGAACTACCAATCGGCGCGGTACGAGGGCTTCGGCCCCGGCGGCTCGCTCGTCGTCGTCGACTGCCTGACCGACAACAACACCCGCACGATCTCCGACGTGCGCAGTTGCTTCACCAAGACCGGCTCCAAGCTGTCCGCCAGCGGGTCCGTGGTGATGCTGTTCGATCACCTCGCCGTCATTTCCTTCGCCGGTAACGACGAAGAGAAAGTGATGGAGGCCATGTTCGCCGCGGACGTGGCCATCGAAGAGGTCGAGTGCAAGGACGGGACCGTTACGGTCTTCGCTCCCCCCGGCGAGTTCTACAAAGCCAAAACCGCGCTACTCGAAGCCTTCCCGGGCCTGGAGCTGGACGTTCAAGAAATCAGCTTCCTCCCGAAGGAAACAAAACAACTCAGCGGGGACGAGTTGGCCCTGTTCGAGAAGTTCCTGGGCATGCTCAACGATTGCGACGACGTGCAGGAAGTCTACCACAACGTCTCGCGCTCGTGAACGTGCGGCAGGTTCCGGAAGTGGTGCGTTGTAGAGCGATTGACCGGGCGGCGTTGAGCAATTTGCGAGTGGCCTCGTCCACATTCGGCGCCGCCGGCCTTAGTCCCCGGGTCTGCTCGCTCCTCTGCGAAGGTTCCGTATCGACACCAACTACGGTCGGCTACGGTTCTTCAGGTGAGCACCGGTTACTCTCCAGGTGATGGCCTCGTCGGGAGTTCTTCGTCGCCCGGTTTGCTCAAATCCTCAGTGACGCCCCACGCCCCCGCCCCTAACATATCGGGCTTGCAGGCAGCAAAGCGGGAGCGCCTCCGGCGCAGGTCCGGACGCCAACACCGTCAGACTTGGTCCCCGCTGCCCGCAGAACCGTCGGCATTCGCCGGTCGTAGTGACCACGATAAGAGCCAGCGGCAGGAGAATTGCTAAACCAGTAGGGGCTATTTTCCCCTCCATCACCGTTATGCCCCTCCCCGACCCGACCGACGACGACCGCGACCTCACACAGGCCGGCTACCGCCCCCAATTCCTTCGCGGTTTGGGCGGGTTTGCCGCCTTCGCCGCCGGCTTCTCGTACCTGTCGATCTTGACCGGGATCGTGCAGAACTTTCACCTCGGGTACCGCGAAGCCGGCCCGGCCTTCTTCTGGACGTGGCCGGTCGTGTTCGCGGGTCAGTTGTGCGCGGCCCTCTGCTTCGCCGAGTTGGCCCGCAGGTACCCGTACTGCGGGGGGGTGTACGCGTGGGCCGGGCGGGTCGGCACCCCGGCGCTGGGGTGGTTCGTCGGCTGGGTCTACTTGGCGTCGCTGGTCGTGACCCTGGCGGCCGTGGCGCTGGCTTGGCAGGTCACGCTCCCGGCACTCTGGCCCGGGTTCCAGGTGCTCGACGCGCCGGCCAGTAACGCCGCGCTCCTCGGCGTCGCCCTCATCGCACTCAGCACGCTCCTCAACGCCCGCGGAACGCGGCTGCTCGCGCGGGTCATGGCCGCGGGCGTTGTTGTGGAACTGGTCGCCGCCGTGGGGCTCGTCGCGCTGCTGTTGGGCCAGTCGGTGCGCGGGCCGGGGGTGGTGCTCGAAGCGCGCGAAGGCGGGCCGACCGGAGGGCTCGATGCCTTCGGGCCGTTCCTCGCCGCGGCCGTGATGGCGGCATACGTGATGTACGGGTTCGACACGGCGGGCAGTCTGGCCGAGGAGACGGTCGATCCGCGTCGGCGGGCGCCCCGGGCGATCCTTCAGGCGCTGCTCGCGGCGGCGCTGCTCGGCGCGCTGCTGCTGGTCGGGGCGCTGGTGAGCGCGCCCGACCTCGCCGACCCGCTGCTGGACGATGGGGCGGGCGGGCTGCCGTACCTCATCAAGCGCGTGTTGGGCGACACGCTGGGGACCGTGTTCGTCGCCGCAGCCGCCCTGGCAGTGTTCGTGTGCACGCTCGCGGTTCACGCGCTCGCGGCCCGCACCCTGTTCGCGATGGCCCGCGACGGCGCGACCCCGTTTGCGAGCCGCCTGAGTCGCGTCGACCCGGAGCACCGCGCGCCCCGCGCCGCCGCCGCCGCCGTCGGGGCGCTCGCCTGTTTGCTGCTGGCGTTCAACTCGGACCACGAGCAACTGATGACGGCCCTGGTGTGCGTTAGCATCGTGTGGACCAACTTGGCTTACTTACTGACGACCGGCGCGCTGCTGGTCGAACGGGTGCGCCGCGGCCCGGCGCCCGGCACGCTCCTGGGCCGCTGGGGCGGGCCGGTCAACGCGCTCGCGGTCGCCTGGGGCGGAGTGCTGATCGTGAACATCGGGTGGCCGCGCGAGCGGTTCTACGGGTCCGAGTGGTACCAGCGGTTCGGCGCGCTGCTGTTCAGCGGGCTCCTGCTGGGCGCCGGCGCCGTCGTGTACCGCGTGCTGCGGCGGAGGAGCGCATGAACCCGAAAGCGGTTTCGCCCGTTCGCGTGTGTTTGGCCTGGTCGGTCCACGCGTACACCGGCAGCGGGCTCGCGCTGGGCGCGTGGATCGCGGCCCTGCTGCTCGAACCGGCACGCACGCCCGACACCTACCGAACGTGCTTCCTGCTCATGCTCGCGGCCGTGCTCGTTGACGCGACGGACGGGACGCTGGCCCGCGCCATCCGCATCCGGGAAGTGGTCCCCGGGTTCGACGGCCGGCGCCTCGACGATTTGGTCGATTTCCTGTTGTACACGTGCCTGCCGCTCGTGCTGATCGACCGGGCCGGGTTGCTCCCGGAGGGGAGCAGATGGGTGCTGGTGGTTGCCCTCGTGGCCAGCGCCTACGGGTTCTGTCAGGCGGACATCAAGACCGCGGACGGCGCGTTCCTCGGGTTCCCGTCGTACTGGAACATCGTCGCCTTCTACCTGTTCGCCCTGCCGGTCACGGGCGCGTGGGCGGTCGCCCTGATCGCGGCCCTGGCGGCACTGACGTTCGTACCGAGCCGGTACGCGTACCCCACCCAACCGGGGCGCGGGAACCGGGTCCTGCTCGTGCTCGGCGTGCCGTGGGCTTTGGTGCTGCTGGCGGCAATGGTACCGTCCTGGGAGGACGGGCCGCCCCGCGCGCTGGTGCGCGCGTCCTTACTGTACCCGGTGCTGTATCTGGCCTCGGCCTGGTCTCTGTCACTGTACCGGGCGGTGTCACGAGCGTCGCGCCCCCTCGCGCATCAGTAACCGATCGCGGTCCAGAGCCGCGGCTGCTTCGTACCCTTTGAACCGCCGACCGAAATGAGGTCGGCGGGCGAGTTCGTCACCTCACGCGCTTGAGTTCGATCACCACGTCCGCCTCCTTCGGGTCGATGGCCTTCGGGCGCGGCTTACCGGCCCACTCCTTACCCTTCCATTCGCCGACCACGCACGCCACCCTCAGCGTGTCGCCTTTCAGTTCGTAGATGCCGAGCACGTCGGCGCCCGTTCTCTTGGCGTCATGAGAGCGGTGGTCCCACACGTTCGGGGTCGTCGTTGGGTCGATCTCGAACGTGCCCGCCCAGAGTTCCTTCCCGTCCTGATCCCGAGCGGAGTAGGTGCCGCCCGTGTCGAACACCAACCGGCGGGCGTCCTTTGTCGCCCCGACCGGCTTGACGCTGACGATCTCCCAGCGGCCCGCGAACGTTTCCATTGCCTTCGCGATCGCACGCGTTCGGGCCTCGGCCTTCGGTTCGTCCGCGACAGCCGCACCCACGACGGCCAGCCACCCCACGCACAAAATGAAACGGCACATCGGTCACCCTTTCCTGATGAAGTGTTAACGGAGCCCACCGGACGCGAGGATGATCTCGCCGGTCAGCCAGCCGGAGTCGTCCGACGCGAGAAACGCCACGACCTTTGCGATGTCGGCCGGCGTTCCAACGCGACCGAGCGGGGTTGCGGCGACCAGTTGCTTCTCGAACTCGCTCCCCACGCCGTACAGCCCGGCGCCCTTGGTGCCCTCGCTCAGCGTGGCGCCGGGGTTGACCGAGTTGACCCGGACGTTCCGGTGGGCCAGTTCCTTCGCCAGTACGCCGGTGACGGCGTCCAGGGCGCTCTTGCTGGCCGAGTAGATCGAATAGCCGGGCGGGCACATTCGGGAGGCCCCGGAGCCGATGTTGATGACGCTCCCGCCGGTCGTGCCGAAGTATTTGAGCGCCTCCCGGACGACGAGCAGCGGGCCGAGCACGTTCGTGTTGAACTCCCGGTGGAACTCGTCCTCGGTCACCACCTCCAGCGCCACCGGGGCATAAACCCCCGCGTTGTTCACGACGACATCGAGCGCGCCGAACGTGCGGCCGACCTCGGCGAGCATTCGCACCACGTCGGCCGACTTCGACACGTCGCCCGAGACCGCGGCGGCCTTCCCGCCGGCGCTCGTGATCTCGCGGACCACAGCTTCCGCACCGGGCCGATCGGTGGCGTAGTTCACCACGACCGCCGCCCCGGCCGCGGCCAGCTCTTTGGCGATGCCGGCCCCGATGCCTTTCGATGCCCCGGTCACCAGGGCCACTTTGCCTTGCAGTTTCGACATGGTTCGACCTCCTGCCCCGTAGACACGGCGGGAGGGCGACTGTGACAGCGACCGTTCGGTTTTCTTTAATCGAGGTGCAGGGCCGTGCGAACGTCCGGTCGGTCGAGAACGCGCCGGAGCCATTCGGCTTGGTCGGGCGGCTCCAGAAACGGGTGACCGCGGTAGATGTCGGCGTACTGCCGGTCGAGGACGGATTCGACCTCGCGAACCGTGTCGGCCGCCGCTTCCTTGATGCGCCGGGCGTGTAGAGGGACGAAGAGCAGACGGTCGGGATCGACGTGGCCGCCGGCAATGAACCCCTTCGTCTTCTTGGGGCAGCGGCACGGGTTATCCGCGTTCACCAAACCGCACTGGCCGTGCATGAACTGATAGAGGTCCCGGCGGGCGCGGGCCAAGCACTGGCGAAAGTTGTCCGCCGACATCTCCAGGACATCCGCGCCGACGGAGTCGGCGACGCCGAGGATCTCGCCCAGTGTAAACACGAGCCGCTGCTTGCGGTCGAGACACAGGAGCATCCCGGTCGTGCAGGTGAGTTTGGCCTCCTCGACGAGGAGCGGCACGTCCACGGGCACGCTCTTCGGATCGGGTAAGTCCTGATCGGGCGTGTCGTTGACGGCCGCGGCGTAGGACGCGAACGTCTGCGGCCGGAGTTCGCCGCCGCGGCGCTTCATGTTCAAAACGTGGTTCGCAGCGATACGGTAGAGCCACGTGCGAAACCGGCTGCCGCCCTGGAAGGTGCTTAGCCGGGTTACCGCTTTGACGAGCACCTCCTGGGTCACCTCTTCGGCGTCCTGCGGACGGAACACCATGCGCACGGCAATGTTGTAAACCCACGCCTGATGCCGCCGGACCAACTGTTCGAGCGCGGCGCGGTCGCCGCTCCTGGCCCGTTCGACCAACTCGCCGTCGGCGGAATCGCCATCCACCACTTCGCTGAAGGGATTGAACACAGCACACCTCCCTGTTCGAGCAGCACCGGAATTGTCAGTGTGGAATTCACCAGAGATTGGACACAAACGGCGGGCGACTGTGACAAATCTAAGGGCGATCGATGCGCCGGCTCCTTCGGGCCGCCTTCTCGGCCTCACGTACAGCGCGGCGCGCGAGCAGTTCCGACGATCCGGCCGGTCAGGCATCACATCCGACACCGCGCCGGCTGATCCGCGCGTGGCCCTGTGATTAAATGCTTCTGCTGTTTCTTTCGCTTGCTACCGTAAGCCGCATCCGCAACAATTACCTTGTTTACCCGCGGAAGCTCTCCCAGCTTCGGGCTGCCACCGGAGCCGCCATGCCGACTCGCATCCCCCTGACCCTTGCGGCGCTCGTCGCCCTCGCGCTCCCGTCCGAAGCCGCCGAGAAAGTGGACTTCGCGCGCGACATCCGCCCGATCCTCTCGGACAAGTGCTTCAAGTGCCACGGCCCCGGCACACAAAAAGCCAAGCTGCGCCTCGACGACCGCGACGCGGCCGTCAAAAAAGGCGCCCTGACACCCGGGAAGCACGCCGACAGCACCCTGATCGAGCGCGTCCTGCTCGACGACAGTGACGCGGGCCGGATGCCACCTCCTGACACCGCGGACCGCCTCACCCTCGAACAAATCGCGAAGCTCAAGAAGTGGATCGATGACGGGGCCGAATACCGGCCGCACTGGGCGTTCGTCCCTCCGAAACGCCCCGACGTTCCGAAGGCCGCGCCGGGCGCCGACCCGATCGACGCGTTCGTCCGCGCGCGGCTCGCTCAAGAGGGGCTGAAGCCGGCACCGCAGGCCGACAAATCGACACTCATTCGCCGCATCACGCTCGACCTCACGGGGTTGCTCCCGACCCCGAAGGAGGTTGAAGACTTTCTGGCGGACGAGTCGTCCGGCGCCTACGAGAAGGTGGTGGACCGGTTGCTCGCCTCCCCGCACTACGGGGAGCGGATGGCGCGCCACTGGCTCGATCTGGCGCGCTACGCCGACAGTAACGGGTACACGATCGACGGCCCGCGGCAGATCTGGGCGTACCGCGACTGGGTCATCAAGGCCCTTAATTCCGACATGCCCTTCGACCAGTTCACGCGGGAGCAACTCGCCGGCGACCTGCTCCCGGGCGCGACGCTGGACCAGAAGGTCGCGACCGGGTTCCACCGGAACACGGCGTTCAACGAGGAGGGCGGCACCGACCCCGAGCAGTTCCGGGTCGAGCGGACCATCGACCGCGCCAACACGACCGGTGCCGTGTGGCTGGGGCTCACGTTCGGGTGCGCCCAGTGCCACGACCACAAGTACGACCCGCTCCCCGCGAAAGACTACTACCGGCTTTACGCGTTCTTCGACAGTTGTGACGAGCCCACGATCCCGATCGGCGGGCCGGCGGACCTGGAGAAGCGGATCGCGGAACTCCAAACGAAGGTCGCCGCCGCCCGTCTGGCGGGCAACGACGCCGAAACCAAGAAGCTCCTGGCGGAAATCAAGAAGGTGCAGGGCCAAGTGCCCACCACGCTGGTGATGCGCGAGCGTGCGAAACCGCGGCAGACATTCGTGCAGGTCCGCGGCGATTTCCTCCGCAAGGGCGAGGAAGTTCAGCCGGGTTACCCCTCCGCCGTCGGAACCACGCCGGCCGACAAGCGCCTGACCCGCCTCGATCTTGCCAAGTGGTTGACCAGTGCGGACAACCCGCTCACCGCGCGGGTGACGGTGAACCGCGCGTGGCAAACGTTCTTCGGGCGGGGCCTAGTAGAAACGGAAAACGACTTCGGCCTCCAGGGCAGCTTCCCAACCCACCCCGAACTGCTCGACTGGCTCGCGGTCGAGTTCGCGTCGCCGTCGGTCCGGTGGAGTTTCAAGCGCCTGCACAAACTGATCGTGACCTCGGGCACCTACAAACAGTCGTCGGCAGCCCGGCCCGAGCTGGCCGAGAAGGACCCGCGTAACCTGCTCCTGGGCCGTCAGTCGCGGTTGCGGCTGGAAGCCGAGATCATCCGCGACGTGTCACTTTCCGCAAGCGCGCTGCTGAACCCGAAGCTCGGCGGCCCGGGCGTGTTCCCGCCACAACCACGGGAGCTGTTCCAGTTCACGCAGAGTAACCACGCGTGGGCCGAGAGCAAAGGGCCGGACCGCTACCGCCGCGGCATGTACACGTACATCTGGCGGCAGTCGCAGCACCCGCTGTTAGCCACGTTCGACGCGGCGGACGCGCAGGTGGCGTGTACGAAGCGGAACCGGAGCAACACGCCGCTTCAGGCGCTGCACCTGGCGAACGACCCGGCGTTCGTGGAGTTCGCCGAGGCGCTCGGGAAGCGGATCGAGTCCTCAAGTCCGTCGGACGACGCCGGCAAGATCGCCTTCGCGTTCGCGGTGTGCTTCGCGCGCACGCCGACCGAGGCGGAGGCGAGTCGGGTTCGGTCGTACCTGGACGCCAAGCGCAAGGCCGACCCGAAAACGGCCTGGGCGGCGGTGGCCCGCGTGCTGATGAACCTGGACGAGTTCATCACGAGGGAGTGATCGCGGTGGCACCGCCCGACGACCCGATCCCGCTGCCCGCTGACCAAAGTCCAGCAGCTAAACTCACCCGCAACATCCGGCAGGTGTGCCGGCGCGTCGTGCGCGGTAAAGCCGCGACGACGAAATGGCAGGTTCGCTTGCACCTCGCCCTGCGTGTCGTCTCGATCGCGCTATCATCGCTTGGGAGCGCGGGCGTCATCGTCGATAAGGTTTCTGGGAATCTTCCGGGCGAAGCGGGTTGGGCCTTCTGGGGTTCTGTTATCGTCCTCTTGTTCGGCATTCTGCTTCAGGTCGCCAACGAGTTCCGGGTCGCGCAAATCGCGGCGGATTCCCGGCTCCTCGCGGAACGGTGTGCGTTGTACGAGACGCAGTTGGAGGATATGCTGATTTCCGAGAACCCGGTGAAGTCGGTGGCCGATTTGTTGTTCAAGATTTGCGAGTTACTTCAAAACGAGCGGTACAACGCGATCCTCCCGGCAATGACCCCCGACATGGAAACCACGGCCGAGCGCTGGGCGGTTGCCCTCATTGCCACCAACCAAGCGCACTGGCAGTTAGACACCCGGCGCACGGCGCGCGGAAAAGGTACGCCGCAACCGCCACCGGCAGAACCCAAGGAACCCACCGCGGAGCCTGAAGGTGAACGCGACCGACCGGATTGACTACACCCCCCCGTTCGTCGAGAACGTCCAAGGCACGCTCTACGCGCGCTTTTGCCTCGACCCGGACGGAGTGCCGGTCTACGAGGACACACCACTCGGGCGGGTCTACACCCTCACCGTTTACCTGCTATCGCCACGGCGCGACGAAATCGAAGAGGTCACCTACCGGGCGACAAAATCGACCGACCGGGACAACGATTTCGCGGCGGTCATTGAGTGCGACGGGGACGAACCGCTCCCCGTTAACGTGCGCATTGGCGGCCGTGTCTATAAGCAACGGGCTTGGCTCTCGCAGATGTTGGAAAATGGCTACTCCAAAGACGCGCCGCCCGCGATTCAGTCCGCCATGCTGCGTGTCAAAATCAACTGACGATTCGGAGCCGACATGGCCTTCCCCTCTCCGCTGCTGGCGCGTACCCGGCGGCACTTCTTCCGCGACTGCGGGGTAGGTATTGGCGCGATGGCCCTGGGCTCGCTCCTCGCGCGCGACTCGCGGGCGAAGGAGCGGACCGACCCGCTCGCGCCCAAAAAGCCGCACTTCCCGGCAAAAGCGAAAGCGGTCATCTTCCTGTTCATGGCCGGGGCGCCGAGCCAACTCGAGCTGTTCGAGCCGAAACCGGAGCTGAACAAACTGAGCGGCCAGAAGGTTCCCGAGACGTTCACCAAGGGCAAGCGGTTCGCGTTCATCAAAGGCGACGCCAAGTTACTGGGGACAGTGCGCAAGTTCGAGAAGGTCGGGCAGTGCGGGATGGACGTATCCGAACTGCTGCCGCACCACAAAGGGATCGTGGACGAGCTGTGCTGGTTCCGCGGGATGAAAACGGACGTGTTCAACCACGGCCCCGCGAAGTGCTTCGTCAACACGGGCAGCCCGCAGTTCGGCCGCCCTAGTATGGGCGCCTGGCTCACCTACGGGTTGGGCAGCGAAAGTGACAGCCTGCCCGGGTTCGTCGTGCTGCAATCCGGCCCGCGCGGCCCGCGCGGCGGGGCGGCGCTGTACGGGTCCGGCTTCCTGCCCAGCGTCTACCAGGGGGTGCCGTTCCTCAAAGGGCCGAGCCCGATCCTCGACCTCGCACCGCCGCCGCGGGTGAGCAACAGGGACCAGGGGGAGTTCGTCGAAGCCGTCGGCGACCTCAACAAGCTCCGCCACGAGGCGACCGGCGACCCGGAGATCCAGACCCGCATCGCCGCCTACGAGATGGCCTACCGGATGCAGACCTCGGCCCCGGAGCTGATGGACCTCGCGAAGGAGGACAAGAAAACGCTCGCGGCGTACGGAGCGGAGCCGGGCAAGCCGAGCTTCGCGGCCAACTGCGTCCTCGCGCGGCGGCTCGTGCAACGCGGCGTGCGGTTCGTGCAACTGTACCACACCGACTGGGACCACCACGGCGGCAGCCTCGACCTCACAAAGCCGCTGGAGAACATCTGCAAGGAGATCGACCAGCCCTGCGCCGCACTGGTCCGGGACCTGAAGCGCCTGGGGCTCCTCGACAGCACGATCGTGGTGTGGGGCGGCGAGTTCGGGCGCACCCCGATGGGCGAAACGCGCGAGACCGTCGGCCGCGACCACCACATCGACGCCTACACCATGTGGGTCGCGGGCGGCGGGTTCAAACCGGGCCTCCTGCACGGCAAAACCGACGAGATCGGTTACAACGTGGTCGAGAACGAAGTTCACGTTCACGACCTGCAAGCCACGATCCTCAACCAGATGGGTTTGGACCACACGAAACTCACCTACCGGTTCCAGGGCCGCGACTTCCGGCTCACGGACGTTCACGGCAAGGTTGTGAAAGACGTGCTGGTGTGATCGCGCCAGCCCGGCCGCTAAGCCCCGACTCAACATCTACTTACGGACGACACCGATGGCCCAGTCGTGTCCCCATTGTGCCGCGCCGCTCCCAGACACCTGGGACGCGTTCTGCGGGTCCTGCCGCAACCCGTTGCCCGAGACCGAGGCCGCTCAGCCGACGGGTGCGGCAGACGTCGTAACGGAACCGGGAGCAACACAACCGGCCGAGCCCCACACCGACGACCCAACGGCGCGGTTCTGGCAAACGCTCACCGAAATCACGCCCCGCCCGACCGTGACTCGCGTTCTCGTCGCGATCAACCTTGTGATTTTCGGGCTCATGGGAGCCTCCGGGTTGAGTCTGAACCAGCCGAGTCCCGCTGAACTACTGAAGTGGGGAGCGGACTTCGGCCCCAGCACGCTTAACGGCGAGTGGTGGCGGGCGCTAACGTGCATGTTCGTCCACATCGGCATCCTCCACATCTTGATGAACATGTGGGTGCTCTCGGCCACCGGACCGTTGGTGGAACGGATGCTCGGGAACGCGGGGTTCTTGGTCGCCTACTTGGTTTCGGGGCTGGGCGGGAGCTTGGCCAGCCTGTGGCTTAACCCGGGTGTCGTCAGTGCCGGCGCCTCTGGCGCCGTGTTTGGCATTTACGGCGCGCTGCTCGGGTTGCTCCAGCGCCAGCGGACGTCGATCCCGCCGGCCGCGCTGACCGGCTTAAAAAACAGCGGGCTCGGGTTCCTCGCGTACAACGTGTTCTTCGGACTGACGCAACCGAACATCGATCTCGCCGCCCACGCGGGCGGATTCGTCACAGGTTTCTTGTGCGGGTTGGTGCTGAGCCGGCCGTTCACCCCCGCCGGGGTCGCAGCGCGGCCGACCCGAAACTTCGTGACCGGTTTCGGCGGCTTTGTCGTAATCACCGTCGGGTTAACCCTTCTCTCCTTGGCGCCGCCGAAAATCGTTCTGATCGACCGAGAACTTGAGCGCTGCGAAGAGCTGGACAAGCGCGCGAGGCACTTCATTCGCACCGGTCACGAACGCCTGTCTCGTGGCGACCTCGACGGCAAAGCCTTCGCTGAGACGATCGAACGCAGTCTGTTGCCCGAATGGCGGGAGGCCCGCACACGTTTGGCCGCCCTTCGCGGAACGTCATCTCACGACGACGCTCACCTCACCTTGGTCCTCGATTACATGCAGCTCTGCGAAGAGGAGTGGACGCTGTACGCCGAGGCCGTTCGCACCGGAGACGACCGCAAGGCACAGGAAGCGGCTAACAAGCACAAACTGGCGGACGCCCTAGTTGACAAAATCCGAACGCGCTAAGCGGCGAGCACATCGCGTCACAACGGCCTGCTCGACCACCAGCACGTTCCACCGGGCGGAACCTCTCGTCATTCCAGAGGTTCCTCAACCTTCCCATTTCCTTCTTGAACCGCATCGTGCACGCGGTTACCTTTCAAATTCCTACCTTCCAGTGGGTTCTAACCCGCCTGCTGCCCCTTCCCCGGAAACGCTGCCATGCTCCGGGTCCTTGGTCACCCTTCCGCCGCTTGTGACGGTCTGACGCGCCGCGACCTGCTGCGCGCCGGTTCGCTTGCCGCGCTGGTCGGCGGCACCGCCGCGGTTCCTACTTCCGCTTCGAGAGGCTCGAACGCATCGCCCGGCAAGAGAGCGCCGGCGAAGGCCGTCATCCTCATCGACCTGTACGGCGGGCCGTCGCACATCGACACCTTCGATATGAAGCCCAGCGCGCCGTCGGAAATCCGCGGCGAGTTCCGGCCCATCCGAACCGCGCTGCCCGGGGTGCAAGTGTGCGAGCACCTGCCGCTGCTCGCCCAGCGGCTCAACAAACTCGCGGTTGTGCGCAGCGTTACCCACAAGTACAACTCGCACAACCCTTACGGAGTGATGACGGGCTTTGACGGCGGGCAGGACCAAATGGACTACTTCGCCCGGCCCACCAACCACCCGAGCGTTCCGAGCGTTTGTCAGTATTTCGGGGTCGGCCACAGCCGCGATCTGCCGGGTTACGTGATGCTGCCCGCGTTCCCGGGGTACAGCCAGGGGCTCCGCCGCGCCGGCCCTTACGGCGGCTACCTCGGACCCAAATTCGACCCGGTGTTCAGCGTCGCCGACACGTTTTCGGGAAGCGACACCACCAGCAACAAGGACTTCTACAACCCGCACGTCGCCCTCACCGGCGAGCCACGGTTGCCCAAAATTAGCGGCGAGTTGACGCTCGACGCGCTGAACGGCCGCCGCTCGCTCGTGCAGCAACTCGAATCCAAGGCCGCGCGTTTCGAGGCGCAGGGGCACGAGTTGCGGCGCGAGGCCGCGTTCGAGCTGCTACTGTCGCCCAAGGCGAAAACGGCCTTCGACCTCTCGAAGGAGCCGGAGAAGCTGCGCGACCGATACGGGCGCGACGTGTTCTCACAAAGCCTGTTGCTAGCGCGGCGGCTCGTGGAGGCGGGCGTCACGTTCGTGACCGTTCACACCGAGGCCAAGCCGAACGGCCACTGGGACACGCACAACAACAACTTCAACATGCTGAAGCACCTGTTGCTGCCGTTCCTCGACCGCGCGCTGTCGGCCCTGATCGACGACCTCACCGACCGCGGGCTGCTTGAGAGCACGCTCGTGGTCGTGACCGGCGACATGGGCCGCACCCCCAAGGTGAACAGCGCCGCCGGGCGCGACCACTGGCCGCAGTGCGGGTTCTGCCTGTTCGCGGGCGGCGGCACGAAACCCGGGATCGTCCACGGCGCGACGGACAAGATCGCCGCCTACCCGACGGACCACCCGGTGAGTGCCGGCGACCTCGTCAGCACCATCTATCACCTCGTCGGCGTCGATCCGGAGGGCACGGTCCCCGACCACACCAACCGCCCGATTCACATTTCCCACGGCGGGAAACCGATCCGCGGGATATTGGCCTAACGCAAGCCGTTTCACCGCAGCGGGCACGAGAGGCAGCAGGAATGACACGATTCCAGTCGCCACGACGACCGTTCGCTTCTGGGACGGGTATCACTCTGCGGCGACGAGATCCATGCTCTCTTCCGGGAGCGTCATCGGGATGACCGGAAGTGTGTGCGGCCGCCCCTCCTCGGCCGCCATCACCCCTTCTTCGGCGAGTGCCAACAGGTTGGGAAGGGTGTACGGTTCGGCCGCGTTCAGATTGACGACATATCCCATGTCTTTCAGGCTCGCGACCGTCATCTTGCTGAGTGGGTTGCCGGCTGCTGCGATGAAGCCCGACATCAGCTCGTTGCGGAATACCGTTTCGCGCCAGTGGCCGTCGCGGGTACCGGGACCGCCCGTGTTCTCGACCGGCACTGGCGCCGGTCCCGTACCTTTCAGGGCGCCGAACTCCTGTCTCGCCGCAGCCCCCGTGAACGTCGGGTTCGAGGTGTTCTGTCCGGCGAGCAGCCCTTTTCGGGTCCAAACGGTACCGATCCCGATCACGTGCCCCATCTCATGAGCGATCACGTCTCCGAGCGTGCCGTTCTCCTGCATCGCGGTCAAGTCGGCCGTGTCGAACGACATGATTCCTTTGGCCGGGAGGAACGCCGCGGCTCCGGCGGAAGCGGGGCGCAGGTGCGTCGGCCCGGCTTGGCCGAGAACGCGGCCGGGACCGTCGATCGGCATCCCTTGAGCCAGGATGAGCAGGTCGTCGATGACCTCGCCGTCGATGACGACACTCGGTAGGTCGCCGACGATCACCCGCGACCACCGGTCGGCAGCGGCCTTGAACGCGTTCTTTTGGGCTTGGTTCAAGCCACCGAGGAACCGCACCTCGATCGTGAAGGCGGACGCGACCGCCGCCGCCGATGCGCCGGCCTTGAGGCTGCCGTGCGCGAGGTACGACTCGACCGATGCATTCTTCTTTGCCATAACGGCGCTCCGGTAAAGTTAGGACGGCGCCGGGCCGAAGCCGGCGCCGCGCGGCTCGAGGCGCCCCGAGCGCCGGCAGGCGGGGGCTCAGCGGCGGCCGGGGTAGCCCGAGCTGTTGAAGCGGATTCGTTTGACGGTCCCGTCGGGGTAGCGGACGTGCGTAACGGTGGCCGGCAGTTTGGACGTGTCTTCGTCGGCCGCCACGTCGACGAGCTGTCCGTTTTGCTCCAGTCGCTCTTCGAACAACCGTGACTCGGCGTCCCGGTCGCGAGCGGGTTCGGGTGTCGGGTCGGCCATCGTGTGTACCTCCTGAGTTCCCCTCAGAATAATCCGCCGCCGCCCGACGCGAGAGAGAAAAGCGGTGCGCGGTCCCGGCAGCGCGTGAACGTTAGCGGACCCGCCGGCAGCCGAAGCTCCCGCCGAACCCACAGCAGAAGTGCCGCCGTTTGATCACGACCCTCCCGTCCTCCTTAACGAGGTGGTGGGTCTTGTCAGACGGGTACACGGCCATCGGCGGGATCAGCTCCGCGGGGATCGTGCCTGGCGCGTCGCCGTCAGCGATACGGCCCTGTTGGATCAGGTCTTCGACGAACGACCGGGCGTCCTCTTCCGCGCTGTAGTTCTGTTCGGACCCGCCCGTCACCGCGGCGGCCGCCACGCCGAACCGGTTGGGCTCGCTTGGCAAGTGGACGTGAACCGTGACCCCGAACCGTGTCGTCAGGGGCCGGAGCGGGAGCTTCGGGGCGTCGGCACCGGACTTCTTGTAGCCCTCGTTGTCGCCCTCAAACTGGAGCTGACGGGTGCGAGCGGCGCCCGCGACGCCGAACTCGCGCCCCCCGTGCGCCCGGAGGTCGCGGCACAGGGACACGGCCGCCGCGGGCGACAGGATCCCGCGCCGGACGAAGGCGCTGGTCAGCGCGGCCCGGTACCGGCCGCCGAAGAGGGTCTGGTCCGCCTGCACCATCCCGGCCGCGACTTGGCTGTAATAGCTCGATCCCACCGGGGCGACCCGTATCCCCTCGACGAGCAGGCGGCCGGCGTCCCGGGAGACCACAGCTAAGTTCTCGGAATCGTCGGCCGCCGCGCCGTCCGGTCCGACCGCGAACATGCCCGCCAGCACGTCGAGGAACGCGCCGCTGAAAACCCGCGAGAACGAGTGGACCTCGGACGACAGTTCGGAGGCCGGGGCGTTGGGCGGCAGGGCGCCCGGGTCGCGGTAGAAGAACGAGTTGGCGGCGTTCCGCAGGCAATCGACGTCCACCGCGTCGGGCGCGAAGGTGCGGATCGCCCACCCGAGTTCTCGCGCCGACTGCGACAGCCGCGAGTTGAGGTTCAACTCCCCGCCGGTCTCCTCGAGCACGGACGCTCGCAGCGATGGCAGTTGCAGCGCGCAGAGCATCCCACTGATGTCGCCGAACGCCTCGTGGAACGCGCCGACCTCCAGACTCATCGCGTCGAACAGTTCGGGCTTCAGGGCGTCGAGCAGAGCGTGGCCCAGTTCGTGACAGACGACGTCCGGGCTCTCCGCAGAGAAGACCCGGTTCCCTCGTATATCGTCGTGGAAGAACACCAGCCCGTCCGGTCGCGAGTAAAAAGCGTTGAGGTCGATTCCGGCGTCCAGTTCGACCTGCATCGGCTCCTCAGATGTTGACCATCGCGTGCCCTCCGGGAGGAGCGGGGCCCAGAAGTTGATCCCGCGGGCCAGGGCGGCCGTCGCGTTCCAAAACAGGAACTCGTTACTACCGGGTTCGAACGCCTCGGGGTCGGGTTGTTCCCCGACGATCTCCGTCTGAAGGAGCTCGTGGCTGTTGACGGGGACGTCGCCGCCGATCGCCTCGGCCGGCACCGGGTCGGCACCGTCCACGGCCCGGAGGAACGGGTCGTCCTCATAGAACCGGATCTGCCCGTCGGCCGGCTCGTACCCGCCCTTCACACCAGTCTTCGCGGGGCGGCTCTGCTCGAACTCGCTGATCATCCGCTGGAGCTTTCGCAGCAGGTCTGGGAGCACCTCTTGCGGCGGGGACTTGGGAGCCGAGGGCCGGCCGTTCGACGGCCGCGTCCGGGCGGTCTTGGTCTCTTTGGTGGTTGCCATGTCGCGGGCACTCGAAACGGGTAAATGGTGGGGAAATCGGTCACGCGGACGGCGCCGGAATCAGTCCGGACTCGACGAGCGCGGCGGGCAGGCCGCCGCCGTCCGCGTTCGGGGGCGGCAGCACGCGCGCCGCCCGCATCCCGACGCGCTGGGCGACAAGCGCGTCGAGCAAGGATTCGGTGCAGAACAGACATTCGGGTGCGGTGACCCCGCTGGCCGCGACCGCCCGCCGGAAGATCTCGGGGTCCGGCTTCGCGACCCCGATCTCCGCCGACAGTAACACCAGCGGCCCGCAGAACACTCCCCAGTCGAAGTCCGGAGGTAGGAGTTCTGCGAGCTCGGCCCGCGACCGGTTGCCGGTGTTGGAAATCACCCCGAGCCGCAACCCGCGGCCCCGGAGGTCCGTGAGCGCCTCGCGCGCGCCGGCAACCCAGCGCCGGTCGGAGGCGACAACGAGGGTGTCGCCGAGGTCGAAGAAGGCGGCGCGAATCGACAGCGGGTCCACGGGTTGGCTCCTCTGGGCCAACGCGGTCACGAGACGGCACACGCTTTACGGGCAGATCACGTCGAGCACCCCGATGAACGCCTTGATGGCGTCCCGCCACTTCTGGGGGAGCAGCGGGGTGTTGCTGGCGAGAACCAGGATCGGCCGGACGGTCTTGTAGGCCGGACAAATGTTCGGCAGCGCCGCGGCCCCGGTGACGCCGGCGGCCGGGTGGCTTTTGCCGCCCGGTTGGATCGCGGTGAGGTCCGCGGCTTGGATGTGCTTGTCGACGTCTTCGAACGAGGGGACTGTTGCCATTAGGTTCGGCTCCGTGTCGGGCGGCCGGGGAGACCGCGCACGCGGTTCTTCCCCTACCGACATGAGCGTTGCGGGAGCGTCAACTGACCGCGACTTCTTGGAATTTCTTAGCTTCGGCGGAAGGGTGAAAAAGGCGGGAAGGTCGGGTCCGGAACGGCGACGCGCGGCGGGGTCCCCTACCGCGCGTCGCCGTTCCGGATTGGGTGCAGACGTGTTACGGCTTTTTCGTCACTTGGGGGACGGAAACCGCTCGTTCAGGGTGGAACACAAACTCACCAGGGGCCGCACTTATGTGGCACTGAAGACACGACATCCTGTTGGCCGGGAAAAACGTTTCCATCGTGACGTTCGCAAGGTTCTTGGGCAGTCGGTTCTCGGCGCTCCCGCCGTCCGTTGGCCGGGTCCGCAGTCCGAACTTTGGCCACTGCGTGCCGATCAGTTGGTAATTCTCCCACACAGTCCCCCGCACCGGCGCTTTGCTCCAAATGTCTTTATTCACGTCTGCGGTCGTCTCGTGGATCTTTTGGACCCGCACCACCTCGGTAACGTGCTCGTCTTTGATCTGGGGGAGCGGCTTCCTCGGCTCCAGAGGATCGAGCTGCGGCTTATTGTGTTCCGCCGCAGCCGGGGCCGGATCCTTTCTGCTGAACGATGCGGGCGGCGTCCCCGGACCACGTTCGGGAAGCAGGTTGTCCCGGTGCTCGAAGGTAGACCAGATCCAGTCCGGTCGTCCCGGTGTCTTGTGCACGATGTGCAAGCCGACGAGGCCGACGACCCGGTCTTTCAGTATCGGCCGGGGGTTCGGTTCGTCCGTCCACTCGATGAGTTTGGCCGTTGTGGAGTAAAAGCGCTTGCGCAGCGCCTCGGTCTGGGCTGGGGTCCCCTGCTCAGGGAGTTCCATCCAGGCGGCCTTTATGTGGATCGCTTGGTTCGGGAAGGTCAGCTTCGCGGGCTGCTTTTCTTTAATGTAATATTCACCCTGCTTCATGAAGTCGTAGGCCTCCCGATTCATACGGGTTTCAAAGCGCACGAACGTCTTGTTCTGGGCGACCAACGGCGACCCTTTTGCCGTTGCCAAGACAGCTTGATTAACATCCAAGAGATTATGATTGACATCCTCGAGTCGCGCGAGTTGCTGGAGCAACTTAACCTTTCCGGTCTCTTGGGCCGGTAACCCGTTTGGGGCTGAGTGGTGCTGCTGCTTCTTGTCGCGGTCGAGGAACCGGATGCTGAGCGTCGCCTTGTAACTGTCCCAATCGGTCGGCGGGTTGCGAATCGGGTCTGCGGAGAACAACTCGTCTACTGACTTCCAACTCTCCCAAACAACCCGCTCGGCCGGATCGCCAAGATTTTTCGTCGTGTCGGCGACGCCGCGCTGAGCGGCGGCGGGCCAGTTGAGCGCGATGAAGTCGCGCCAGGAGAACTGGTTGAGGACCGCCCGGTCCTCCTCTGTGCCCTTTTCCGGTTCGGCGAATACGAGTTCCGTGGGCGGCTGAGCGTCAGAGGCAGCGACGGGTCGCGGCGATTCAACCGGCGCCGTCGTAGAAACCGGCGCCGGCCCGCAGCCAATGACCGCGGCAAGGAGGTTCATCACAACACCCGCCAGTATTATTGGCAAGTGCGTTCGGACCCAGCGGACGGGGGCTAAACGCAAGGACATACCTCAGCCTCCAATATGCTATGCATGCTGCGGTTCGCCTGAAGTCTCCTGCCTTCACAGGCACGAACTGCATGAACGGGCCGGGCACTCACGACGGGCACGGGGTGTTCGCCTGGAAGAAGCCGCCAAGAGCTTGGCAGTGCGTTTCGGTGATCTGAACGCAGGCGGACTCCGTGGGCGAGACCGCGTAGAAGCAGGCTCCGGTCTCACCGAGCGCGGCGCCGAGGGCCGTGCGGAGATCAGCGGTCAGCGCTTTGAACTGGTCCTTCATCGTGGCAACCCAGACTCCGACGGCATCGGGATCGTTGAAGGAGACCAAAGCAAATAATCCTTTCAGGATCTCCACGGTCTGTTTGATTCGGCCCTTAATCTCGGGCGACGCCGCGGACATTTGGACCCGCACGACGTCGGCATCGAGCGCGCGAGAGAGCCGTTCCAAACCCTGTGGCGTGAGGGGGGGGAATTCTTGCACCGGCAGTGCCCTGGTCATGCGTGATCTCCGAAGGGGTTAGTGGAACAAGCGGGCGATTAGGCGCAACGCCGCCCTATTCTTGGAGCCGGTTGCGGCGCTCGCGCCAGACGTCCGGGGTAAGAACCTGCACGGCTCCGGTTTCGTCGAGTTCCGTTCCGGTACGAACTTGCGCCCAGAGCGTGAGGCGGTCCGATGCGTCGGCGGCGGCAGACGGCGCGGGCCACACCCGCACCGTCCGGTCGAAGCCGCCGGTCAAGAGCCACGGGTCGCGCGGGGCGACGGCCGCACAGAACACGGGTCCGTCGTGGCTTAGCACCGGCCCGATTGCTTGGCCCGTGTCCACGCTCCAGCAGCGGACCGTTCCGTCGTCGCCGGTCGTGACGGCCCACCGGCCAGTCGGGCCGAAGGCGACCGCGCGCACGGGGCCGGCGTGTCGCACCGGCCGGGCGTGGGGTCGCCCGTCGGTCGTCCACAGCCGTGCCGTGCCGTCCTCGCCGCCGCTCAAGACGAGCCGGCCGTCGGGACTGGCCGCGACCGCGAAAATCGCGCCTGGTGCGTGCCAGAGCGGCTCGCCGCGCGGTTCGCCCGTGTTCGCGTCCCACCGCCGCACCGCCCCGTCCGCACTACCGGTCAACAGCGTTTGCCCCGATGGGTCGAAGGCCACTGCGAACGCGACCTCGCCGGTGCCGAACGGGCCCGCGAGCAGTTCTCCCGTTTTGGCCGCGAAGATTCGTACGGTGTGGTCAAAGCCAATTGTTGCCACCCGCGCCCCGTCCGGGCTGAAAGCGATGTGTGACACTTGGTGCGGGTGTCGAAGGGCCGCGCTCCGCGCCAGCGTGGTCGTGTCCCAAAGGGCGGCCTCGTTGTGCTGGTGGACGCTGGTCGCCAGCCGGGCGCCATCGGGACTGTACGTAACAGCGGCGAGCGGGCTGTCGTGCTTGAGGAGAGTGCCGAGGAGCCCCAATTGCCCGTCCCGCAACTTCCACACTCGCACCTCCCGGTCGTCACACCCAGTCGCGACCTGTCCGTCGGGACCGATTGCGATTGCGCGGACCGACGCGGGGTGGCGCTCGAGCGGCGCGGAGAACCGGCCGCCGTCCCAGGTGCGCGCCGCATCACCCGAACCGGCAGTCGTGAACCGCCGCCCGTCGGGCGCCAAGGCCACGACCGAAATCGGAGCGCTGTGACGCCCGATGATGACCGACCGGTTCGAGTTGAGGTCATGTAGGCGCGCGACGCGGTCGATTCCCCCCGTCAGCAGGTACCGCCCCTCGGCACCGACGGCGAGGGCCGCGAGCGCGACAGGAGAGGAGAGCACCACTTCGGCGGTTCCGCCCCCGATCGGCACGCGGTGTACTGTTTTTCCCTGTCGGGTGAGCGTGTAGAGCGCTCGACCGTCTGGCGACGCGGCAATCGCGTGAGCCCAATCGGAGTGCTGAAACGCGGGTTCGACGGGGGCGCCGGTCGCGACTTCCCAGATCCGGAAGTGCGTAGCCCCGCCCGGCTTCAGCACGGCGGTAATCAGCCTGCGCCCATCGCGGGTAAATGTGACTGAGCTGACGGTTCCCCCGGGGGTCAGCGTCTGCACGGTCCGACCGGTCGCCACCTCCCATAGGCGAACAACCCCACCAACCTTCAGCTCCGAACAAACGGTGGCAACGCACGTGGCGTCGGGCGACAGTGCCAGCGCGGAAACAGGCGCCGGGTGCGTTAGCGTGGGCGAGCACTCGCGCCCGGCGTCGAGGTCCCACCGGCGGACGACAGGCGACTTCGGTTCGCAGACCCAACCGGCGGCCCCGTCGGGACTAATACCGAGGAGCTTCCCCGGCGGTACGGACCGGACGTGCGCGAGAGCGAACGATTGGCGGTCCCAGAGGTCCCAGGCGCGGAGGTTGGCACGAACGGTCCACTCAAGACCCTTTTCGCCAACGGGAACCGTCTCCAAAGCGCGCGCCATCCAGAGCAGCCCGGCGTCGACTTCTCCGCGGTCCGCCTCGTGTAGGCCGCGGTCGAGCTCACGTTCCGCACGCAGGCGTTTCTGCTCATGAAGCGCTGTTTTAATTGCGTCGGACTGTTGGTTTGAGTGGATTGCCCACCCCACCGCGACCGCCGTTGTGCTCAGCAGCAGCGCGGCGGCGGTTGCGGCCGCCAGGGCCAGCCCTCGGTTGCGGCGCTGCCACAGAATCAACCGCTCGATCCGGCCGATCGGGAGCGCGCGGATGGGCTTTTCCGCCAGAAATGCTTGCAGATCCGCAGCCAACTCCGCCGCTGTGGCGTAGCGCCGGTCCGGTTCTTTGCTGAGGCATTTCAGGCAGATCGTCTCCAGATCGACCGGGATGCTGTCGTCCAGATACCGCGGGGCGCGGGGTTCGTCGAACTCGATCTGGCGCAGCACCCCGCGAACGCTCCCCGAAAACGGCCGCTCACCCGTGAGCAGCTCGTACAGGACAACACCAAGGCTGTACACGTCACTTCGGCAGTCGGCCCAGTGCGACTGCCCGCGGGCCTGTTCCGGACTCATGTACGCCAAGGTGCCGAGGATCTTCTCGTCTCCCGTCAGGGTCGCGTTCGTCGTGGCGTCGGAGGCGTCCCAGCGCGCCAGCCCGAAGTCCGTCAGCAGCGGTGCGCCGTCTTCTGCCAAGATGACGTTCGCCGGCTTGACGTCCCGGTGGACAACGCCCTTATCATGTGCGTGTTGTAGCGCACCGGCGACCGCGGCAACCAGTTCGGCCGCGCGACTCGGGGCCGGTCGGTCCGTGCGGATCAGCGCGGCAAGGGTCTGGCCGGGCACGAACTCACTGACCAGGTATGGCACGCCGCCGGCGACATCGGCCCCGTAGACCTTCACGATCCCGGGGTGGCTCAACTGGGCCGCGATCACGGGGTCCTGGCAGAACCGTTTGCGGTCCTCGTCGGTGGTCAGTGGGGTCGTCCGAAACACTTTCACGGCAACCCGGCGCCGCAGCCGTGCGTCCCACCCCAGGTACACCGTTGCGAACCCGCCGCGCCCGATGACCCGAAACAGCTCGATCCGCCCGAGCCGGTAGGGGACGGGGAACGGGTCCGCAGCGGGCGCGCTCCCGACACGCCAGCCGCAGGAGCCGCATGTGGTCCCGCCGGCGGCCGTCTCGAGCGACCCACGGCAGCGGGGACACGGGGACCCGTCCGCGTCGGCCCCGCCGACGAACGGGTCGACCAGTTGGCGGAACTGCTCGCGGTCGTCGAAGAACGCGGACAGTTCGTCGGCCAGGTCCGGGTAGCGAGCCAGGAACTCCGCCCGGTCGGGCTCCTGCCCGCGCTCGGCCGCCTCCAGGTATTCGGCGACGGCCGCGTCGAGCCGCTCCTCTCGCTCGTCAGCCTCACCCGGCTCACTGTTCATCGCGCGCTCCGCTCCCCGAGTAGTGAGCCGAGTTGCTTCAGCCCGCGGCGCAGCAACCCCGCCACCGCGGGCCGCGTCCGGTTCATCTGGACGGCGGTGGCCTCCACAGACATTCCGCGGAGGTGGTGACAGGTGATCGCCTCCCGCTGGTCGACGGGCAACCGCTCGAGGGCGTCCGCCAATCGGTTCAACTGCTCCGCGGTCGCGGCCAGCTTGCTCGGGGACGGGTCGTCGAGGGACAAGTTGCACCCGAGCCGGGCGGACGACTCCGCAAGCGCGGCGTCGAGCGACTGCTTCCGACGCACGTCCCGCTTGGCACGGTGGACCGCACGCCCGACGTCGTACAGGTTGTTCGACAGGATCGTCCGCAACCATGCCGCGAACTCGGCCGCCGTCTCGCCCTGAAACGTGTCCCGCTTCTGGTGGGCCTCGAGCAAGGTTTGGTGAACGATGTCGGAGGGGTCCCCCCAATCGCGCAGCGCGGCGTCCCACGCCGAACGCGCGAGCAGTATTAAGAAGCCGCGGTATTGCTCCGGGGCAAAGTCTGACGCGCGATCCGACATAGAATTCCTCCCTCTACTCTAAGAAGCGTCGCACACGCGCCAACGAACCGCCCCGGGAATGTTTTTTTGTTAATACTGGCCTTTCGCGCGATACACAAGAACGAAGCGGGCGAAGGGTGGCACCAGCGAACGATTTCGCGGTCGCCGCTTGGTTCAACTTGATCGGTACCCGCTCCGTGTTTTGCGGCCGCCCTCGGCCAACGAATTCCGGTCCAGGGAAGCGGAAGTTGCTATTGGTCATGCAACCTATAAGGACTGGGTTGTTCTGGCGTGAGCAATTTGTTACCGAAATATTTAATTTATATACAATTATAAATAATTAAATCCACACGTATCTGATTGGATTGTTTTTAGCCGACGGCAACTACGGAAAACAATTACAATTTGATGAGACTTTTCACTAGAAATGATTGCTGGCATTGAAGCCAAACGGCTGGCGACGGTGCGACCTCACCTCAGGCAGTCGATCGGGATCGGCAGAGCGAGCAGTTCGCGCCGCGACAACGGCCTCTGGCTCACCGCGTACCGGTTGTTCCGATAAAAGCAGACCACCTCGGCACTCCCGACGTGCTTCTGAAGGTGCTGTTGAATCACGGCGTCGTAAAGCGGCGGCTCCTGTGGGGTGCACCGCCCCGTCATCACTACAGTGATTAGCTCCCACTTGCCGGCGCGGCAAACGCACAGTTGGCGGTTGTTCAGTTTGAGGGTGTGGTCCGGTTCGCCCCGCGGGGACGGTCGCCGCACATAGCGGCTCGCGCGCAGCAACCCCGACTTCGGACACACGTACCACTGATCCCGGCGGTCGCTCGTGCGGAGCGGCTCCCCGTACCGACGCGCGTACGCCTCGCCGCGGCACGGCTCCCCGTCGATCAGAACCGTGTTCGTAACGACATACTGGAACAAGTGCGTGAGGATGTGCTTCTGGACAACGTTCCCGCGGTCAACGTGCCGACAGATTTCCGAGTAGACCTTGTCCCACGGCCGACCGACGTTCGCGCTGATGAACCGGCGGAGCGGGCCGAGGTGCTCGTTGAAGTGTTTGAGCTGCCCGCCGTAGCTGCGTTTGATACCTTCACGCACCGGCGGCGATTCACCGGCGTCCAGACATTTTCCCACGCGCTTCTTGTAACCCTTACCGGGCCACCGCTCCGCACGCGAGCGCCCGATCCGCGGGCGCTCGACCAGCACCTTGCCCATGTCCGATCGCATGATCCCTCCCGTTCAAGGGTCACCGACCAGACACCAGCCCCGCGGAGCGGTTCGCGCTACTCGCGTTCGACGCGGTGCCCGCTGGAGAGGCGCGTCACGAAGCACGGCACCCGGCCGCGGAACCGGAGGACCAGCGAAAGGGCGGTGTCGGCGTCCGGCGCGAGCGCGAACACGGTCGGCCCCCACGAACTCTGGCTCACCCCACGGACCCCGCGCGACCGGAGATCGGCGATCAGGGTCTCGACCTCGGGCGAGGCGTACACACCGCCCTGGGCCTCCGCGAACGGCTCCCCGGCCCGCCGGTTGAACTCGTACAGCGCGTCACCGAACGTGTCCGAATCGCCCGCTCGCGCCGCCGGCAGGAGCGCTTCGTCCACGAGACGCCGCAGCGCGTCCGGAGCGCCGCCGGCCGCGACGGAGAACGCGTGCCGCTCCCGCGCCCCGTGCCAGCCGCCCGCGACGGGAGGGGTGAACACCACGACCCGCCATTCGTCCGGCAAATCGACCCGCGCCAGCAGCGGAGACACGGGCTCACCGGGCAACTTGCCGGCGTCCACCAGCAGCCCGCCGTGATCGAACCCGTGAACGCCGATGGCGGAGCGCTCGCCGCGCCCCACCCGGGCGGCGAGATCGGGCGACGGTAGCCCCCCTTCCCCGTGCGCTACCGCCAGCACCTTCGCGACCGCGAGCCCCAACTGAGTCCCCGTACCGAGCCCGGTGTGCTCCGCCGGGGCGCGCTCGACCAGCACCTGTTGCGGGCGGCGGCGGTCTTCGGGCACCGACATCAGGAACCGCATCGCGAACACTTGGGCGCGGCTCGCGAGCGGCCCCTCGAACTGCCACCCCGCCGCGGGCCGCGCCGTCACCACGACGCCCGGCAGTTCCACCATCAGCCCGGCGCCGCCGAACGCGCGTTCCCCCGCCACCGGCGCGACCGGGCCGGGCACCCGGAACAGCCCGGCGTGCAGCCGGCTCGGCGCGACTACGCGAATCATCGGCCCACCTCTGCTTCGCGCAGTTTCGTTTCAAGCAGGTCCATCGCCCGGTGCTCCGCGGGTCCGCCGGTCTTGCCCACGATCACGCGCAACTTGGCGAACTCCACGGCCACCTCGGGCAGCGGTATCAGGTGGAGCCGGGTCGCGAGGATGGCGGCCTCCACGACCGCGTGCTTCGCCCGGTTGAACCCGAAAAAGTCGCGCACCCGCCCGGACAGCACCACCTCGGCTTCGAGGCTCACCCGCGGGCCGCTCGCGTCCACCGACCGGACCACGAACTCGAAGTACCGGCAGCAGTCCTCGAGTACGAACCCTCCCACCCGCCCGGCGGGGCGGGCGGGCGGCGCCTCGCGCACCTGCCCGACCGCCGCCCGCGCGAGCAGCAAAACGTCGTCGGTGACGTGCAACACGCCCTCGGGGTGGCGCAGCAAATTCTGGTACGTACTGGATGTCGGAAACGGGCGAAGCGTGAAACGCGAAAAGTCGTCCGCCACCCAAGGCCCCATTGGCGCGAGGTGCAGCCCGCCGTCGGCGTCGGTCGTGGTGACGAGCGCTTCGAGGATCATGAGTCAGGGCCGGTGTTCCGGGTCCGCGCCCCGAGTCGAACGCCGACAGCCGTGGTGCGGCCGTCGAGCGGGAACGGGGGGCTCAAAGGTCACAAGCTGCGCAGCAAACCGGCGGCTTTGTGGAGGGTCTCTTCGTACTCGCGGGCGGGGTCGCTGTCGGCGACGATCCCGCCGCCGACCGGGAACTGCACCCACCCGCCGCCCGCGGTGAACGTGCGGATCAGGATATTCGTGTCCATCGCTCCGTCGAACCCCACCCAGCCGAGAGCCCCGCAGTACGGCCCGCGGGCGGTCGGCTCCAGTTCCGCGATGATCTCCATTGCCCGCACTTTTGGTGCGCCAGTCACACTCCCCCCAGGGAACGAGGCTGTGAGGAGATCCAACGGCCCGGTGCTAGGCTTCAACCGCCCGCGTACCTCGGAAACGAGGTGGTGGACGAACCGGAACGTCTCGAGTTCGCACACCCGCGGCACCCGCACCGAACCGAACACCGCCACCTTCCCGATGTCGTTGCGGAGCAGGTCCACGATCATCACGTTCTCGGCCCGGTCTTTCGGGCTGGTCACGAGATCGCGCACCAGGACCGCGTCCTCTTCGGGGGTCGTCCCCCGCCGACGGGTCCCCTTAATCGGCCGCGTCTCGATCTCGCCTCCGGGATGCACCCGCAAGAATCGTTCCGGCGACGCGCTGAGAATCTGGTAATCGCCCAGATCGAAGTACCCGCCGAACGGGGCGGGGTTGAGGCGGCGCAGCCGGTCGTACAGCTCCAAGGGGTGTTCGCGAAGCGGGGCAAGCAGGCGCTGCGACAGGTTCACCTGGAAGCAGTCACCGGCGCGGATGTACTCGACCGCCCGGCGCACCGCGGCTTCGTATCCGGCGCGGTCGAAGTTGCTCGTCACCCCCGAGAACCCCGGAAGCGGGTACTGCGGGGCGGGATCGATTCGCGCGGCCGATCCGGGCGAGTGAACCGGGCTCGCGGGGCGACGGACGCGAATCACCGACAACGCTTCTTGCAGGCGCCTTACGGCCCGTTCCGCGCGCGGGGAGCGGTCACCCGGTACAAACGGGAACCCGGACGAAACCAGCCACGCCCGACCCGACGTGTGATCGTAACTGAACACCCAATCATAAAGCCCGACCACAATGTCGGGGGTGCGAAACTCGTCGTACCGCGTTGGGGGAAGGTGCTCCAGGGAGCGGCCGTACCCGTAGCCAAAGCACCCGGCCCACCCGCCCTGGAACGGGGGCAGTTCTGGCACCGTCGTAAGGGGGCACTCGCGGAGGCGCCGTTTGACCTGTTCCAGTGGGTCGAACGGCCCACGGCCCTTCCCCTCGTCTCCGTCTGTTGCGTTGCTCCGCGGTGGCTGAGTGAATGTGATGCGCGGGTCCGCCGCGACATACGAATACCGCCCCCGTTCGGGGTGTTCTTCGGCGCTATCCAGAAAGAGAAGGTGCGGAAGGTGTGCTAGACTCCGCGCGACGGCCCACGGGTTCGGGGCCGGGATGAGTTCCACCGCCAGCGGAGCATCGGGAGGGGCGGGCACGGGAAGGGTATCGAACTGAAGCGGCTCACCCGTGTCCATAACGATCATTCTATGAAGCAGTGCGGCCGGCGGTGTGGGCCGCCGGCCGCTGTGGGCTCAACCTTTCGCCTTCACGGCGGCCTTCACCAGATCATCGACCGCCCGGTCGAGTTCCTTGTCGTCGGGCGCGCCGGACCACTTGTGCCGCACCACGCCGGTGTGGTCGATCAGGTACAGCGTCGGGAACCCGCGGACGCGGTACGTTTTGAGGATCGGGGTGTCCTGCCCGTTGTCCCACCAGTGCGTCCAGGGCATCGGCTCCTTCTCCAGGAACTTCTCGAGCGTTTCCTTCTTCTCGTCGACGCTCACGCTGATGAGCTCGAACGGCTTGCCCTCCAGGCGCTTCACCATCTGCCGCTCGTGCGGAATCATCGCCCGGCACGGCGGGCACCACGTGGCCCACACGTCGAGCAGCACCACCTTGCCCGCGGAGCCCGACAGCTTCACCTTCTTGCCGTCGAGGGTCAGGGACTCCACCTCCGGGGCGGCTTTGCCGACCCCCAGCGCCAGGAGCGCGTTCAGCCCCTTGATCTCCTGCGCCGCGAACTTCGACACGGTGCCGCCGCTGCCCACCTTGGCCTCCGGTGCCTCCTTGGTTGCGGCCTCGAACAACTCGATCGCCTGCTTGGCCCCGTCCGCCAGCTTCTTGTCGTCCTCCTCGTCCTCCACCGCCCGCGCCAGGCTGTACCCGCGGAGGAAGATGGCGACGGCTTTTGTCTCCTTGTCACCGCCGCCGGCGGCTACGGCCTTCAGGAGCTTGTCGCCGGAGGGGCCGACCCGCATCGCGGAAACGAGCAGGTCCTTCATCTTCGGGTTCGCGGCGTGGTACTCGGCGAGCAGCGCGACCGCTTTCGTCACGTCGTCCCCGCCGGCCCCGGCGTTGCCGGCGATCTGGAGGACGAACGCCGCGGCCTCGAACCCGACCGCGTCCTTCGGGTCGTCCTCGGCGATCGCGAGCACCTTGCCCGCGGTGAGCAGGGCCAGCTCGCGCACCTCGGCCTGGATCGCCCGGGCGTCGTCCGGCGTCTTGACCTTCTGAAGCCGCTCGGACAGCTCCTTGTTTTCCTCCTCGAACCGTTTCTTTTGTGTCGCGAGCTTCTCGACCCGTGCTTGGTCCTGAGCGAACGCGAACCACAATCCGACCGACAGCGACAGCGCGGCGGCGCAAAGGAAGCGCATCGTGGTGTCCGTGAGAGGGGTGGGGCCAGTTCGTTCAGTTTACGCCGGAACGTGAGGCCCTCCAAGGGAAACCGCTGCGGGTGTCGCCGTTGCCAGCGGAGCGACCCCATCCGGACCGGTTCGCCCGGCGGCACGCGCGGTCGCGCAATTGAGCGCCCGCGCCTACAAATACAGCGGGCCACGGAGCATTCGCCCCGTGGCCCGTCGCTCCCCACCGCGACACGTCTGCGACCTGACGAACCGGGTCCGTGGCACCCTGGTTCGAGCCGCACGAGCCGGGCGCGGGTATCATCGCCTCCGTCAGTACGTGTAGTAGTACCCCGCCGGCTGACCGGACGAGGGGCCGGCGTAGCTGTACGACGGGGACGAACTCGCAGCCGGGCTCGAACTGCTCGAGGTCGTCGTGCTGCTCGGAGCCGTGCTCGTCGTCGGGGACGCGGTGCTCGTCGCGTACGGCCCGACGCCCTCGCTCAGTTGCGCCAGGAACAGCCCGTAACCGACCGCCCCTTTGTTTGTCGCGGCGCCCGAATACCGAACGGTGTACTTCCCGGCCGTGAGGTACTTCGTCGCGGTCACCGGCGGCTGCCCGACCCGCGCGGTCAGCATGAACACCACGTTACCGTCCTCGTCGTAAACGGTCATCGTGACCGTATCGCCAACGGCACCGGTCTGGGCGCCGAGCGCGAACTGGAACACTCCGGCCTTGCTGAGCTGAAGCGTTTCGCCCGCGGTCGCGGCGCCGGGGGCGGTGGTGCCGCCCGCGACCGCGTCGAACACCAGCGGCGAGAGCTGGTTGAAGTCGGCAGCGATGAAGTAGCTGCCGGTCGTCTTCGCCGCCCCTTCCCGCGCGGAAACCTGAATGTAGTAGTCCTGGCCCGCGACCGCGTTCAGCACCTGCACGCTGAACAGTCCCCGGTCGTTCGACAGCACCTGGAAGGCCACCGCGTTCCCGGCGGCATCGAACACCCGCACACGCGGATCGACGCCGTTCGCGTCCAGCGCCCAGACCATCACGTTCAGCGTGACCGCGGCGCCCGGAGCGAACCCCCGCGCACGCACCTTGTAGGTGTCCACATCGAACCGGTCCTCGATCACGCCGCGGTAGACGGCATCGAACCGGGCGTCCGCCCCCGTGTTGGTTTGCAGCGCCCGGGCGCTCGCGAGCGCGTCGTCCGTGTGCCCGTCGAGCACGCCCGTGAGCGTCGTAGTGATCGGCGAGAGCAGCCCGCCGATCGACAGGAAGTCCACCGCGAGTTTGTACCCGCCGACATCGAACACGTTGCCGCTCGCGCCCTCCACCTTGATCGTGTAGTTCCCGCCCAGCAGGCCGGGGTTGAAGGTCAGCGTGATGTCGTTGCTCAGCGGGTCGGTGCTGGCCCCGCTCGCGACCACGCGCCCGGCGGCGTCGTACACCGTGACCTTCGCGGTCAGCAGGCTTAGGCCGGCGGCCTTGAGCCGCACCGTCACGTTGCTGAGCCACGAAGTCAGCGCCGGCGCGGTGAACGTGTAGTAGTCCACGTCCGACGGACTGCTCAGGTCGGCGGTGGCGAGCAACTGGGTGACCGAGTTGCGCGGGATCGTGCTCGCGCGGGCGGCGGTGTTGTTCCCGCCGGCCCCCTCGAACGTGTCCGGGGTCCGGGTGCCGTACAGCTCGTGTAGGTGCTCAATGTCTTCGGCGCTGAGCCCGGTCTGGTACTCGTACCCGGTGTGGATCGCCGAGGCGTGTCCCTCATGCTCGTGGTCGAGCCCGAACACGTGCCCCGCTTCGTGCAGCAGCACCGAGTAGAGGTCGTACAGCGAGCCGATCGGCGCGTTCGCGTTCAGCACCACGTCCCCGCTGAGGGTGGAGCCGGTGAAGCTGAACGGGGCCGCGCTCGCGAGCACGTCCGGGGACAGCCCGGCGGCGGCGATCCGGATGTCCCCGAACCGCGTGTCGCCCTGCACCGCGCCGACCGCGCCGAGCGCCTGGCCGCCGTCGGACACGAGCCCGATGTTGATGTTCGCGTTCACCGCCCAGGTCTGGAAGGCGCGAAGGATCTCGCGCTTCCACTCCGCACTCGTGCTGCTCGAACCGAGAAGTTGCGCCAGCGAACTGGCCCCAAGTGAGGTCCGGGTGCCGTCGTTGACGAAGCTGAGCGTCAGGTGCTCGGGGTCGGCCCAGGGAACGCCAAACGTAGACGGCAGGGCGCGGTCTTCAAGGTATTCGAACGAAAAGCCGATCTTCGGTACCGGGGTCATCGCGTGCTCGCTACGGGCGGCGGACGAGGGAGCGGTACACCGCCAAAACAACCGCGGTGTACCGGAGAAAGACGCCCAGGGGCGGTCACCCGCCACGGAATTCACCGTTTCTCGGACCGCGGCGCGTTGAGCGCCTTCGCGTCTGCGACCAGAGCCTTAAAGTCTTGATCGTCGCGTAACGAATCGAGGTCCGTGTCCGTGTCCACGAGGTCGAGCGCGAACCCGGTTTTCAGCCCCTCCCAGAGAAGTTTGCGGGCCTCGCGCTTGTCGTCGGGGTGTGTTTTGGCAGTGAGCGCGTAGATGCACCCCACCTGATACAGGTTCGGAGCGTGGGTGTCGCGCCGCAGCGCGTCCCGGGCGTCGCGGAGCGCCTCCTCGCGCTTCCCCGCGCGGGCCAGCAGCACCCCACGCCCGGCCCGCGCCGGAACGTAGTCGGGGTGCAGTTCCACCGCGCGGTCGAGCACCTTCAGCGCCTCGTCCGGGCGCTTTAGACCCTCCGACAGGATTGCGGCCTTCATCTGAAGGGCGAAGACCGACCGACCGTTCACCTTCAGTGCCTCGTCGGCGTCGGCGAGGGCAGCCGTGGGGTCTTCCGTCCAGCGGTTTTCGGCCCGCGCGACCCAGCTCAACTCGTCGGTCGGCGTGACCCGGAACCCGGCCTCGCGGTCGGCCTTCGCGCCGTCCCGATCGCCCGCCCGGAACTTCGCGGTCGCGCGCTTGAAATAGGCCCGCGCCGGGGCGGTGCCGGTCTCGAGCGCCTGGGTGTAATCTCCGATCGCACCCGTGCTGTCGCCGGCCGCCTCACGCAACTGGCCGCGCTGCATGTACGCCTCCGCCAGTTTCGGGTCCAGCTTCAAGGCGCGGTCGTAGTCGTCGCGGCTGCTGTCGAAGTGCCGCATCCGGAAGAACGCCAACCCACGGTTCATCCACGCCGGGGCGAAGTCGGGGCGCAGGGCCACGCACGCCCCGAAGCACATCGCGGCCAGGTCGTTCTGCTCAAGTGCGAGGTGCGCGGTCCCGCGGAGGAACCAGGCGGAGAAATTCTCGGGGTCGGCCTGGGTCGCCTTCTGGAGGAGCTTGAGCGACTCCACGTGGCGGCCGTTGCGAGTCAGTTGGCTACCGGCGAGGTACAGGTCACGGGCCAGGTCCAGTGGGGTCGATTCGACCTCGGCCCGGCTCCGTTCGGCGCCCGCCCGGTCCCCCTTCAGTTCCAGCAGCGCAACCCGCTGCTCGCCGATCGCGCGGGGGAGGCGGTGGGCGCCGTAGCTCGCGGCCAGCGCGTGCCAGTTGTTCGCCCGTATCACCTGAGCGGCCCGTTCCGCCCCATCGCCGCCGGACGCCTGGAGCAGCGCAACCTGGGCCATCAGGAAAAACACTTCGCCAATGTTCCCGCACACCTGATCGCGGTCGGCCTCGGACAGGCGCCGGAAGGCCGCCATGTGTCGCCACTCGTCAGAAACGAACGGATCGTCCGACACGCCATACGTGTCCAGCACCCCGCGGAGCTTCGCGAGCCGCTCGTCGAGCCGCCCTTCGGACCGCGTCTGGTCGTCGAGGAACGACTGCGCGTCGCGGAACGCGGCTTGGTGGTCGGCGAACCGCCCGCGGGCTTCCACGTCCCGGGTGCGTTCGCGCGAGTAGACCGCCGCGCCCACCACGAGCGTCAGCACCACGCCGGCAACGGCGGCGACGCTGGCAGACGAAGTGAGGCGGGGGTGCCGACGCGCCCACTTGCGTGCCCGCTCCCGCACCGACGGCTCGGGGGCGAACTTCAGCGGGCGGTTCGCGAGGTGCCGGTCGATGTCCTCGCGCAGGTCATCCGCCCGCTGGTACCGGTCCGACGGGTTCGGCGCGAGGCACCTCCGGACGATCGCTTCGGCGCCCGGTGACACCGCGGGGTTCAGCGCTCGAACCGACGGCGCGGCGGCGCGGTCGGCAATCATCTGTGGGACGGTGACCCGCGGGTAGCCGCGGCGGAGCGGGAACGGGTGCCGGCCGGTGAGCAGTTCGAACAGAATCACCCCGAGCCCGTACACGTCGCACCGCGGGTCGAGCGTCCCCTCGCCGGTGCGGAACGCTTCCAGGTGCTCGGGCGCCATGTACGGAAGGGTGCCGCCCATCATCGCGCGCTCGGCCGAGCCGCGCAACTTCGTGTCTTCGGCGAGGTTGAAGTCGAGCAGCATCGGGCGCCCGTCGTCGGCCAGGAGCACGTTCGCGGGCTTGAGGTCGCGGTGCAAGATGCCGCGCCGGTGCGCGTGCGCCAGCCCGTCCGCGAGTTGCCCGCCGATCGCCAGAACCGCCTCAACGTAGGGGAACTGATCGAGCCGAGCCCACCCCTCTGCGGCCCCCAGCGCGGCGGCTTCGGGTGGCGCGCTCGAGGCCGCCGCCGGCACCTCGTGGGGGTAAACGACCGATCCCCCCACTGATCCGGTCCGTGTGGACGAATCGAACCGCCCGCCGACGAGCGTGCTGCGAATCTCCTTCCCCGAGCTGGGCACGCTCGCGCGCCGGCTCAAGCTCTGAACCACGCCCGCGAGCGTGGTGCCTCCCAGGAACGGCATACACACCGCCTGAAACGGGCCGGCGCTGTGGTACGAGTAGATCGGAACGATGTTCGGGTGCTGCAACTGCGCCAGCGTGTTCGACTCGGCCCCCAGGCCGCGCGCCACCTTGAGCGCGACCGGGCGCCCGGCGAGGTCCCCCTGGCGCGCCAGGTACACCCGCCCGAACGCCCCGCGCCCGAGCTCCTTCGCGAGGTAGAAGCCAACGAAATCGGTGCCCACGTCCGGGAGCGAGGACACCGAGTCCTGCCAGTCGGACAGCGCGTCGGCCTCGGCCAGGGCTTGCGCGCGGGCGTTCGGCAGGGGCGGCGCGCCGAGCCGATCCTGCGTCCGTTGGAGTTGCGGCACCTCGGCGGTGCGGAACTCGTCCCGCGGCTGCGGCGCCACGATCCGGTCGGTCGGCGCGTCGACCGCGCTCATTGAGCCCGGTCGCGGGGTCTGAACCTCGACACCGACATCGGCCCACCCGCTCGTGGGCACGCCGTACTTGTTGGCGTACTCCTCCGGGCGCGGGGCCTCGCCGGCCCGGACCCGCTGCCGGAACTCCTCGAACGCCACGGCCGCGAGTAGCGCGGGGTTGGTGAGCACCGCGGGGAACCGTGCCGTGTACTCGGCCACCCGTTTGGGCCGCCCTCGCGCCCAGGCGAGTTCCAGGTCGACGCGCACCAACTCGCCCAGCACGGCGAGGTACAGCGGGTGATCGACCGCGGGCAACTGCCGCGCGAAGTCCGCGCGCGGGTCGGTTTCGAGAGCCAGCTCGAACGCCTCGACCCGGTGCGCGAGTTCGGCCGAAAGCGAGTGCGTGGCGACGGAGAATTTCACGTGGGGACGGCTCCCGGTGGTCTACTCGCTGCGTGACAGACGGGCACGAAAGTCTTGCAGCACGCGCTCGACGGTGCGGCGCGACCGGCCCGTGACCTGGGCGATCTCACCCACCTCGTAGCCCTCGGTGCGCAGCCGGATGATGGTGCGGTTCGACTCCGGCAGCGCCTCGACCTGCTCGTCCATGACGAGGCGCAAGAACGCGGCGGCGGAGTCGTCGGCGGCCAGCGCGGCGTGCGAGTCCAGGTCGCTCACGGAGGCGGTGTGCCGGACGGCGCGCTTGTCGGCCTGGTGGCGCCCGACGAGGGCACGAATTTTGTTGAGCGCCAGCACCATCAGCAGGCCCCACAACTCCCCCTCCGGGGGAACGTCGTAGTCGCGGTGCCGGGCGCCGTGGAAGAAGGCACGAAACACGGACTGGATCACGTCGTCGGCGTCGAACCGGCCGGCGTAGTTGGGGGTGCAGTACTGGCCCGCGAGGGCGCGCAGCCGCTGCGCGTACCGCACGTAGATGTCGGTCGCGGCGGTCTCGTCACCCGTTCGGTACCGGTGAAGAAGGGTCGCGTCGGTACCCGCGGGCAGCGGGGTCGGGTCGGATCGCCCGGCCATGTCAGGTTTTCCCCTCGCTACGGCGCGGCGTGTCTGCGGTCACGCCTCGCCGTTTTTCGCGGTGTACCGTAGTACGGGATCGTTTGAAGGGGACCGAATATCTCGAATTCACTACTCCGCGAGAAATCGCATCACGCCGGCGCACAAATTCACTCACAACCTGAGCGCGGTTCATGGCGTTGAAGAATTGCGATTCACCACAGGTATCGAACCCAACCCTCGCACCTTGCGCCGGCGACCCGACTTGAATCGATCTTCACGATCCGGACGGTTTCGTTCAGGAACGGTTCTGGTGGCGCCGATAACACCAGTGATGCCGGTGGGAGCCGTTATCCGGTTCAGGGTGCGGGAGGAGTGACCATGAGCGTTCGGCGCGGGAAAAGTGTGTTCGTCGTCGCCGGGCTGCTTCTTTCGACGGTCGGGTGCATGCACGGGTCGCCCCGCGACTACTTCGGCACCCCGCCGATGCCGCACAACTCTAACGCATCAATCCAAGTACCCCCGACGGGTACTGTGCCCCGCGAGTTGGACAAGATCGTCCTGCCACCGTATGTGATTGAGGCACCAGACCAGTTGCTCATCGAGGTGGTGCAGCGAATCGAGATTCCAAAGACGAACGAAAAGGGTGACATCCTTTACGAGGATCCAGATACCAAAAAGAAGCCGATCACGGTCGAGGCCACCGAGCGGCTTTCTGTGCAACCCATTTCCGGGCAGTTCCTGGTTCGGCCAGACGGCACGGTCGGTCTGGGGTTCTGGGGAACCGTGCCGGTTGCAGGACTTACGCTCGATCAGGCAGCCGAGTCGATCCGGGCGCATCTAGTACAGCAAGTTGAATTGAAAAAGCTGACGGCAAAACCCAACAACATCATCGTGATTGTTGACGTGATCGCGTACAACAGCAAGCGTTACTACGTGATCACCGACGGCGGCGGCTTCGGCGAGCAGGTGTTCCCGTTCCCGATCGCCGGCAACGAAACCGTGCTGGACGCCCTCGCCAATATTAACGGACTGCCGGATGTCGCGAGCAAGCGGAACATCTGGATCGCGCGACGCACCCCGCACCCCGGCCAGCCGTGGCAGCTCCTGCCGGTGGACTGGGTCGGCATCACCCAGCACGGTATCAGTCACACGAACTATCAGGTGCTCCCCGGCGACCGGATCTACGTCAAGGCTCAGCGCCTGGTGACCATCGACCGCACGATGGCCCGGCTGTTCGCACCGGTCGAGCGCGTGTTCGGTATCACCCTGCTCGGGTCGAACACCATCAACAACATCGCCGGACGCGGAAACGGGTTCAACAACAACAATTAGTAAGGCTGCGGAACCGAACCGGGCGATGAAACGGCTGGGGAGCGAAAACGGCGGGATGGCACAGGGTTCGCCGGGAATACAGGCGACCGTGTAACCGAGTCGTAGGAGGGACACACATGATGCGCTTCGTGCTAATCGCAGCGGGTGGGCTCGTGACGTGCGCAACCGCGTCCGCACAGTACCCCGTGTCACCTTACTACCAGCCGCCGGGGGCGATGCCGAACGTGTACAATCCGGCGAACCAGCCGCTGAGCCCGTACCTGAACCTGCTCCGCGGGGGTAGTCCGGCGGTGAACTACTACTACGGCGTCCGCCCGGGCACCGTGGGTGGCACGGGCCAGAGTTTGGGCGCCCCGTTCACTAGCAGCGGCGCCCAGCGCGCGCTGTTCTTCCCGCAAATGGTGAACGCCCCGGACCCGCTCCAGCCCCGTGAAGCGGCCCCCGGGAGCGTGCTCCCGCCCGCCGGCCACCCGACCGCTTTCAACAGCACTGGGGGCTACTTCCCGTCGCCGAACAACCGCGGCGGGATGCGCCCGGGGTTAGCGGGTGTGGGCACCACCCGGCGCTAAGTGACTCGCGGCGCAGGCAACGGAATGCGGCACTGCACTCTCAAGGACGAGGCCATGCGGACGATCGTGGGTGTAATCGCGGTGCTGGGGTTGTCCGTGGCAGTGGCCAGCGCGCAACCGCCACGTGCCCGGGGCGCGTCGTTCCGGCCGCCCGAACCGCTCGGCCCGAACGAAACCGCGGCGGGAACCGTGGCGCGGGGCGCGTCCGAAGAGTTCCCACCGTCATCCTTCCCGACCACGCCGGTCGCGCGGCCCGGAAAAGCGCCGGCCGACACCCGCGGCCCGGCGTGGCTCAGCGGAGTTGATTCGGGTGTGCTCCCGGCCGCGGGCAGCGCGTCTCGGAGCAACAACGTGCGCCCGCTGTCCCCGGCGGCAGCCTCGGCCGAACACCGGGAAGACCCGTTCACGCCGCCAAAGGGGCTGGACAAGCTCAAAGGCGCGGGACGCGCGCAGCCGGCGTCGGCGCCCCAACCGCCCGAGCAACCGACCGCGAACACCCCGTTCCGCGGTACGGCCGCCGACGGCGCACCGGTGTACGCCGGCCCGCCCGCGTACCGCTGGTACGGGTGGGGAACGGTAACTCCCGGCGCCAACCAGTTCGCGCCCACTGGTCAGTACCCGAAGGCGTCCGCGAGTTGGTACTCGATCACCGGAGCCACGCCCGGCGCGTTCCCGGTGCCGGTGATGAACCCGCTCCGCAACCCGCCGGGCATCGACCCGCCCGCCTACGCCACCGCTAAACCCGCCACAACGGTGGCTTCGGCGTCTGAGCCCGCCGCACCGGTTCAGCAACAACTGCCCGCACAGGTGCAGCCACAACCGCAGCCGCGCCCGCTGCCGGTCGAACGACCGGAACCGCCAAAGCCGTCTGCGAACGCGGAGTCGAAATTCGTCACGCCCCCGCCGCCGGTGAACGTGCCGAAACTCACGCCGCCGCCGACAACAGCGCTGACGCCGCCGGCGACCACTCCGGTGGCAATGATGCCGGTCCCGGCCCCGGCACCGGTCGTGCCGCCGGTCGTTCGCGAGCCGGACCCGATCGTTCCCCCGGCACCGCCGAAATCCGAACCGGTCGCGTTCGTCCCGCCGACCGTTCAGCCGCTGGCCGCGCCATCACCGAACATGCCCTCGGCCGCGGAAGCCGCGCCCCCCTTCCCTTCGGTCGAACCGGCGAAACCGGTGGTAGCGGTGCCGAGCCCGCTCCCGATCTCGCTCACGACGGAAGTGAAACCGGAAGAACCGAAGCGGCCCGAGCCGAAGCCTGAGCCGCGCCGCGATGAGCACCTGTGGCAGGCTGCGCCGGAACCGACTCACCCCGCCCCGGGCACTTGGACCCCCGCAGGAGGCCGTCCCGCGCAACCGCTGGCCGCGGCACCGACCACCGTGCCGGCCTGGAAGTCGGGTGCGGCGAACACGAAGCCCATCGTGGCGCGAGCACAAATGGGTGAGACCGGTCCGGACCCGATCGAAACCCTGATCCGGCAACTGTGCCAGGACCGCGCCGAGGGCGTCGAGGTCCGCTGGTCCGGCACGAAGAAGATTATGGTGTGCTTCGAGGTGCGCACCGCGCCCGAAGCTCAGAAGCTCGTGACCGATATCAGCAAGCGGCCGGAACTGTCCCAGTACCAAATCGACTTCTGCGCGGTGCTGAAGAAGTAGCGGAAGAGAGACGGCGGACAAACCGGCGGGGCGCCCACGTGGCGCCCCGCCGCATTTTCCGCAGCCCCTCTCCTGTTTTCCTCCCGGTGGTAAACTGCCGTCATGGCGCTCACGAAGTTGGCCGGCGGAACGGTGTACGACCCCGCGAACGGTGTTCACGGCGAGGTCCGCGATTTGTGGATCGACGGCGGGAAGGTCGTCGCACCGCCGACCGATCCGACTGTCCACCCGGCGCGCACCATCGACCTTTCGGGCCTCGTGGTCATGCCCGGCGGCGTGGACATGCACGCTCACATCGCCGGCCCGAAGGTGAATGTCGCTCGGAAGCTACGACCGGAAGACCGCCGCGACAACACGCCGTTCCTCCGCACCGACCTGTTGCGGTCGGGCACGCTGGGGAGCACACCCACCACGTTCACCACCGGCTACCTGTACGCCGGGTTGGGGTACACCACGGTGTTCGACGCGGCGATCCCGCCGCTCGGCGCGCGCCACACGCACGAAGAGTTCCACGACACGCCGGTGATCGACAAGGGCTTCTTCGTCCTGGTCGGCAACAACCACTACCTGATGGACCAACTCGGGCGTGGGGAGCCGGAGCGGGCGCGCGCCTTCTGCGGGTGGCTGCTCAACGCCACCCGCGGTTACGCGCTCAAGGTGGTGAACCCCGGCGGCGTCGAGATCTGGAAGCAGGGCGGCTCCGGACTCGCACACTTTGATGACGTGGTTCCCGGTTTCGGCGTGTCCCCGCGCGCGATCGTGAACGCGGTCGCGCGCACGGCGGACGAGCTGAAGCTCCCGCACGCCGCGCACATCCACTGCAACCAGCTCGGGATGCCGGGCAATTGGTCCACCACCCTCGACACCATGCGCGCGGTCGAGGGGCACCGCGGCCACTTCACGCACATCCAGTTCCACAGCTACGGCGGCGGGCCGGACGACCAGGGGACGTTCTGCTCGAAGGTGCCGCAACTCGCCGAGTACGTCAACGCACACCCGAACGTCACCGTGGACGTGGGCCAGGTGATGTTCGGCGAAACCACGTCCATGACCGGCGACGGTCCGCTCGGCCACTTCCTGCACAAGGTGACCGGCCGGAAGTGGTTCAACGGCGACACCGAGTGCGAGGGCGGGTGCGGGATCGTGCCCATCGAGTACAAGGAGAAGAGCTTCGTTCACGCGCTCCAGTGGGCGATCGGGCTGGAGTGGTATCTACTGGTGGAAGACCCGTGGCGGGTGGCGATGAGCACCGACCACCCCAACGGCGGTTCGTTCCTGGCGTACCCCGAGATCTGCGCGCTCCTGATGAGCCGCGACTACCGCCGCGAGGTGCTGAAGCGTCTGCCCGAGAAGTTGCGTACCGTGTGTACCCTTCCCGACCTGGAGCGCGAGTACACGCTCTCCGAGATCGCCATTGTCACGCGCGCCGGCCCGGCGCGGATGCTCGGGCTCACGCACAAGGGCCACCTCGGGGCCGGTGCGGACGCGGACATCACCGTGTACACGCCGGGGGCCGACCTCAAAGCGATGTTCGAGTTACCCCGGTTCGTGTTCAAGGCCGGTGACTTGGTGGTCGAGCACGGGGAAATTCGCGTGGTGCCTTACGGGCCATCGCTGGCGGTGCGGCCGGCATTCGACGAGGGCGCGGTGCCCCACATCCGCGAATGGTTTGAGGGGGCGTATTCGCTCAGGTTTGCCAACTACGCCGTCGGGCCGGAGTACGCCAGTCACGGCGAAACCGTGGTGCCGACGCGCAGGTAGCCACTCGCATCGGCTGACGCCCGCGCCCAACCCTCGCCTCGTATCTCCCAATCGCTCACGCACTTCTCTCCGTCCCGTGATGCTCCCGCTCGTGACAAGTATCATCCGCCCCAGGTCGTGCCACACGCTCCGACCGCGTACCGCACCGGTTGGGGGACGAACTGGTAACCCTCTGTTCCGACACCAGAGCCGCAACGCCTTTCTTGCTGAGCCCTTCCGCCCGAACCACTATGGCCGGTCGTGTCGTGTTTTCCGAATTTCGGGACGGCGATCGCCCTTCGCGGGCTCTATCCGTGTAGAACGGCGATGAAACGGAGGTCTAGCGTGGTTCGCCAGCTTTCCAGCCTCGTTCACCACCTCAACCGGACGGTCGCGAACGATCGTCTGGCGCAGCTCGCGGACGGCGAACTCCTTCAGCGCTTCACGGCGAACCGGGACGCCGCCGCGTTCGAGACTCTGATCTGGCGACACGGCCCGATGGTACGTGACGTGTGCCGGCGGGTACTCGGCAACGACATCGACGCGGACGACGCATTTCAGGCCACGTTTTTCGTGCTTGTGAGGCGCGCCCGCGAGGTTCGGTCCCGGGAATCACTCGCCGGGTGGCTGTACCGGGTGGCACGCCGAACCAGCACGCGCCTCGGTCGCGAAACCGCCCGGCGCGCCGCCCGAGAGCGGCGTGCGGCCCGGCCGGAAGCCGTTACCATCACGAGCCCAGACACGTGCGACTGGCGGGCGGCACTCGATCGCGAGGTGGAACGGCTCCCGGTGGTGTACCGCGACGCGTTCGTTCTGTGCCACCTTGAAGGCCGAGCACAGTCGGACGCGGCGCGGGAACTCGGCTGCCCGGTCGGCACACTCCAGTCCCGACTCGCGCGGGCCAAGGAACGGCTCCGCGCGGGACTCACCGCCCGCGGGGTGATGTTCCCGGCCGTGTCTCTGGGAACGGTCCCCGCGGCTCTGGTAACCGCAACCGCGTCCGCGGCCGCCAAACTTGCATTGGGCACTCCGACTACGGCGGTCGCAGCGGCCGTCGCCCTTTCACAGGAAGTGGGGAACACGATGGGATTGTTCAAGGCAAAGCTGGTGCTGTTGGCTCTGGTGACGACGGCCGCTCTGGGGACAGCGATCGGACAGGTCGGACAGGTCGGACCGCCGGCGGCCCCGGCTGGGGCGGAGCCGCCCACGTCGGCAAGCGCGACTGTCGAAGACCTGAAAAAGGAGAACGAGCGACTGCGGCGCGAGGTGGAAGCGCTGAAGAAGAAGCTGGCTGCCGCCGAGGCACGGGTTCTAGGCGACGAGCCGACGGACCAAGAGGTGATCCGCGCGCTCCCGAAGCCTGCGGCCGGGGCCGTCCGGGAAGACATCATGATCGTGAAGCAGAAAATCCAGGACCGCCTGGACCCGGTGGACCCGACACGTCTCGACCCGGGCATCGCTCCGGCGCGGCTCTGGGTTCAGCATTGGGAGTGCCGCGTTTACTACACCGAAAGCGTGGAACTGCCGTGGCCCGTGCCGACGAAGTTCACCAAGTCGCGCGTGCATGTGGTGTACATCGACAAAAACGCACTCGTACCCGTGAAGGGCGAACAACGTCCGGTTCAAAAGTAGTTCGGCAGGGAGTAAGAGCGAGCCGTACCCGTGCTGCGCGGGGCTGGCTCACCGGATCGGTTCTCGGACTCGCTGTCACGGAAACAGAGCGTGCCAAGTGGGACGGCGCTCCCCTCAACCGTTTCGACATCGGTCGGCGGTGCCAAACGGTTGTCGCCGCGCTGTTCAACGGGCGGTTTGCTATTCTGGACACAAACCGCGGGGTCCTCGAACCGCGCCGCGTCCACTTCCGTCCGCCGGGTCCGAATCATGAAGCTCATCCTCGCCATCATTCAGCCGTCCAAGCTCGACGCCGTGAAAGAGGCGCTGAACAAAGTCGAAGTGTTCCGGCTCACCATCGTGGACGTGCTCGGCTTCGGGCGACAGAAGGGGCACACGGAGGTGTACCGCGGGCACGAGCTGACCGTCAACATGCTGCGCAAGGTGCAGTTGCAAATCGCGGTCAACGAGGACTTTGTGGAACCGACGGTCAACGCGATCATGGATGCGGCCCGCACGGGACCGGAAGGGCGCATCGGCGACGGGAAGATCTTCATCCTGCCTCTGGAGGACTGCATCCGCATCCGCACCGGTGAGCGCGGCCCCGAGGCCATTTGAGCCCTCCCCATTGAGAGGCCGCGCGGACGAGCTCTTCGGCGGACCGGACCCGGTAACCGACTCGCACGCTTTGGACCCGTTCGCCGGCATGGTACCGAATCCGATTGGCCCGTATCCACGCCGTATTCTGTAGCCGGCCTCTGTGAGGCCGGTGCTACCTCGGTCATGTCGCACCGGCCTCACAGAGGCCGGCTACAGGAAGCAGTTACTCTTCAATTGGGTTCGCCATCAGTCCGGCGGCCCGACGTACACGAACGGTGCCCAGAAGAACGGCGCTTCCCAGCCGGGGGTGCGTTTCACCGCCAACCGGGCGTCCCTCAGCGCTTCGGGGTAGGCAGTTCCCTTCCCCCCGCCCGCACGGATCGCGCCAAAGAACCCGGACATCATCTCGGCGGTCGCGCGGTCGTCCACCGACCAGCAACTCGCCATCACCCCGCGCGAGCCGGCGCCGAGGAACGCGCCGGCGAGCGTCACCCCGGCTTCGAGCGGGCGCTGGGGTCCCACGTTCGTCACGCACGCGCTCAGCACAGTGAGTTCGCACCCGGTCAGCTTCAGTCGGGAGATTTCGTGGAGCGTCAGGAACCCGTCGTTGCCCGGCTCTTCACTCCCCCGAGGCGGCGGGGTCAGCGCGACCGCGGCGAACGCGTTGCCGAACGCCTCGTCCGCGAACCCGTGCGCCGCCAGATGGACGAACCGCTTCCCGGGCATGGCGGCGACTACGTTCTGCTCGGTGGCCCCGTCCCGCTCCAGCGCAACTACTTTATCGGCGGGGAAGTGCTGGCGCACTTTTCGGCTCTCGGTCGCGGTGTACGGCAGCCGCGGGAGCTGCCCGCCGCTCGATCGCTTGGTACCCTCGCCCGCTTCGGGATAAGCGGGGTCGCCGACGGTGAGGAGCGAGGCCGTCGCGTCGGTCGCGCGGGGCCGGCTCAGGACCACCGCCAGCGCCCCGATCGACGGCGCGTAGCACACCGGCGGCAGTTCGTCGAGCGCGTACCGCGGCCCGCCGGGGGCCGAGAGCAGCAGCGCCTCGAACGGCAACTTGTGAAGCGCGCCGTCCGGAACCAGCACCAGCCGTTTCGCCCCGCTCGCCCGGATCTTCTCGCGCAGCGCGGCGGGCAGCACAGCGTCCCCGATCCCCTCCGCCGCGATCGCCCGGGTGCCCTGCCCCGCGGTCCGCGACACCAGCGCGATGCCCCGCGTCGGGTTGAACGAGGGGTCGGCGATCTGTCGCAGGTAGTGGTTCACGAGCCGCGCCGCGACCGCGTCCGTCAGCGCGACGGCCTCGGCGGGTGCCGCCAGCGGGCGCTCGGGTTGCGGGGCGACCGCCCGCACCGCGACCCCGCGGAACCCGGCCCGCGCGACCAGTCCGCCGGCCGGCGGCTCGCCGACATCGGCGGCGACCGCCTGGGCCACCCCGAGCCTGAACACCTGCGGGGCCGCCGCGGGGTCTGTGGACAGGACCGCGAAGCTCGCGTCGCGCCCCACCATGTACGTGAGCAGCGCCCCGCCGGCCCGGTGCGCCTCCTTGCGGACCTGCGCGAGCGCCTGTTCGGCGAACGCGGGGTCCGTGAGCACGCGCGTCATGGGGTCCGCGTTGGCGATCTCGCGCCACGCGTCGGCGTACTGCTTCTGGGCCGCCTCGAGTTCGGCCGCGAGCTGTTTCGCCTCCGGCTCGTCGGACTGCTCGGGCGTGAACAGCATCGCCCGCGAGCGGAGCCGCGACACGGTCCGGCGGGCGCCGGCCTCGCGCTCGAGGAGCTCCTTGCGTGTGTCCGCCGGCAGCCGGTCGCGCGGGTCCACGCCGGCGGCCAGCATCTGGTCGAGCAGGGTGCGGCTGCGGCTGCGGGTGACGACGCGGAGCAGCCCCTCACCGTCCCCGTCGCGGGCGCACCACGCCGCGAGCAGCTCGAACATCGGCGCGAACTGCACAAAGAACTGCGCGCGTTGCGCGGCCTCGCCGAAGGTGCTCAGTCGGGCGCGGTCGGCGATGTCGAACACTTCGCCGAGCAGCTTTTTGGCCTCGTGCGGTTTTCCAGCCTTGTCGGTGAGCACGGCGAGGCGCCAGAGGGTGATCGCGCAGGTGGCGGGGGGGCAACGCGGGCGCCCCGCCTGGAACGCCCGCGACTCGGCGAAGCGCTTCAGCGCGTCCGCGTCGGCCCCGCGCAGCTCGGCACAGACCCCGAGAAAGTTGAGGGTGCGGGCCAGCAGCACGTCGCCCGTTGCCCGCTGGGCGGCGGCCAGTTCGTTCCACACCGCCTCGGCCGTCACGAGGTCCTTGCGGGTGAGCGCGTCGAGCGCGCGAATGTGGCGCGCGGCGGCCCACAGGTACTCGCTCTGCCGCCCCCCCCGGGTGCCGGCCGCTTCGAGCGCCGGCACCAGCGCGGCGGCGCTCTTCACCTGCCCCTGCGACAGGTACAGGTCGGCGCGGACGGCGTCGATCAGGACGCCACTCAGGTCGTCGCGCTCGCCGAGCCGGCCGAGCACCTCCGCGGCCCGGGCCAGCGCCGCGCCCGCGGCGGCAACGTCACCCTGTTCCTTCTGGATCAGCGCGCTGTTGAGCCACAGGTTGAACCGCGTCGCTTCGGCGTCAGCCCCGACGAGATCGCACCGCGCCAGCCCGTCCCGGAAGCACCCGATCGCGCCCGCGAAATCGCCCCGGCGCGACGCCGCAACGCCGAACAGATAATCGGCCTCGACCCGCAGCGCGTCCGGCGGGAGCTTGTGCTTGCGGTACAGCTCGGCGCACCGTTTGAGCGCCCCCTCGGCGTCTTCCGGCGCGTCGCACCCGAGCTGCGCGGCGGCCAGATTCACCAGCACTTTAGGCAGAACCCGCAGGTTCACCGGCTGTGCGGTTTCGAGGTCGGCCAAGGCCGCGGTCAGCAGCTTTCGCGCGGCCGGGTGGGCCGCTGCCATCAGTTCTAATGTCCCCCGGTCCAATTTCAGGCGAGCGTCCAGAAGGGTGTCGCCCGACCACCGCGCGTCCGCTTGGCGTGCGGCGTCGAGGGCCTGGGCGAACTGCTTGGCGGAGCGGGTCAGCGCCTGGAGCCGCACGAACGCGGCCAGCGCCCCTCCGGCGTCGGCGGTGGCACCGAGCGCGGCCTTATATTCGGCCGCGGCCCGGTCGCGAAGTTTGGCGGCGTCGGCCGGTTTACCGGCCGCGACCGCGGCGGTGGCCCACTCAGCGAGGATGTCGCCGGCCGTGACCCTCTGTTCGGGCTGTGCCTTCTGGTGTAGCGCAAGCGCTTCGGCAAACAGGGGCTCGGCGCCGGCGAACTGGCCACGAGCGGCGAGGAGTTTGGCGCGCTGAAGTTGGGTGTCGCGCCGGCCGGCCGGGTCGGCCAATTGGTCGTGCAGGTTGGGCAGGCCGTCCAACGCCGCCAGGGCCGCCGTGCGGTCCCCGCGCTTGGCGAGGGCCTCCGCGAGCACACGAGCGGCCGCAACCCGGCCGGCGGCGGCGTGCGTGCGTTCCGCGACCTTCAGGGCCTCCGCTGCCGCTCGTTCCAGTTCGGCCCACCGCCGGGCCTCAGAACCGTCCCGCTTCAGTGCGGCGGTTTCGCAGCGGACCCGAAGGGCGTCGAGCATCAGCGGCGACGCGAGCGGCGGTTTGGCACCCAGCGCGGCGTTGACGTGCGCCTCGGCCGCGTCTGGGTAGCCCAGGTCAAGGTGACACTGCGCGGTGAGCAGTTCGAGGGCGCCCGAGCCGTCGGGGTCGCCAACGGTTTTGAGCCAAGCGCGGAACGCCTCGCCAATGCGCAGTGCCTGATCGGGACGCCCGGAACGGACGTAGAGGCTCATCAACCGGTTGTACGCCTGGCGCTTGAGAAACCGGTCGTCAGTAGCGAGTGCGGCGCGGTACAGCGGTTCGGCGTCGCCGAATCGGTCCTCAGCGGCAAGCCGTTCGGCCTTCCGAAACGCCTCCACCGGAGCCGGTTGGGCTGCTACCAGCAGAACCACAGTGGGCAACATGGTGAACCTCACGCGACGGAATCCGAGCAACTCTAGCTCAATCCGAACGCGAGAGCTTTTGGGTGTCCCAAGGATGACGTGTGTGGCAAACAACACCGCCCTCGGCGGCCCGCGATGCTGTAACGGGGGTTACAGCGCCGCTCCAGTTTCCACGAATTGGCTTCGAACGGGCCTCGGGCAGGCACATGTACTACCGGCGGACTACTGGTTCGCTGGGTCCGCCGCTACCCACAAATCGCGTCCAAAACCTCCGATTCCCGCCCCGGGGCGGTTTCAATCAGGTCCCTGTTGAATGGCACAACATCTTGTCACTACATCGCTTAAGTCAAAATCGCGAGCAGCAGAATATGAATTAACGAGAACGCCACCGAACGCGGGATACCCGATCCATCGGCCCAACGAGCAGCGGTTCACGGGATATGGCAAGATTCGGCGTCGGGAGTGCAGAATCTCCCATTCGGCGCCCCCGACACCGGCACAACCTGACCTAGCAACCTTACCCGCGGACACCACACCGCGGCGAACCGAACTATTTCACTTTTCTGATCCGGTGGCTGTTCGTGTCGCCGATGTACAGCGCCCCATCCGAGCCGACCGCGACCCCGTGTGGTCGGCCGAGCGTCGCGCCCGCCGCCGGACCGTTGTCACCGAGTCCCGGGGTCTTGGTTCGCCCCTTCCCGGCAACGGTTGTGATTGCGCCGGTCTTCGCGTCGATCTTTCGGATGACCTCGTTCTCGGTATCGACGACGAAGACGTTTCCGTTCTTATCGATGTCGATTTCTTTCGGCCCGTCGAACGTCGCCTCCAGTGCCTTCGTGCCGTCGCCGGTGTAGCCCTTCTTGCCCGTACCGGCGAACCGCTCGATGCGACCTTTGGCGAGATCGACCACGCGCACGCAGTGCCCGTTGCGTTCCACAACGTACAGCCGCCCGTCGGGTCCGACCGCGACCGCACGCGGGCCGTTGAGCGTCGCATCCTTGATCGGCCCGCCGTCACCCGCGGAGACGCCTTTACCGTTACCGAGCAGTGTCGAAATGGTGCCTTTTGCCAGATCGACGACGCGCACCCGATGTCCGGCCACGTCGGCGATGTACAGCCGACCGTTGCCGTCGAGACACAAGCCGTTCGGCTCAACGAACAAGGCCTTGTCCGCCGGGCCGCCGTCGCCCCCGTATCCGGTCTTGCCGCCGGTGCCCGCGATGGTGGAAATGACGGCCGTTTTGCCGTCCACTTTGCGCACGCAGAAGTTCAGCCGGTCCACAATGTACAGGTTGCCGTCGGCGTCGAGTTCGATGCCGTAAGGTTCGTTCAGGCTCGCCTCGAGCGCGCTTCCACCGTCCCCGCCGAAACCCTTTTTCCCGTTGCCGGCGACCGTCGTGATGGTGCCGGTCTTCCCGTCCACCTTGCGCACACGGTGATTGAACGTGTCCGAGAAGTACAGGTTGCCGGCCTTATCGAAGGCCACGTCAAATGGCTGATCGAGCTCGGCCTTCGCGGCCGGTCCGCCGTCCCCCGCGAAGCCCTTTTTACCGGTTCCCACCGGCGAGGTGATGACCGGCGCGGCGTCCGCACCGGCACAGGCGAGCACCAACACGAGAGGCAGCATGTTGTCACCTTCAACGGGGAACGGGCCGTTCACTCGAACCGAATCACCAAGTCGCCACCTTCCACCTGCGCCCCGGGGCGGACGAGCACCTCGGCCACCTTCCCGGGCCGATCGGCGTAGATGGTGGTTTCCATCTTCATGGCTTCCAGCGTGAGCAGTTTGGCCCCGGCAGCGACCTCCTCACCCGGTGCCACGGCCACCGCGACGACGGCGCCCGGCATCGGCGCCGCGATGTGCTTTGCGTTGCCGTTCTCGGCCTTCGGGCGCGATTTGACCACTCCTGCGCCGAGGGTACGGTCCACGACGCGGAACTCGCGCGGCTGGCCGTTCAGCTCGAAGTAGACCACGCGGTAGCCATCGGGTTGCGGCTCACCCACCGTGAAGAACTTGATGATCAGCGTCTTACCGGGCTCGATCTCGATGCTGACCTCTTCGCCCTTCGCGAGCCCGAAAAAGAAGCTGGGCGTCGGCAGCACGCTCACGTCGGAGTACTTCGCCTGGTGCTCCACAAAGTCGCTGAACACCTTCGGATAAAGGACGTACGAGATGACATCCTGGTCGGACGGCTCGCGCCGCAGCTTCGGTTCGAGTTCGGCCTTCGCCTTCACAAGGTCAACGGGCGGGAGCGTGGCACCGGGGCGCTCGGTGAGCGGCTTCCGCCCGCGGAGGATGCGGGTCTGGAGTGCCGCCGGGAACCCGCCCGGAGGCTGGCCGAGCTTGCCCTCGAAGAACTCCACCACCGACTCCGGGAACGCGATCTCTTTCTTCGGGTCGAGCACCATTTCGGGCGTCAGGTTGTTCGCGAGCATGAACAGCGTCATGTCACCGACCACTTTCGATGTCGGCGTGACCTTGACGATGTCGCCGAACAGCCGGTTGACCGCCGCGTACATCCGACCCACTTCCGCCCACCGGTCCGCCACACCGAGCGACTGGGCCTGTTGGTACAGGTTCGCGTACTGCCCGCCCGGCATCTCGTGGAGGTACACTTCCGCGGAGCCGGCGAGCTGACCGGTTTCGAACGGCGCGTACAGGCGTCGCACGCCGTCCCAGTAGGTAGCCGTTTCCTGAAGTGCGTCGAAGTCGAGTTGCGTGGCCCGGTCGGTAAACCGTGTCGCCTCGACGAGCGCGTTAAGGCTCGGCTGCGAGGTCACCCCGGCCATCGGCGCGAACGCGCAGTCGACGACGTTCACGCCCTCCTCCGCGGCCATCAGGTACGAGGCGAGTTGGCCGCCGGCGCTGTCGTGCGTGTGGAAGTGGATCGGCAGCCCGACCTCCTCACGGAGCGCCTTCACCAGTTTCTTCGCGGCGTAGGGTTTGAGCAACCCAGCCATGTCCTTGATCGCCAAAAAGTGCGTCCCGAGCTTCTCCAGTTCTTTGGCCAAGTTCACGAAATAGGTGAGCGTGTACTTGTCACGCTTGGGATCGAGGATGTCGCCGGTGTAGCAGATCGCGGCCTCACAGATCGCGTCGGTCTTCAGGACCGCGTCAATGCCGAGCTTGATGTTGGGAAGCCAGTTGTTCGCGTCGAAGATGCGGAAGATGTCCATGCCGGCTTCCGCGGACAGCCGGACGAACTCGTACACCACGTTGTCCGGGTAGTTGGTGTACCCGACGGCGCTGGCGGCCCGCACGAGCATCTGGAACAGAACGTTGGGGACGCGCGCCCGGAGCTTCGCGAGCCGGTCCCACGGGGACTCTTTCAGGAACCGCATCGCGGTGTCGAACGTGGCCCCGCCCCACATCTCCATCGAGAAGAGGCCCGCGTGCCGCTCCGCGTACCGGTCCGCGATCGCGAGCATATCAAAAGTGCGCATCCGGGTCGCGAACAGCGACTGGTGCGCGTCGCGCATCGTGGTGTCGGTGACGAACAGTTGCTTCTGCGCGCGGGTCCACTTGGCGAACGCCGCGGCGCCAAGTTCCTTGAACCGGTCGCGGGTGCCCTTCGGCTTCTCCGCCCGCGGCGCCAAGCGCGGAGTTGCCAGAGGCGCCGCGACCGTCGGCACCCGCTCGCCACACTTCCCCTTCACTTCCGGGTGCCCGTTTACGATGACCTCGGCCAAGTACGCGAGCAACTTCGACGCGCGGTCGCGGCGGGCGGTGAACTGGAACAGGCCCGGGGTTTCATCAAGGAACCGGGTGGTCACGTCTCCGGCAAGGAACTGCGGGTGCCCGATCAGGTTCAACAGGAACGGGATGTTCGTCTTCACCCCGCGGACGCGGAACTCTTGGAGGCACCGCTCCATCCGCGTCGCGCAGTCCTCGAACGTCAGGCCGCCAACCGTCACCTTCACCAAGAGCGAGTCATAGAACGGCGTGATGACGGCACCGCCGAACGCGGTACCCGCATCGAGGCGAATGCCCGGACCGCCGCTCGAGCGGTACGCGGTGAGCCGGCCATAATCCGGCACGAACCCGTTCGCGGGGTCTTCGGTGGTAACGCGGCACTGGATCGCGAAGCCGCGGGTGCTGATCGCGCTTTGCTCCAGGCCGATGCGGTTGTGGTTCAGGGGCAGACCGGAGGCGATCAGGATTTGCGACCGCACGATGTCGAACCCGGTGACCTGCTCGGTGACCGTGTGCTCGACCTGAATGCGCGGGTTCACCTCAATGAAGTAGAACTTTTGCGCGTCGGTATCGTAAAGGAACTCGACGGTACTGGCGTTATCGATGCCGCAGGCACGGCCCACAGCCAGGGCCGCGTCGAGAATGCCCTGGCGCACGTCCGCGGGCAGGTTCGGCGCGGGCGCCAGTTCAACCACCTTCTGATGACGCCGCTGGACCGAGCAGTCGCGCTCGAACAGGTGAACCAGCCCGCCGTGCCGGTCGCCGAGCAGTTGCACCTCGATGTGTTTGGCGCGCCGGACGAACTTTTCGAGGAACACGTCCGCGATGCCGAACGCGGCCCCGGCCTCGCGCTGCGCCGACTCGACCGCCTCTTGCAACTTGTCGGCGGTGTGAACCACCCGCATACCGCGCCCGCCGCCGCCCATCGACGCCTTAACGATCACCGGATAGCCGAGCGTCTCGGCGAGGGCGTGAGCCTCATCTTTCGAGGCGAGCGGCGTCTCCCCGCCGGAGAGCACCGGCACCTGAGCTTTCTTGGCGATCCCCCGAGCAGTGACCTTGTCGCCGAGTTGCTCCAGCACCTCGGGGCGCGGGCCGACGAACGTGATCCCGGCCGCGGCGCAGGCGCGCGCGAACTGCGCGTTTTCCGACAGGAAGCCGTACCCCGGGTGGACCGCGTCCACGCCCACCGACTTCGCCAGTTGAACAATGCTCTCGATGTCCAGGTACGAGCGGATCGGTTCGCCCGGCTTACCCACCTGGTACGCCTCATCGGCCTTGAACCGGTGGAGCGCGAACCGGTCCTCGTGGGAGTAGATCGCGACGGTACGGATGCCGAGTTCGTGCGCCGAGCGGAACACCCGAATGGCGATCTCACTGCGGTTCGCGACGAGCAGCTTTTGAAACGGACGGGACTTCGGGTCCGGCATCGAACCAACCTCGGCGGGAGAGCGAGCGCGACACTGTTGCGGCAGGACGAATGAAGCCGGTGTGGCGGGCGGGAGTGGCACCAGGCGAGATGCGGACGCGCCCCCAGTGCCGACCTTGTTATATAACCGCCACCGCGCGGCGACACCGCGATCAGGAGCGGCCGTGCGGACACGCCGAAAGATACTCGACCACACGCCGGCGCGACTGCGCGCCAACTCCTACCCGCGGCGTGACCGCAATACCGGGCGAGCGGTCCAAGGCCGCTCGCCCGGTATTGCATGAGCAACTGCTACCGTGTGCCACACGCCAATCATGAAAAACAAATGACTCATAGACACAAACACAGACGATCAGTGTCTTTTGCATCGCGACACAAACCGATTGATCATTTCACCAGACGCATCGAAACGGCATCCGATCGACTGGTGTAGCAGGTGTACTTGGCTACAACGAAACACCACACAACCTCCCGTCGACGTAGTGGCGTCCTTCCATAACTGTGCCGGTGGCCCGGCGAGTCCCGGAACGCTCAGTTCACGCAAGAGCTAGCCGAGAACGGCATCGAGCACGGGTGCGTTTTAAATCGACTGGCGCGGCTGCCGATACCTTCTGTGCTCAGCACCGGCGCAACGCCGCCGATTGGCAACCGGTTCGTGGGCGGTGAGCGCACGGCGCACATCTCGCAGGTTTAGCGCGCTGATGGAAGCTTCGGCCGCCGCCGTCAAGCTTGGGGTAGTAATTACACATAAGAACACCCCCGCGGCACAGCGAGATCGGGGGGACAGAGCCAACCCAGGCATCGGTCCCCCAGACGACGTTACCCTCTACTATCCGGATGGCACGAGAGCTAATCCGGCGGTCCCCGGAACGAGACCCGCGACTCGGGACGTGCGACTTGGTGGTAGCAACACCCCAGCGAACCGCCAGTCCGTTAGCAGTCGGTCGGCAGCGGATGTCCCGTCGGTGCCCCAGCGAATGGGTTTCCCGGCAGCACGATGCCGAACTCCAGCCGGTCCTGCTGGAACACCGAGCCGAGCAGTCCATCAGGGGAACTTGGATACGTCAGACGGCAGCACAACCGGACCGGCACCCGGTTTGGGCGGCGCGGCGGGAGCGGGGATGGGGGCGGGTGCGGATGCGGGTGCCGGGGCAGGCGCAGAAATGGGAACCGGCCACAACTCTTCCATCAGCAGCCCGGACAGTTCCGCAGCGGACTTCCACGCTTCGCCGATGGACCGGTTGTACTCCAGCCGCGCTTCGGCAACCGCCCGCTGGGCCTGGATCACCCGCAGGTACTCGAACTGGCCGCCCTTGAACGCGGTCAGCGACAGTTGGTACGTCTCCTCGGCGCGGGGGATCAGTTCCTTGCGGTACGCCTCGGCGCGCTCGCGGGCCGCGGCGTATGCCTGGTACGCCGCCGCGACCCGGGCCGCCAGTTCGTTCTCGGTTTGCCCGACGTTCTGGATCGCCATGCCGAGTTCGGCGCGCGCCGCGCGGATGTTCCCCTGGTTGCGGTTCCACAGCGGCACCGGCAGGCTGACGCCGACCGCCCCGTCGTGCGAGCGGTTCTCGAACTGCCGGATATACCCGGCGGAAACGGTCAGGTTCGGGATCGGTTCGACCTCGGCCCGCCGGACGGCCGCTTGCGCCCGCTCCACCCCGACCCGCGCCGACCGCGCCTGGGGGTGGTACTCCAGAACCGCCTGGCGGGTCGCTTCGGGGTCGTAGTTGGGCAGGTTGTCGAACGTCGCCTTCACGGCCGCCGGGATGAGCCCGTTTTGCCCGGCGACGGCCGCCAGCCGCCGGTAGGCCCCGGGAAGTTCGCGGCGGACCGACTGGAGTTCGGCCCGGAACCGTTCGCGTTCGACCTCCAGTTGGATCAGGTCGAGCCGGGCGATCTGCTTGTTGTCGAGCAGCGTCTTCCCGACCGCCGCCGCGTCTTCGGCCAGTTTCACCACCTCTGCGAGGATCTCGGCCCGCTGCTGGAGCGTGAAGGCCTCATAGAACGCGCCCCGAACCGAGCCGACCACCGCGAACCGTTCGCCCAGCAGTTCGAGGGCGGCCTGATCGACCTCGCGCGCCGCGACCGCCTGCGCGAGCGTGAGCTTACGACCCGTAACGATGGTCTGCGAGACCCGCGGCGCGGTGAGAATGCCGAGCCGGTCCGGGCTGGACCGGTCGCCCAATTCGTCCCAGTTCACCGCCACGTCGGGGTTCGGGTACAATCCCGCCTGAAGGTGCCGCCCGCGTGCCGCGTCGATGGCCAGATTCGCTTTGGACAGGCGCGGGTTCTGCTCCACCGCGAGCCGAACGAAGTCGTCCAGTGCAGACGGGGCGCTCAGAGCGGTTGCCCCGGGCGTGCCGGACGGAGCCGGGTCTCGGAACGCCGCCTGTTGTACGCCCGTGTGAACGGATTGCGTGCGACCGGCCGCCGGGGTGACCGGGGACGAACGGCCCGTGACCTTTGCCGGTGCCGGCGGGCGCGCCAGCAGGAGCGCGTCGTCGCGGTCGGGCGATGCACACCCGACTGCCAGAGCGGTCGCCCCGCCGGTACACACCACCGCTCGCCAGGCGGTTCGGACGTTGAACACCCGCATCACAATGCCCTCGCGCGAATCGTGCAAAATGGGAAAATGCGAGCCGATCAGCGCGCAGTGCTAGCAGCGGAAGGCGTAGGAATAGCGAATAAGACGAGCGCCCGGATGCGGCCCCGGAACAAGCTCGCCGACGGCCGCGTGGCGAAGAACGAGTGCCCTTACCGGCGCCGGGACCAACGAACTGGCAGCGCCGGCGTCATTGCGCACAGGGTCGGTGCGGTCTGGCGCGGCGGGAATCGTGCCCGTTTGTGCCCCGTGCTCGCACGGACCGTTACAGGTCCCGTTGGGCACGGTTTCCGGATCGGTCGCGGACGGGCCGGCGTGCTCGGTTCTGCAACACTCACAGTGCGGCTTCGCGGCTGAGGCGCAAGCGGGGTGTGGCGTTCGGAGTTGGAGCGCGTGAGCCACCCGGCAAGGGCACTGCCCCGTCCCGGTGACCGGCACGGTCGCCAAGAACGCAGCACTCAGTACCCACGCTCGAACCGCTCGGAACATCGCATCCGTCCGAATGGTCAAGTTCGCAACCACTACTACAACCGTCACCTTTATCGTCCCCGAAGGCATGTCGGCTTCATCACAGTTCAGAACTCTCGCCGAGTTATCGGCCCTCGGACGGCTCGGCACCTGACACGAACACCTCGGCAGAGCCACAACCACCGCGGACGGTTCATGCCTCCCGACTCACCCGCGGAGGTACCAACTTCTCCTTACAGTCCAGATGGCAGGGGAACCGTTTAACACCCAGTCATGTCCGTCCCAGGTGTCCGTGCTTAACGGCGTTCAGAAGACGGCACGTGTCGAATAAACGTGTTCGCAGTCGGGTCGCGCGCCTTGTCTGCTGATGTCCACGCCACGCGGGGCGTTCCACTCCGCCCCCCCGCGTGGCGGCGAAGGCGTTGGCGGTCGTACCCGCGGCAAACACGCCCAACAAATTGGCATCTGTGCGTTAATCGTCGCAGAGGGGTTGGCGACCACGCGCCGAAGAAATGGGCCGAGCCGGTCGGTACTCGCTTTCACAGTTTTCGGGGGTGCAGTTGTGGGGAACGATCCCGGCGGGAACCGCGCGGTCCGATTGCAACGAATGAAGGTCAAACGGTAGCGGCCACCCAAGAGCGAGCGATCGATCCATTTCGATTGACGAATCAACAGTTATTTTCGCCGATAACAACCTGTGATTTGGGCTCGCCTGGTCTGAACTCAACGTTCGTCACGTGTCCTATCCATCTACTGTCGGCACATTCTCATCAAGGCCGGAGCTATCCCCGTCCGCCACGGACCCGGCGCGAATACCGCGCCGTTCGGTCCGGCGGCGGCTATCATGTCCGCTGACCACTCTTCATAGCCTCTCCCCATTCAATTGAGGCACTCGATATGAGATACGCCTTGCGGCTCGGCTTGCTCACACTGGCGCTCGCCGGCCACGCGCCCGCGGCCCTCGCTCAGCCCGACCAGAGCGACACCCGGCTGCTCGCCATGCCGGCGATCAGCGCGAAGAACATTGCGTTCGTCTACGCCGACGACCTGTGGGTCGCCGACGCCGGCGGGAAAAACCCGCGGCGCCTCACGACCGATTTGGGACTCGAAGCGTACCCCGTGTTCAGCCCGGACGGGCAGACCATCGCGTTCAGCGCCCAGTACGACGGCAACGTGGACGTTTACACCATCCCCATCACGGGCGGCGCGCCGACGCGGCTCACCTCGCACCCGTCGCCCGACACCGTTCGCGGGTTCACACCGGACGGCAAGAGCGTGCTGTTCTCGTCCCCGCGGCACGTGTACAGCAACCGCTATGCGCAACTGTTCACGGTCCCGCTGACGGGCGGAATGCCGACCCAGCTCCCGATCCCCTGGGGGTTCGAGGCCGCCTATTCACCGGACGGCGATTACATCGCCTACACGCCGGTCCGGGACGCAACGCCCCAGTGGAAGAACTACCGCGGCGGCACCCACTCGCGCGTCTGGATCTACGACGTGAAGACGCACGACGTGGTCGAGATCCCGCAGCCCAAGGACCGGTGCAACGACCTCGACCCGAACTGGATCGGCAAGAAGTTGTACTTCCGCTCCGACCGGGCCGGCGACTACAACGTGTTCTGCTACGACACCGACAACAAGGACGTGACGGCGGTCACCAAGTTCACCGACTTCCCGGTCCTCGACATCAACACCGACGGCAAAACCCTCATCTTCGAGCAGGCCGGCTACCTGCACACGCTCACCCCGCCCGAATCGGCGTCCACCCGGCTCAAGGTCGGCATCGCGATCGACAACAGCGAGTCGCGCCCCCGGTTCGCGAAGGGCTCGAAATACGTTCGCGATGTCAGCGTCTCCCCGAGCGGGTCGCGGGTGGCGGTGGAGTTCCGCGGCGAGATCGTGACCGTGCCGGCCGAAAAGGGCGACGCCCGCGTCCTGACCAACACGCCGGACGTTCACGAGCGCAACCCGGCGTGGTCCCCGGACGGCAAGACCATCGCGTACTTCTCGGACGCGGGCGGCGAGTACCAGCTCGTCCTCGCTCCGCAAAACGGTAAGGGCGAACCGAAAAAAGTGAAGCTCAGCGGCAACGGGTTCTACTTCGACCCGGTCTGGTCCCGCGACTCGAAGAAGCTGCTGTTCCGCGACAACGCGCAGACCGTGTTCTACGTCGAAGTGGAATCGGGCAAGATCACGAAGGTCGTGGAGCCGAAGCACGGCCTGGGGCGCGGGCTGAAGCCGTCGAGCTGGTCGCCGGACTCGAAGTGGGTGGTGTACTCGATCAACACCCCGGCGCAGATTTCCCGCGTGTACGCCTACTCGCTGGAAAAGGGCACCTCCACGCCGATCACCGACGGCCTCACCGAGGCCACCGACCCGGCCTTCGACGCGGGCGGGAAGTACGTGTACTTCCTCGGCTCCAGCGACACGGGGATGAGCAAGCACGGGTTCAGCCAGTCGGCCGCCGACTCGCGCCAGCCGCGCTGGTCGATCAACCTCGTGGTGCTCAACAAGGACCTGCCGAGCCCGTTCCTGCGCGAGAGCGACGAGGAGAAGGGCGAGTCCGACCGGCCGACCCCGAAGTCTGAAAAGAAGGACAGCCCGGCGTTCTCGATCGACTTCGCGGGCATCGACCAGCGCATCCTCTCGTTCCCGCTGCCGCCCGGGAGCTACGCCGGGTTGAGCGCGGGCACCGCCGGCCAAGTGTACTACATCACACGCTCGGAAGCGGGTGAAGGCGGGCGCGGTCCCGGTGGCGGCGGCGTCCTGAGCCGCTACGACCTCGATCGCAAGCGCGCGTCGGTGGTGCAGGCCGGGGTGGTCGGGTACGAACTCACCCCGGACGGTCGCAAGCTGCTGTACACCACCGGGGGCGGGAACTGGTTCATCACGGCGGCGGGCGGCGGTAGCGGTGGCGGCGCCCCGACCGGTGCGATCGGCGGCCGTCCGGGCGGGTTGCCCACGGCACCGGCGCCGAGCCCCGCGGGCGGCGCCGGCGGCGACGGGAAGGTCAACTTCGAGAACATCGAGGTGCGCGTCGACCCGCGCGCGGAATGGAAGCAGATCTACGAAGAGGCGTGGCGCATCAACCGCGACTTCTTCTACGACCCGAACATGCACGGCGCCGACTGGCCCGCCATGAAGAAAAAGTACGAGGTGTTCCTCCCGCACCTCACGAGCAGCGCCGACCTGTACCGGGTGATCCGGTGGCTGCTGTCCGAGTTGGCGGTGGGGCACAGCTACATCACGAGCTACGGCGAGCGCCCCTTCGAGCGGAAGACGGTGCCCGGCGGGCTCCTCGGCGCCGACTACGAGATCGCCGAAGGTCGGTACAAGTTCAAAAAGATCTACGGCGGGCTGAACTGGAGCGCCGCGATGCGCTCGCCGCTGACCGCCCCCGGCGTGAACGTGAAGGAAGGCGAGTTCCTCCTCGCGGTGAACGGCAAGGAGCTGAAGGCCCCGACCGAGATCTACTCGCTGTTCGAGAACACCGCGGGCAAGCTGACGGAACTGACCATCGGCCCGAACGCCGACGGCACGAAGTCGCGCACGGTGACGGTGGAGCCGATCGCGAACGACTACAACCTCCGCAACATGGACTGGGTGGAGGGGAACCTCAAGAAGGTGGAGCAGGCGACCGGCGGGCGCGTGGGTTACGTCCACGTGCGCGACACCGCGGCCGGCGGGATGGCCGACTTCAAGCGGTACTTCTTCCCACAGGTCGATAAGGAAGCGCTCATCATCGACGAGCGGTTCAACAGCGGCGGGCAGATCGCCGACTACTACATCGACATCCTGCGGCGCCCGTTCGCGAGCTACTGGGCGCCGCGGTACGGGGCCGACAACCGGTCGCCGAGCGCTGCGGTGTTCGGGCCGAAGGTGATGATTATCGACGAGGGCGCCGGGTCCGGCGGCGACATGCTGCCGTATATGTTCCGCAAGTTCGGCGTGGGGCCGCTGGTCGGGAAGCGCACCTGGGGCGGTCTGGTGGGCATCGGCGGCTACCCGGTTCTCATGGACGGCGGCACGGTGACCGCGCCGAGCTTCGCGATCTGGGACCCGGAGAAGGGGTTCATTGTGGAGAACGAGGGCGTGGCGCCGGACCACGACGTGACAATGTGGCCGAAGGATCTGATCGCGGGCAAGGACCCGCAGCTCGAAAAGGCGATCGAACTGGCGCTGGAAGCGCTGAAGAAGAACCCACCGAAGAAGGACGTGCGGCCCGAGTACCCGAAGCGGGCACTTCCCGCCGTACAACCGTAACCGCTCAGGCCGAAGGGCCGGCACCGGTGTAAGCCGGTGCTTGACTGAAACGCGATCGGCCGCTCGTGCCCCGGGGCGCGAGCGGCCGATTCTGTCTCTTGTGGCACAGACCTTTCTGTCGGTGCGGCCTTCTCGCGCCGCACCGACAGAAAGGTCTGTGCCAGAAAGACTGTAGCCGGAGCAGGCATCAACATCCGAACTGCACGTCGCAACCTGACACGAGGCATCAGGTTACGACGACTGATCCATTAGCCCCAGGTGACGAGGCCGGGCTCGAACAGGTGCGCGAGGTACTGGTTTTTGGGCAGCACCCGCACGCCGAACCCGAACTGGCCACTGGACCGGCAGGACACCTCACCGGCGAACAGCACACTCGCACCGCTCGAACCGCCGTTCGCGGCCAGGGCCACGGTCTTGGGGTCCGCGATGTCGCCCAGCGCGTCCAGCACCCCGTGGCACAACTGAACTTCGACGTCCTCCGGCTTGAACGACCCGAGGTTGACGCGCACCTTGACCGGGAAGCTGCCCCCCACCCGCAGCGTGTCCGCGGTTGGCGCCTCAACGCTCTCCACCCGGACCTGCGGCCATTCGGACGACACCCGGCGGCGCCAGGTCGCGAGCTCTTTAGCGCCGGCGAGCTGGTTCGCGCTCAGCGCCGCGGCCCGGCGGTGGCTCGGGACGTAGCACGTCTCCGTGTACTGCTCGACCATGCGGTTGGTGTTGAACACCGGCACCAGGCTCATGACCGAGCGCTTCATGCGGCGGATCCACTCGCGCGGCAGCCCGTTGGCGTCGCGCTTGTAGAACGTCGGGACGATGTCCTGCTCCAGCAGGTCCATCAGCGCCCGGCTCTCCACTTCGTCCTGGTACTGGAGGTCGGTGTACTCCTCGCCGGCGCCGATCGCCCAGCCGTTGTCGCCGTCGTACCCCTCGACCCACCAGCCGTCGAGGATGCTCAGGTTCAGCCCGCCGTTGCCGCAAATCTTCATCCCGCTCGTGCCGGACGCCTCCAGCGGGCGGCGCGGGTTGTTGAGCCACACGTCCACGCCCTGCACAAGGTACCGGGCCACGCTCATGTCGTAGTCTTCGATGAAGACCACCCGCTTGCGGAACTCCGACTTGCGGGACTGCTGGAACACGCGCTGGATCAGCTCCTTGCCGCCGCGGTCCTGCGGGTGCGCCTTCCCCGAGAAGATGAACTGGACCGGCCGGTCCTTGCTGGCCACCAGCTCCATGATCCGCTCGGCGTTGCGGAAGATGAGGTCGCCGCGCTTGTAGGTCGCGAACCGGCGGGCGAACCCGATCGTCAGCGCGTCGGGGTCCAGCACCTCGTCGGCGGCCTCCACCTCCGAGGGCGGGGCGCCGCGGCGCTTCAGTTGCGCCCGCAGTCGGGTGCGGGCGAGGGCGACCAGCCGCTCGCGGCCCCGCTCGTGGGTCCGCCACAGCTCGCCGTCGGGGATCTGCTCCACCCGCTTCCAGATGGCGAAGTCGGTGGGCCGCTCCTCCCACTGGATGCCGAGGTACCGGTCGTAGAGCTGGGCGAACTCGGGCGCGAGCCAGCTCTGCGTGTGAACGCCGTTGGTGATGCTGGTGATCGGCACCTCGCTCGCGGGCAGCTCGGGCCACAGCTCCTTCCACATCCGGCGGGACACGCTGCCGTGCAGCTTGCTGACGCCGTTCGACACGTTCGCCAGCTTCAGAGCCAGCACGGTCATCCCGAACGGCTCCTGCTCGTTGGCCGGGTGCTGGCGGCCGAGCGCGACGAGCCCGCCGCGGTCGATGCCCATGCCCGCCATGTACTCGCCCAGGTACTGCTCGATCATCTGCACCGGGAACGCGTCGTTGCCGGCGGGCACCGGGGTGTGCGTGGTGAAGCACGTCCCGGCCTTCACCGCCTCGTAGGCGGTCGCGAAGTCGAGCTTGTGCTCCTCGATCAGCAGCCGGATGCGCTCGAGCCCGGTGAACGCCGCGTGCCCCTCGTTCATGTGGCACACGGTCGGCATCTTGCCCATCGCGCGGAGCGCGCGGATGCCGCCGATGCCCAGGATGATTTCCTGCTGGATGCGGGTGTGGTGGTCGCCGCCGTAGAGCTGCGCCGTGATCCCCCGGTCCTCGGGCTTGTTCTGCGGGATGTTCGCGTCCAGCAGGTACAGCGGGACGCGGCCGACCTGGATGTGCCACACCTTCAGCGCCAGCTCGCGCCCCGGCAGCGGCACGGTCACGATGATGGGGGCACCGTCTTTACCGACTTCCAGCGTGAGCGGCAGGGTGAAGAAGTCGTTCTCCGGGTACCGCTCCTGCTGCCAGCCGTCCACGTTGAGGTACTGGCGGAAGTACCCCTCGCGGTACATCAGGGTGACGCCCATGAGCGGCAGCCCGAGGTCGCTCGCGCTCTTCAAGTGGTCGCCGGCGAGCACGCCCAGGCCGCCCGAGTAGACGGGAACGCTCTCGTGGATGCCGAACTCGGCGGAGAAGTACGCGATCCGCGCCTCGTCGCCGGCGTGGCGGTCCTGGTACCACGTGGGGGCGTTCAGGTAGTGGTCCAGCGCGGCCGCGACGCGGTCCATGTGTGCGAGGAACCCGTCGTCGCGCTCCAGCTCCTCGAACCGGCTCTGGTCGGTGGCGCCGAGCAGCCGGATGGGGCTGTGGTCCAGCGCCTCGAACAGGTCCGGGTTGATGCGCCGGAACAGGGCGACCGCGTCCGCGTTCCAACACCACCACAGGTTGTAGGCGAGCGTTTGGAGCGGGCGGAGCCGGTCGGGAAGACGGGGCAGAACGGTGTACGGACGGATCGAACGACCAGCCATGCAGGCGTCCTCTGCCGGATTTGGTGCGAGCGAAGGGCGGCTTGAGAGAGGCGAGCCACCAACACAACCGCTAACGTAGGCAAACTGCGGCGGGTTTCAATTCGCGTCCGGTTCCGGGGCTGCGGCGGTGCCGGCGGCGCCCGAATCGCTCCCGTTCGGCGGGGAGCCGGCATCGATGAAGGTTTGGAGAATCATCTGCGCCGCGACCCGATCGACCTTCTCTTTGCGCTTTTTTCGGGTGAGCCCGGCGCCAAGCAAGGCACTTTCGGCGGCGAAGGACGTGTGCCGCTCGTCCCACATCACGACCGGCAGCCCGGTGAGGTCGGAGAGCCACCGCGCGAACGCCCGCGCTTCGCCCGACATGGGGCTCTCTTCGCCGCTGGCGTGGAGCGGCAGCCCGACCACGGCGCCCGCGAACTTCGACCGCGCGCAGAGGTCGCGGAAGTAGGGCTCGCGGGTGGTGTCGTTCGCTTGAGTGCCCACCGGCGAGGCGATGACGCGGTCGGGGTCGCACACCGCAACCCCGATGCGTTTGGTGCCGTAGTCGACGCCGAGCAGCGCTCCGCGTGAGGGAAACGAAGGCAACGCAGCCCCCGGTCCCTTCCCTTCAGGGACGAGGAGCTCGGCTGGTCCGCTCAGCGAATTCGATTCGCTAGCCGGCTCCAAAGGTCCGGTCTCCCCCTTCCCCTTCAGGGAGGTGGGGCCAGGGGGCGTAGGGCCTTCCGCTTCCGCGCTCACGTGAACTCCCCGCGGTTGCTCTTCTTGAGCGCGTCCACGATCTCTTTCACCTTGTCCTCGTGCTTCCGGTCCGCGACCAGGATGGCGTCACCGTCCTGGATCACAAGCAGGTTGCTCACTCCGTAGGTCGCAATAACCGTCTTAGGCTCTCCGACGATGACACACTTGTTCGTGTCGATGCCGCAGTGGTTGGCCTGAACGGTGTTGTGGTTCGCGTCCTGCGGGTTGCGCCGCTCCAGTGCGAGCCAGCTCCCGACATCGTCCCAGGTGTAAGGCGCCGCGAGGACCAGCACCTTGCCCTCTTTGGCCGCGTCCTGCATCACGGCGTAGTCGATGCTTTTCTTTTCGGCCTGGTTGTACGTGCCGCGGAACACCGCGTCGAACTCCGGCGTGCCCCAGGCGTCCGCGATCTTCGCGACGACCGCGTGAATGTCGGGCTTGCGGGCCTTCAACTCACCAAGGATGGCGCCCGGCTTCCACACGAAGATGCCGCTGTTCCAGTCGTACTCGCCGCTCGCGACGTACTGTTCCGCGACCGAGAACTCGGGCTTCTCGCGGAACACCTCCACCTGCGACGCGGTCACGCCCTGGCGCGTACCCGCGGCCGCGCCGCGCTTGATGTACCCGTACCCGGTGGACGGGAACGTCGGGCGGATGCCGAACGTGATGAGCTTATTCGGCTCGTCGGCCAGGAACTGCTCGGCGGCGTGGAGCGCGCGCCGGAACTCTTGCTCCGGCTCGATGACATGGTCGGCGGGCATCACCGCGATGGTGGCGTCCGGGTCGGCCTTCGCGATGATCGCGGCGCCGAGCCCGACGCACGGGGCCGTGTCGCGCCCCTCCGGCTCGCCGATGATGTGGTCGCGCGGCAGTTCCGGAAGTTGAGCCGCCGTCTCGTCGGCGTACTGGGCGCCGGTGACGACCCAGGTGCGCTCCGGCGGGATCTGGGCCGACACGCGGTCGACCGTGCTTTGCAGCAGGGTGCGGTTGCCGCTGAACGTGAGGAACTGCTTGGGCCGCTTGGACCGGCTCCGGGGCCAGAACCGGGTGCCGCCGCCGCCGGCCATAATCATCGCGTGAAGCATCACCTCTCCGGGGGGGGTACTCGAACATCGAAGCGCGAACATCGCCACCAGGGCGTCCGGGCTCGCGGGTCGCTCGGGTGCGGCGCGGCTAGAACGTGAACTTGAGGCCGTCGTAGGCCGGTTCGACGTTCGGCGGCAGCGTCCGCATCAGTTCCTCGTATTCCATCGTGTGCGCCATGTGCGTCAGGTACGCCTTCTTCGGCTTCACCTTCGCGATCACTTCGAGTGCCTGATCGAGCCCGAAGTGCGACGGGTGCGGCTTGCCGGGCCGCAGTGCGTCGATGACGAACACGTCCAGCCCCTCCAGCAGCGGCCAACTGCGGTCGGGGATGTGGCTAACGTCGGTGCAGTACGCGACATTTCCGATCCGAAACCCGAGCACGTTGAAGCGGCCGTGGATCAGCGGAATGGGCGTCACGGTTTCGCCCAGCACCTCGAACGGGCGCTCGTCGATGCGCCGGAGGTCGAGCCGGGGCAGCATCCCGGGGGGGAAGTCCTCGCTGCCCGGGGCGAACACGTAGGCGAACGCCTGGCGGATGATCGCTTCGGTTTCGTCGGTGCAGTACATCGGCAGCGGGCCGTTGAGCTTCACCGGGAAGATGCGGAGGTCGTCCAGTCCGAACAGGTGGTCGACGTGGTAGTGCGTGTACGCGACCGCGTGGACCAGCTTCACGTTCTCGCGCAGCAGTTGCAGCCGCATCTCCGGGGCGGTGTCGATGAGGAGGTTGCCCCGGGCGTTACTGACCAGCACGGAGCAACGGTAGCGGTGGTTCCGGGGGTTGTCGGACGTGCAGACGTGGCACTCGCAGCCGAGCATCGGCACCCCCATCGAGGTGCCGGTGCCGAGGAAGGTGAACGTTCGCGGTTCTGTCGCGTGAGTGAGCATCGCACCGGTATTTCACCGGGCGAGGGGGTCGGTGACAAGTCTCAACTCTCAAGTCGGACGGTCGCGAGCCGCAAAGCCGAAGGCCTTAACCTTGCTGGTATTTGACTTTACGGCTCGAGATCCGTCAACTTGGCAACTCGGGCGTTAGCGCCCCCAATCCTCGGCCGGGGCGCCGCCGGCAGCCCGGTGCGGCCTCTCGCTCTCCAGGTGAACCTGCTTGTACCCGCCGGTTACCATGAAGTAGAGAATCAGCAGCAGGAACCCGGCGGCCAGCGCCGCCGGCACGACGGCCGTGTAGAGCAGCGCCTGTTTCGCACCGTACAGCCGCGCCTCGCTGAGCTTCTCCTTATCGGCCGCGTAATTCGCCTGGCCGTCCTTGTCCCACCACTTCTTCAACCCCTCCAGGCTCTCTTTCAGTTCCTTGCCGGCCGGTTTCCCTTCGGCTTCGAGTCGGGCGACCGTTTCGATGTCGCTTTCCAGCGTCGTCTTTTTGCCTTCCTTGCGGTTCCCGCTTTCGTCGATCACGCCGCTCCAGTCGTCGAACACTTTGAGTTTACCGTTGTCAAGGCCCGCGACCGGCGGCAGAGCGTCCGGCGCGACGCTCGAGAACACCGGGAACCCGGACGCTTTCGGCGCGGCGTACCGCTCGTAGGTCGGTAGCGACAGTTCCTTGAGCTTTTGGACCGCGAAGTAGTCTTGCTTGTACCCGATCCCCGGACCGCCGAGCAAACCGGCCGAGATCATACCCAAGCCGCCGCTGATCCCCAGCGCCAGCGCGCCGCCCTTGGGGAACCGTTCCGAGATCACGCCGAGCATCGTGGGCCAGTAGAACGTTTTGCCCAGGCCGTACACGCTCACGGCCGCCATCCACAGCCACACCTCGTTGGTGAACGGCTGGCCCAGCATGAAGAGCCCCGCAGTGCCCAGCAGCGCGCTGACGAACAGCAGCCCCACCGGGTTGATCCGCTCCACAATCGGGCCGGCAAAGAACCGCAGGGTGAACATCAAGGCGTTGGTCCAGATGAACGCGAGCAGCGCCTTCGTCTCGTCCTTAAGCACCCGGTCGGTGATGTTCACGATCCAGCTATCGGTGCCGAGTTCGACGTAGCCGACGAGGGCGTGCAGCACGAACAGGAACAGCAAGATCGGCGACAACAGGCTGAGCACCATCGTGCCCATCGACACGCCGGAGGACTTCGCCTCCGAGTGCGGGAACGCCCGCCCGAACATCATGAGCCCGTACAGCAGCACAGGGACCAAGAACACGCCGAGCTTGAACTCCCACCGCAAATCGGGGAGCGAGAACTTGAACACCAGCCCGATCGCCGCACCGAGAATCAGCCCCAGAGGCCAACCGGCGTGCAGGATGTTGAGCCAGTGCGTCTTGTTACGCGGGAACAGGGTGGCCGTGAGGGGGTTGATAACCGCCTCGCAGGTCCCGTTACCGAGCGCGAACAACCACATCCCGATGTACAGGCACCAGTAGGCGCCCTCCTTACCGTACATGCCGTACACCGGCGTGGCCGCGAACGTGACGATCGCGCTGGAGGCGTGCAACAGGAACGCCACCAACATGAGCTTGCCGTAGCCGAACTGGTCGGCACAGAAGCTGAAGAAAATGATGGCGATACCGAACCCGATCAAACCGCCACCGGTGATGGTGCCCAGTTCGCTCTGGGTGAAGCCGAACTGGTTGCCCCAGTCTTTCAGGATGAACCCGCGCACCGAGAACCCGATGCCGGCGGCGATGAGTGTGAAGAAACTGGCCCAAAACAGGACCTTTTCGTTCCGACCCGGAGAGGACGAACTGCTCACTAGCGTCTCCGTCTGTGGGAGTGTGGTTGTGCGCGAATATTCAGGTGCGGTGCCCGGGCGAGTCTATCAGCCGCGCCGGTGCGGTGCCAGCGGAAAGGAATGAGGTTTGCCGCTCCCGCGCTCCGGCTGTTAGTCTGTGCGGGCGCTTCGCGAGCAGCGGCGCGTCACGCCTTAACCGTCTCGCCCGCCCCGTGGTTGGCGCCGCTCCGGTTCGCCGCTTCGATAAACGCCACCAGCTCAATCGTTTCCGCGATGTCGAGCGGTGACTTTTTTGTTCGGAACATCTCCACGATCTGTTTCAGCAGCTCGCGGTAAATGAACTTGGTGCCGATTGTGACGGCTTGAACCCCCTTCTCGCTGAACCCCACGAAACCGTAAGCGCTAGCCCCTTTGCGGATGCCGCGGACGGTCGCCATCCGGCCGTCGGCCCAGTGCCCGGTAACGATGTCGGTGTCGGTGTCGTGGGTGCAGGTGACGCGCTTGCAGCCCGGCCCCATGAGCGCGTACAGCACCTCGACCGGGTGAATCCCGTAGTGGAACAGCCCCGCGTTCCGCTCCGGGATGGGCGACAATGACGCCGGGCCGTACACCACGCACCCGACCAGCTTCCCGCGCTTCGGGTCTGCCGCGAACGTCACCACCTCCGGCGCGTACCGCAGTGACGAAGACGAGAACAGCGGCAGCTTCTTCTTCGCGGCGAGTTCGGCGAGTTTCTTCGCGTCCGTCACCGAACACGCATAGGGCTTGTCGATAAAGCACGGAATACCCGCCTCTAGAAACGGCTTCGCCCGCTCGTAGTGAACGGTCCCGTCCACCGCCTCGATCAGCACCCCGTCCACCTTACCGATCATGTCTTCCGGCTTGTCCACCAGCGGAACACCGAAGTCCTTCATCTGCTTGGTGAACCCCTCGACTCGCTCGGGCGAGAGCTTCGACGTTCCCGGACAACCGATCACGATCCGGGCACCGTCAACGAACTGGTCCTTGTCGTTGCCGATGTGGTTCAAACGCTTGGTGAACTCGACGCAGTGTGAGGTGTCGAAGTCGAGGATGCCGAGCTTAATCATGGCGGTGACCTTTGCGGCGGGCGGGCGGGTGTCGCGAGGATACCGCGACACAGTGGCGTTGTCACCCGGTCACAGGAGGCAAAAATGTGTTCGCCGCGGGGGCCGCGGCTTCAGGTGAGCAACCGGGCGAGGTTGAAGTACGCGAGCAGCGCCGCGATGTCCGCGCACGTCAGCGCGATCGGCCCGGCCGCGACCTGCGGGTCGCGCTTCATCAGGTGCAGCAGGTGCGGCACCGCCAGCCCCGCGACGGCGGCGCACGTGACCCCGATCCCGATCCCGCCGAGGACGATCAGGAATAGCTTCGCGAGCCCCTGCCAGCCGGCCGCAATCGCGCCGACGAGCAGCCCAGTTGCGAGGCCGAGCATGAGCCCGGTCGCGGCCTCGGAGCGGAGCCGGGCGAAGAGATCGCGCCAGGACGGTTGAGCTTCGCGGAACGCCTCGAGCGCGAGCGTTACGGACTGGATCGCGACGCTCTCAGCCAGCGCCAGCACCACCGGGATGAACAGCGCCAGCACCGCGTGCTGCCAGTTCAGCTCGACCTGATAAATCTCGGCCAGGATCGCCGCGAGCGTGCCCCCGGCGACGTTGCACAGCAGCCACGGGAACCGCCCGCGGAACGCCACCAGCGGGCGCGCCTGCTGTGCCCGGGTGAGCCGCACCCCGATGAGCTGGAACACGTCGTCCCGTGTCGCCGGCGCGCCCCCGGAGTCGCCGGTTTCGGCCAGCTCCTCGGCGTAGGCCTCGATGTCGATCACCCCGACGAGCCGCCGCAGCTCGTCCACGACCGGGAACGCGAGCAGCCGGTGCATCGTGAAGAACTCACAGGCGTCGAGCAGCGTGGCCGACGCCGGGATCGCGATCACGCCCGCGATCATCACGTCCCGGATCGGCGTTTCCAGGGTCGCCAGCAGCAGCCGGCGGGTGGGGACCACGCCGACCAGGCGCATCGAGTCGTCCACTACGTAGAAGTAGATGATGCGCCCGGGCGGCGGGTGCTGCCGCATGTGCGCGAGTGCCTCGCTGACGGTCCACTCGGGGTAGAGCGTGGCGTAGTCGTTCCGCGCGTAGACGGTCACCGGCTCGTTGAGCTGCGCTTCGGTCAGGTGTAACGGCATCGTCACTCCGTGCGGACATCGGCCCCGTCGGTCAGGGCGCCCAAATTCCCCTCAACCACCTGCTCCGCGCCGGTGAACTTGTCCCACGCACCGGCCGTTGCGGTGGCCTTGCGCCGGCCGAGCACCTGGACCGTACCGGGGTCGGTGCGTCCGAGCTGGACACGGTATTTCACCGCCTTCCCGGATTCGATCAGGTAGGCGTAGTGCGTTTCGTCGGCGGGGAGCACGCACCCTGCCGGGATCACCACGGCGTCGCCGGCCTCGGCGTTGATCCGGACGGTCGCGTAGACGCCGGGCTTGAGCGCGCGGTCCTTGTTCTCGATGTCGATTTCGACACGCAGGGTGCGCGTCCCAGGGTCGATCGCGCCGGTCGTGCGGGTTACGCTGCCCGTATACTCGCGCCCGCCCAGCGAGGGCACCCGCACGGCAGCGGCAGTTCCGACCACGGCCTTTTCGGCGTTCACTTCAGGGATGTCGGCGAACACGCGCACCACGTCTGACCGCATCACCGTGAACAGCACCGTGCCGGTGCCGGCGCCCGCGGGCTGAAGGAAGTGCCCCGGGTGAACGTTTCGCGCCGTGACAACGCCGGGGAACGGCGCTTTCACCTGTGTGTATGATTCGAGCACGCGGGCGCGTTCCAACTCGGCTTCCGCAACTTTCGTGCGGGCCTCGGCGGCCTCCATGTCGGCTTGGGCCCGGGCGCGGCGAGCCTTCCGCTCGTTGACGCCAGCGGCAGCGGTCGCGACCTTCGCGACCGCCTCGACCTTGGCCGCTTTTGCGGTTTCAAAGTTCTTGGTGATGACGTTCCGCGTTTGCATGTCCGCCACGCCACCCGATATTTGAGCGTTCACCTGATCGAGTTCCGCTTTCCACCGGGTGACATCGGCATCGCTGCGGGCGATCCCGGCCTCGGCCTCCTTCACCATTTCCTCGCCCGCGGTGACCTGGGCGTCGGTCACGTCACGCTCACGCTCGGAGAGCTTTAAATCGGCCCTGGCTTTCGCGACCGATGCCTGTTTTTCGGCGACATCCGCCGTCAGCTCGGGAATGTGTACGGTGGCGAGCAGTTGGTCCGCCTCGACCACGCTTCCGATGTCGATGACGGGAGCCTGTCCCCCCGGGAGCTTCGTGCCCGCCTTGAGGGCAACCGTATCGGGGGCGATGGTCTTGACGTACCCGGGGAGCTTCGCGACGATCGGCGCGACCTCGAGCGGCTGAACGGTAGCGGGCTGCTCGATGGCCCATTTCACCGGCCGGGTGGCGGGGCGCACGACCTTCACGAGCGGCGGGCCGGCCGGCTGGTTCGAGCCCCCCGGAGCCGACGGCGCCGAACGGTGACAGCCCAGCGGCAGGGACGCAGTCAGGAGGAGCAAACAGGCACGCATGTGTCGCTCCGGTCGGTACGGAAAGGAGAGAACGCGGAAACGATCGGAATCGCCCGCGGCGGTGGGCGTCTTCAACCTCGTAAGTTGAACACTCCCGGCCCCGAATATCCGCTGTGCTCCCGGAAAACGTTATGTCTACCGACGTGGCGGGCATTGCCAACCGCATCATCGCCAACATCGAGAAAGTCATCATCGGCAAGCGCCCGCAGCTCACGCTGGCCCTGGCGGCGTACTTTTCGGAAGGGCACATCCTCCTCGAAGACGTGCCAGGGGTGGCGAAAACGATGCTCGCCCGGGCACTGGCGCGGAGCGTGGGCTGCACGTTCAAGCGGCTCCAGTGTACGCCCGACTTGCTCCCCAGCGACGTCACCGGGGTGAGCATCTTCAACCAGAAGACGAACGAGTTCGAGTTCCGCGCCGGTCCGGTGTTCGCGCAAACCCTTCTCGCCGACGAAATCAACCGCGCGACGCCCCGCACCCAGGCCGCCCTGCTGGAAGCGATGGGCGAACGGCGGGTGAGCGTGGACGGCCAGACCTACGTTCTGAAACCGCCGTTTCTGGTCATCGCGACGCAGAACCCGGTGGACCAGGAGGGGACGTTCCCGCTCCCCGAGGCGCAGCTCGACCGCTTCCTGGTGCGCCTGACCCTGGGGTACCCGAGCCTGGAAGAAGAGGGCAAGATGCTCTCGCGGCTCCAGATGGGCCACCCCATCGACGACCTCAAGCCGGTCGTCAGTGCCGAGGATGTCATGACCTGCCAGGAAGCGGTTCGCGGCGTCCACGTCGACGACAAGGTCAAAAAGTACATCCTCGAAGTCGTCCACGCGAGCCGCAGTCACGAGGACATTTTGCTCGGCGGCAGCCCGCGGGCGTCGATCGCACTGTTCCGCACGGCCCAGGCCCTCGCGGCGATCAGCGCCCGCGACTTCGTCCAACCGGACGACATCAAGCGCGTGGCCCAACCGGTGCTGGCGCACCGGATCATCTTGAAGCCCGAGAGCCGGTTGCGGAAGCGCACGCCCGCGGCAGTGGTGAAGGACCTGGTGGACGACGCCCGGGTGCCGATCACCGACAAGATGAAGGCGACTCAGGTCGATTACTTCGACGACTGACGATCAAGGTAAAAGTAAAAAGTCAAAAGGCAAACAAGAGAAGGCGCCGAACGTAAGCAATTAAATAGAAGGCACCATCTACGCGTGATCGCCCATGCCGCCATTCGACATCTGCGAGCGGACGTTCGATTTCGCTGTGCGGATTGTGAATTTGTGTTCGGCCCTCTGTGAGCACCCAGGCCCCTCGCGGCGTCTCGGGGATCAACTGCTTCGTGCGGGTACCTCGATCGGCGCGAACGTTGAGGAAGGGAGAGCAGGCCAAAGTCGTGCAGACTTCATCAGCAAGAACGCGATTGCGCTCAAGGAAGCTCGTGAAGCTGCCTATTGGTTGCGTCTGATCAGCGCGACCGTATTGCCGAACTCGGACGAGGTTCGCGATCTCCACGAAGAAGCCCAACATTTAAAGCGAATCATGGGCGCGATTGTGGCGCGATCAGTTGAGAGTTTTTGAGGGGCGTTGTTGCGTGCAGAGCTTTTGCCTTTCACCTTTTTACTTTTGCCTTGCTCTATGAAGTGGTTCCTCATCATCGCGTTGCTCATTGGCGCGGCACTCGCGCTTCAAGCGGGGCTCGTCGCGTTCGCGGGGTACGTCCTGCTGGGCGTCTACCTGCTGTCGCGGTACCTCGCGCGGCGGTGGGTCCACGATCTCGAAGCGACACGCGAATGCGACTCTTCGCCCCGTGAGGTCGGCGAATCGACCGCCGTGACCGTCACTCTGAGGAACGCCGGGGCCATCCCGATCGCGTGGGTGCTGGTCGAAGACCTGTTGCCGGACTTCGCGGTGAAAGCCCGAACCCCACGCATCACCGCGAAAGGCAAACGGGTGCAGGTCGTGACGCTCGGCAGTCGAGGAACGAAGACGATCAGGTACAAGGTCACGTTCCAGATGCGCGGGTACTACCCGCTCGGCCCGACGCTCCTCGAAACTGGCGACGTGTTCGGATTGCACCGCCGGCACCGTGTCATCGGCAGACCGGTGTACGTGATGGTCTACCCGAAGGTCGTCGCGCTCCCGAAGTACAACTTCGCGTCGGAGAGGCCCATCGGAGAAGTGCGGCTCCAGAACCGGCTGTTCGAGGACCCTACCCGGACGGCGGGCGTGCGGCAGTACGTTCAGGGCGACCCCCTCCAGCGGGTTCACTGGAAGGTGACCGCACGCACCGGGCAGCTCCACTGCCGCATCTACGAGCCGACCACGCTTGCGGGCGCCACGATCCTCGTGGACTTCCACCAGGACGGCTACCACAAGCGCGGCGAGCCGTTCCGGTCCGAACTCGCGATCACCACCGCGGCGAGCCTGGCCTACTTGGTGTCGGTCCTAAACGTACAGATCGGGTTCGCGAGCAACGGGCGCGACGCCGCGGACCGCATCCGCGAGGACGCGCTGGCCGCCGAATCAGAAGAAGCACAGCGTGAGGGGCACACCACCCGCGAGGAGGCCCGCGACCGGTTCGAGCTGGCCGACGGTTCCGACCGCGTCCGGCCCGTGGTGGTGGACACGCGCCGCGGGTTCGACCAGTACCAGCAGATCCGCGAGGCGCTCGCCCGGCTTGAACTGTCGGACGCGCTCACCTTCGGGCAGCTTGCGCTGGAGATGGCGGGACGGATGCCGCGCGACGCGACCGTCATCGCTGTCCTGCCGCGGGTGCCGGCCGAAACCGCGATTGCTCTGGGCACGTTGAAGCGCCAGGGCTTCGCCGTCAGCGCGATCCTGATCGGGCTGGACGAGAACCACAAACTCGAGGCCCACGGGCGGTTGCTCGCCGAGACGATCCGCGACATTCGCTACGTCAGCACCGAAGAGGAGTTGGCACACCTCGGCGAGAACACAGCCGCCAACGCGCCGGCCGCGTACTCGGTTGACATCCCGCTGGGATGAGCGCTCTCTACCAACCACGGGGCGCCAGCGATCCCCGAAGCCCCAGCAGGTGCCCGTCGCTACGTTACCTTCATGACCCGTGACCGCATTCTCGCCTTCGCGCAACTCCTGCGCCTGCCCAACGTGTTTACCGCGTTCGCCGACATCGCGCTGGGCGCGTGCGTCGGGGCCGCCGTGCTGTCGTCCGCCCCGTTCGCCTTCTGGGGCGCGTACTTGGTTCTCGCCCTCGCGTCGGGGTGTTTGTACCTCGCAGGGATGGTTTGGAACGATTACTTCGATCTTGCCGAGGACAAGAAGGCGCGGGCGTTTCGGCCCCTTCCGTCCGGTCGGGTGCGGGTGGGCACGGCCGTCGCGCTCGGTGTGGTACTGATGGCAACCGGCGTCGTGTTCGCAGCCCTCGCGGGGGCGCTCGCCACGCCGGAATGGAACCACGAGCCACTCGTCTACGCCATCGGGTTGGTGGCGGCGGTACTGATCTACGACGGCGGTGCGAAGTACACCCCCTTCGGGCCGGTCGCGATGGCGGCCTGTCGGTTCCTGAACGTGCTGCTCGGGCTGTCACTCATCCCCGAAGACGCCCTCGACATCGAGAAGCGCGTTCACCTCGCCGGCGTGGTCGGGGTGTACATCGTGGGGGTGACCTGGTTCGCTCGCACCGAGGAGGGCACGAGCCGCAAGCGGGACCTCTCACTTGCGGCCGGCGTCCTGTTCGTCGCGCTCGTCCTCGCACTCTTACTGCGGGCAAAAATCCCCGCCCCGCTCGGCACAGTCGCGTTCCCCTACCTGCTCGTCGCGTTCGGGTTCCTGATCGGGCTGCCGGTAGCGCACGCCATCGACGCCCCAGGGGCACGAAACGTCCAGCGCGCCGTCAAGCGGTGCGTACTCGGGCTGGTGGTCCTCGACGCCGTTCTGGCGACCATGTTCATCGGGTTGCCCGGGCTGCTACTCCTTTTGTTGTTGCCCACCGCGCTGTGGCTCGGAAAATGGGTCTACTCGACGTAGCCCGCGTTCGGTATCGGCGTTTCGCATTTAGCGGTTGCGACGCGCCAACCGTTCGACCCGAAACACCCAAACCAGGGACGCTCATGTCGTTCGACCGTCGCCAGTTCCTGATCGCCGGAGGCGCAACCGTGGCCGCATCATTAACCCCCGACGCGCTCCTCGGGGCCGACCCCAACGGCGAGGCCGCCGCGGTCATCAAGGAACACGTCGAAAAGCTGCACCCGCTGGAGGTCGCCAGCGGAATCGCGTGGTGGAACGCCAACATCACCGGCAAGGACGAGGACTTCAAGAAGAAGGAAGAGGCCCAGAACAAGATCGACGCGGCCCTCTCCGACAAGAAGATGTTCGACCGCGTGAAGGCCCTCAAAAACGCGGCTGACGCCGGCACGATTAAAGACCCCGCGGTCGCGCGCCAGATCCGGCTCTTGCACCTCCAATACCTCGAAAAGCAGGTCGCACCGGACCTCCTGAAGAAGATCACCGCGAAGGCCAACGCGGTCGAGCAAGGGTTCAACGTGTACCGCGCCAAGGTGGACGGCCAGGAACTGGCCGACAGCAAGGTGCGCAACACCCTCAAGGAGTCGAAGGACTCCGCGCTGCGGCAGAAGGTGTGGGAAGCCAGCAAGGGCGTCGGCGCCGCCGTGGCGGCCGACCTCGCGGAACTGGTCGGGTACCGGAACGAGGCGGCCAAACAACTCGGGTTCAAGAACTTCCACGAGTTGCAGCTCACGCTCAACGAGCAGGACGGCGCGGAACTCATCAAGCTGTTCGACGACCTCGACACGCTCACGAAGGGGCCGTTCACGAAAGCCAAGGCCGACATCGACGCGCGGCTCGCGAAGAAGCTCGACGTGAAGGCCGCGGACCTGATGCCGTGGCACTACCACGACCCGTTCTTCCAGGAAGCGCCAGCGGTCTACGAGGCGAGCATCGACGAGCCGTACACCAAGGCCGACATCCTGAAGCTGTGCAGCACGTTCTACGCCGGGATCGGGTTGCCCATCGACGACGTGATCGCACGCAGCGACCTCACGGAGAAGCCCGGCAAGTCGCCGCACGCGTTCTGCACCGACATCGACCGCGAGGGCGACGTGCGGGTGCTCGCCAACATCGTGCCGAACGAGTACTGGATGGGCACCATGCTCCACGAGTTGGGGCACGCGGTCTACTCGTCGAAGAACATCCCGCAGAAGGTGCCGTACCTGCTCCGGGGCGAGGCCCACATCCTCACCACCGAGGGCGTGGCGATGCAGTTCGAGCGGTTTTCGAAGTCGCGCGCGTGGCTCGAAAAGATGGGCGTGACGGTGGCCGGCGGCGCCGCCTTCGACGAGGCCGCCCGGACCATCCAGCGGAACCAGCTCCTGATCTTCTCGCGCTGGTGCCAGGTGATGCTCCGGTTCGAGAAGGCGATGTACGAGAACCCGACGCAAGACCTGAACGGGCTCTGGTGGGAGCTGGTGGAGCGGTACCAGCAGGTGAAGAAGCCGAAGGGGCGAAACGCGCCGGACTACGCGTCGAAGATCCACATTTGCAGCGCGCCGGTCTACTACCACAACTACATGATGGGGCAACTGTTCGCCTCGCAGGTCCACCATGCACTCGCGCGCGAGGTGTTCAACGCGGACCCGAAGGCCGTGCTCTACGTGGGCGAAAAGAAGGTCGGCGCGTTCATGAAAGAGAAGGTGTTCGAGCCCGGGCGGTCGAAGACCTGGAAGGAGCTGACCGCGTTCGCGACGGGCGAGGAGCTGAACCCGAAGGCGTTCGCGAAGGACTTCGAAGGCTAACGCACCCACGCTGGCTTGTGGGGAATGGGCTGACGGTTTCGTGCTGCCAGCCCTGTCGCGTTCGGACCGCACCGGGGCAACCGACGGTGCGAATCTTGAGGCGCGAAAGTTTCCATACCTGACATTATGTCCAGTTAATTATCACTCACCAAGTCATAATTCACCCCTGGTTTCCCATCACTCGGGGGTGAAAGTATGGATCGTCGCGAGTTGTTCGGGGCGCTCACCGCTCTGGGCGTGGTGCCGGCTTGTGGCGCCGGCTCGGAAGCGTCGGCCGCAGACCACGGGAAGGCCGGCGGGCCAATGTCCTCGCCGCACTTCCACTTCTGCGGGATCCACATGGCCAAGACGAACCCGAAGCTCCAGTTCATCACGCAGCACTTCTGCGCGGCGCACACCGGCGGCCCGGATGGCGACGTATTCCAATGCACCCTGTACGACGGCACCGGTAAGAACGCGAAGCTGATCGGCGTCGAGTACCTCATCTCCGACGCCGCGTACCGCAAGTTGCCCGAGGCTGAAAAGAAGTACTGGCACGCGCACACCTACGAGGTGCTGGGGGGCGGGCTCATCGCGCCCGAGATGAGCCCGGAGGAAGAAAAAACGTTCATGAAGGCGGTGATGACGCTGTGGGGTAAGGCGTGGCACACGTGGCCCGACCCCTCCACCGCAGTCCCGATGGGCGAGCCGCTGCTGATCTGGTCGCTGATGGGTCCAGGACAAGTCGATCCGGAACTGGAGGCCAAACGCGACAAAGAGTTCAAGGTCGACACGAAGAAGATCAGCGCGGCCCGCGTAAAGGAATTCGGGCAGCAACCGCCGAACGTGGCGGTCCCGAAAGACATCAACTCAATCGGCCGTCAGTGGACGAACGAGGGCGACGACAAGCCCTCTACCACCCCGAAGAAGTGAACCCGATTGGTCGCACAGGCCCCCTGCCCTGTGCGACCGACCACGGCACGCTAGCCGGCGCCGATCACATCAACGCATGTCGCATCCGGGAACATTTGACCCGGGGGAGCGTTCCGGGAACAATGGCGGCTCGTCCTTCCCCTCCCGGTGGTCACGCATGTTCCGCACCCGTTTACTCTCAGCGCTGGCGATCGCGCTGGTCGTTCCGCTCCTCGCACGGTCCGCTGAACTGCCCCCGGTGGTCACCGTGTGGCCCCAGACGGCGCCGGGCGAGAAGGGAGACATTGGCGAAGAAAAGGCCACGCCCGCGAAAGGTCGCGACGCGATCACATCTGTCACCAACGTCTCGAAACCGACTCTGACCATCTATCGCCCGACGAAGGAGAAAAGCACCGGCGCGGCGGTCGTGGTGGCGCCCGGCGGCGGGTACAACGTGCTCGCGTGGGAGCACGAGGGCACGATGGTGGGCGAGTGGCTCCAATCGATCGGCGTGACCGGCGTCGTGCTGAAGTACCGCGTGCCGCGGCGCCCGGGCGCCGCGAAGGGCGCGCCGCCGCTCGGGGCGCTCCAGGACGCGCAGCGCGCGCTCAGCCTGACGCGGAGCAAAGCGAGCGAATGGAACATCGACCCGCAACGGGTGGGCATGCTCGGGTTCTCCGCTGGCGGGCACCTGACCTCGTGGGCCGCAACCAACGGCGACCGCCGCTCTTACGAGCCCGTTGACGGGGCCGACAAGCTAAGCTGCCGGCCCGACTTCGCGGTGCTGATCTACCCCGGCGGTGTGGTGGACCGTGAGAACAAGGAGCAACTGGCACCGGAGATCCGCGTTTCGAAGGACACGCCGCCGTGCTTCTTCGCGCTGGCGTACAACGACAACGGACCGCTCGACGGCAGCCTCAAGATGATTGCGGCGCTCAAGAAAGCGGGCGTTCCCGCCGAGTTGCACGTCTACTCAGCAGGGGGGCACGGGTTCGGGATGCGCGCGGCCGAAAAACCGCACGCGACTTGGCCCGCGCGGTGCGCGGAGTGGATGCGCGCCGAGGGCTTCTTGACGGCCAAAGCCGAGGGCGACTCACCGGTGGCCGCGGGCGCGAAGGTTGAGAAACTCGCCGGCGGGTTCAAGTTCACCGAAGGCCCGGCACCCGACGCCGACGGCAACGTCTACTTCACCGACCAGCCCAACGACCGCATTCTGAAGTGGAGCACGGACGGCAAACTGTCCACCTTCATGGAGCCGTGCGGGCGCTCGAACGGGCTCGCCTTCGATAAGGCGGGTGCGCTGTGGGCCTGCGCGGACGAGAAGAACGAACTGTGGAAGATCGATGTGAAGACAAAAGAAAAGACAGTGGTGGTGAAGGAGTTCGGCGGCAAACTCCTGAACGGCCCCAACGACATCTGGGTCCGTGACGACGGCAGCGCGTTCTTCACCGACCCGTACTATAAGCGCGGGTATTGGAAGCGCGGCCCGGCGGAACAGCCGACGCAAGGGGTGTTTTTCCTGTCCGCCGACGGGAAGCTCTCCCGAGCCGACGCCGGCGAACTGAAGCAGGCCAACGGCATCATCGGCACCCCGGACGGCAGCACCCTGTACGTTGCGGACATCGGCGGGAACAAGACCTACCGGTACGACGCCGCGAAGGACGGGGGGCTCAAGAACCGCGCCGTGTTCTGCGAGCAGGGCTCGGACGGGATGACTATCGACGAGCGGGGCAACGTTTACCTGACGGGAAGGGGCGTGACTGTTTACGACACGACCGGCAAGAAGGTCGCACAGATCGATATACCGGAGCAATGGACGGCTAACGTGTGTTTCGGCGGTAAGGACATGAAAACTCTGTTCATTACCGCCGGCACCGGGCTGTACAGCTTGAAGATGAATGTAAAGGGAACGGCACGGCAGTAAGACCGGTCGAGTGCCCGTGCGGTTACCCAACTCGGTTCGGGCGACCGAGCTGATGGTGTCGCCGCACTGCGGCGGCCGAGAGCCCGTGACCACCACCTCATCGCGCGCCCCGATGAACGGCCGCTGGGAGCATGACTTACCGTTCGTCTGAAGGAGCCCAAAAGCGGTTAGGGGCACGAGCCGTCGCCCTAACCGCAAAGATGCGAACCTCATACGGGCGTCCACAATCCGCAAGCGTGCCGCCATCGCGTCAGGTCAAATCCGTTGCACGCGCATAACCGTCGAGTCGGTTCGCACGGCGGCTACGTCGGGCGCAACGGGTTCGTAGCCCCTTCCCCGACCACGGTAGTCCACGCCCGCACGCGCCATCGGGTCACCAGCCCGTTGATCACATACGGGTCGGCTGCTGCGAACGCTTCCACCACGGCGGCCGAATCGGCTCGGAAAAGCAGCACCGCCCCGTCAACCGGATCGGCTAACGCACCGCCCAACAGCAGTTCCCCACGGTCCGCAGCGGCCCAAGCGTGTGCCAGATGGGCCGAGCGGTAGGCGCTGCGCCGCTCGGCGTACTCCGCAACCACTTCGTAGATCAGGAGGTAATGCACGGTCTCACCCGCATAATCGGAACCATCATCGCCGCCCGACCACCGGGGGCGTTTCTCGACGCGGAACGCGGTTCCCACACTTCACCGCACCCCAGCAACAGCCGATATCACACACTAGTTCCCGGCCGCGGTGCCGCGACGGGAACCGGCTCCGGCCACGACGGCCGGTCACACTCGCCCGCCACGGAAGGTACTCCTCATGCGCGCTCTCCTCATCGCTCTGATCATCGCCTCGGTTGCGTTCACCGGCGCCTCCGGCTGCCGCACCGCCTCGTCGGGGTGCAGCAGTTGCGGGAAGTAATAAGCCAGCCCGGCACGTTGTGTCTACTTCTTATGAGTCGAACGTTACTGCCGGTCTGACCCGGCGGACAATATCGTCCCGGTAAGAATGTCTAATCAACAAAGATTAGGCCACTAACAGACACTAATACCCGGGCGGAGCCCGTGTCCGTCACTCGGCGGTGCTGCGCGAAACGTCGTGCGGCACCGCCGAGTGACGGACACGGGCTCCGGGCACATGCCCCCTCGCCACGGCCGAAAACTACGCCCCCCGCCTGAATCACATCAACACGCTTCGGCACCGATCCGGTTCCGCCCGATCCGTCAGTTGACTCCACCCCGTTCGCACCGCACCGTTGCGGTAGAGTGGTTATCTGGCGCCCCGAACGGGCGTAAGGAGAATTTGTGTCCGCACCGCCCCTCGCTCCGGACACGCCCACCGCCATGCCACACAACCGCAAAACCGTCCTCGCCGCGGTCATGGACCCGCGCCGGCTCCCGACCCCTCCGGCGCTCGCGCTCCAGGTCGTCAACGCCGCAAGCCGCCCGAACTGCGATCCGGACGAAATCGTCTCGCTCCTGGGGCAAGACCCGGCCCTTTGCGCACGGCTGCTGAAGGTCGTGAACTCGTGCCTGTACGGCCGCAGCAAGCCGATCACCTCGCTGGACCGCGCCGTCACCGTACTCGGGTTGGGCACCGTGCGCTCGCTGGTGCTGAGCCTGTCGATGCCGGCCGCCAAAGGCGCCCAGTCGGACCCGCTCACCCGAGCGAACCAGATCAACTCGGTCGCCGGCGCGCTGATCGCTTACGAGCTCTCTGCGCTCCAGCCCAGAAGCAGTCCGGCCGACGACATGGTCGCCGGGTTGCTCCGCGACCTGGGCGCGGTCCTGCTCCAACAAACCTACCCCGACGACTGGGCCGATCTGACCGAGCGGTGGGGGGACCGGCTGCTGTCCGAAGCGTGCGAGGCCGAAACCGAGGTGTTCGGGATCAGCCACGCGGAGATCAGCGCCGAACTGCTCGCCGGCTGGAAACTGCCCCCAGAGGTCGTCGAGCCGATCCGCCACCACCATAACCCCGACCAACTCGCCGGCGGCCCCGTCATCCTCCGGCGCCGGGCCGAGTTGCTCTACTTCTCGGGCCTCCTCGCCAACCTGGACACCGTGATCCGGTACCCGGATCTCCTGGACTACGTCCTGCTCGTTGCCCGCACCCGGTACGACCTCCCGCAGCCGGCGCTGATCCGGTTCATGCGCGGGGTGGTGCCGAAGATCACCGAGTTCGGCGAACTGCTGAACCGGGACGTGCGTGACTGCCCGGACTTCGCCGAGGTGCTCTCGGCCGGCGCGCAGGAGATGGCCCACCTGCTCGGCGTCAACCGGTCGAACACGGCCCCCGGGTCGAAGTTCCGCCGCGCCCCCACACCCGCGCCCCCGCAGCGCCCGGCCCCGGCGACCCGCGTTGACGTGTGGGCCGCCGCCCGACACACGCCGTTCGTCGGCCACGAGGCGCCGACCCGCGTGAACGTGAGTTCGACACTACCCCAGTTCCAACCGAACTTCCTCAGCGAGCTGCCCGCGCGTGGGTGCCGGCTCGGTGAGTACGAGCTGCGGTCGGTCCTGGGCCGCGGGGCTATGGGGGTCGTGTTCAAAGCGTTCGAGCCGAGCTTGGCGCGGTGGGTGGCGGTCAAAATGATGGCCCCGGAGACCAGCGCCAATCCCATCGCCCGCGAGCGGTTCGCACGCGAGGCCCGGGCGTGCGCGGCGATCCGCCACGACAACGTCGTCACCGTGTACTCCGTCCGCGAGGCCGCCGGGGTCCCCTACCTGGCAATGGAATTCGTCGAAGGGGAACCGCTGGATCGGTACATCGAACAGCGGCACCCGATCCCGGTGCCGCAGATCGTGAACCTCGGTGCCCAGATCGCCTCCGGGCTCGCCGCCGCCCACCGGAAGGGGATCGTTCACCGGGACATCAAGCCCGCCAACGTGATTCTGGAGACCGAGACCGGGACGGCGAAACTGGCCGACTTCGGACTGGCGCGCAGCGGCGACGACGCCCAGATGTCGCACCCGGGGGCGATGGTCGGCACCCCGCACTTCATGTCCCCGGAGCAGGTCCACGGGCACCGCGTGACCGCGACATCGGACCTGTTCAGCCTCGGTGGGGTGCTCTACGCCCTCTGCACCGGGCAACCGCCGGTCCGCGGGAAAGCCCTGATGGCGATCCTGTACGCGGTGTGCTTCACGGCCCCGGTGCCGCCACGCCAACTGCGACCGGACATCCCCGAGTGGCTCGAAGAGGTCGTCCTTCGCCTCCTGGACAAGAACGCGGACCGGCGGTTCCAGTCGGCAGCGGAACTCGCCGCGCTACTCAACTCGAAGAAGGGCTGATCGGCCCCCACGGTCTTAGCGCCTGAGCCCGTCCGCCGCTGAGGCACAACCCCGCGCGTCCACACCCAACTGATTCCACCGAACGTTTGTACGTGCTGCATCGTCAGGCGGCCGGCTGAACTCCGCCGCTGTAACGAACGTCGGGCGGGCAGAACCGCACACCGATCCCGCCCGCCCAACGGAGCGCACTCAGCGCGAGCCTTCCGCGGTCCCTTGCACGTCGATCTGCGCGGCCTGGAGGATCTCCTTGGTCTTATCGTTCTGGACCAGCGCGACGACCCGCAGCCCCTTCAGGTCGAGCGGCCGGGCCGGGTTCGGGAACGCCCGCATCTGCGCGTACTCGTCCAGGTACGTGGTCAGGTCCTTGCGAACCGTGCCCAGGTCCACGGTCGCGCTGTGCGAGAACGCCTTGTCCTTGACCGCCACCCCGTCCGCACCGCCGGCCGTGGCCCGCACCACCTGATGGTGGAACCGGAGCTTGTTCCCGCCCACGTACTTGATGTTCTCTTCCACCACCAAGAGCCGCAGCCGGGTGTCCTCGCCCTCGGCCCCGGTCACCTCCACCGCGATGTCCAGCTTGTCGCCCGTCCGGGTCACCTTCCCGGCCACCTTCACCGCGGTCGTCTCTTCCAGCAGCGGCGCGATGATCCCGGCGTACTGCTTGTACTTGCTCTCGGCGTTCGCCATAGCGCCGCCGCCGCCGGCCAGCGGTTTACCGTTGAACAGGGTACTCGGGGTGCCCCGGATGTCGTCCGGGAACTCCTTACGGTAGTAGTCCCAGCGGGCGATCGTGGCCGGGTTGGTGAGCGGGTCGGGGCCGGGGATGTGCATGTGGTACTGGAGCAGTACCAGGTCCGTCGGCTTGTGCGACTTGAGCAGCGCGTCGAACGCCACGTCGGCGGCCACGCACGGCGGGCACTGGGCGCCGGTGAACAGTTCCAGCACCGCCACCCGGTTCGCGCTCTTGTCCTTGCGCCCGGCGAACGCCGTCGGCTTGAACGGCGGCACCTTGGCCAGGTACTCGGTGTCGATCTGCACCTCCAGCTTCGCGATCTCCCCGGCCACCGCCTTGGCGTCGTCGCCGCGGCCCAGGGCGTCCAGCGCGGTCTTGCGTGCCGTCAGGGCGCGCGCCCGGAACTCGGCCGACGCCCCAGGCGCCTTCGACAGCCGCTCGGCGGCCCCTTCAGCGGTGCCCGCGAGGGACTTCTGAGCGACCACCGCCTCGACCGCCGCGATCGTTTGCAGTTGCGCATACCGCGGACCGTACCCGCTCGTACGCTGCTCGATCAGGGTCAGCAACTGACCGGCCTCTTCGGCGGTCAGCTTGGACTTGGCCCCGCCCCGTACCAGTTCCAGTGCGGCGTCGAGCGCGAACAGAGTGTCCTTGTTGGCGGACAGCACCTCGCGCAGTAGCCCCGGTACCTTCTCGTCCGCCTCCTTCTGCGCGGCGGTGGCCTTCGCCATCAGATCGCTCCGCTTCTGGGCGTCCTTCTCTCCTACGGCTTGGTTCCGCAGCGACAGCGGCGCGGCGCGGAGCTTCTGGGCTTCTGCAGCCGGCGCCGGTACGTCCGTCTTGGAGATGGCCTCGTCGGCGGTCAACTCCGTCTTGTCGGTGCGGGTCAGCTTCGCCCGGTTGGGGAGTTGCTCGGAACCGAAGCTGCCGACGGCGAGCTTAGCGCCCCGGTCCAGCGACCCCTCAAATGTCCAGCCGATGCTGGTGTCGAATGTGATCGTGGTGCCGCTGACGGCGAACTTGCTCACGCTCAGCTTCAGCCCCTTGAGCGGCGAGTGCAGCACCGAGGCCTGCGGCTTGCCGTCCTTTGATTCCACCTTGATGATGGCGTACGCCTGCTCGATCCCCGCCCGGGGCGAAGTGGTGAGGAGCCAGTTGCCGGCGACTTCGGGTTCCGCGGCCGACGCCCGCGGGAGCCGGTCTGCGGCGACGAGCGCGCCCACGGCCACAACGGCCAGGGCGAACGTGATCCGACGGTGCATGAGTGCGAACCTCTGCGAATGTGGGTCAACGGATATCGGGCGGCGCGGGCGTGGGCGACGTTCACCACTTGGTGGCACGCACCCGGGGCCGCGAGCACGCCGCAGGAGAGGTTCGGCGGCACCAAGCGAGTGTACCAATTTGAACCCCTACGCGGTGAGCAGAAATTGCGATCGCCCCAATTCGACCCATTCGGTGTCAGTTCGCACGCGGTCCTGTCGCGGTCGAGGGGCGCCGAATCGAGCGCCTGTCGCTCTTTCGGCTGATGGCAGCGCCCCTACTCCGCGCGGCTGACCCGCCCCCTTTCCCGCGCCCCACCAAACTTACTGGTTGAACTTGCCAGAGGCCGAACTTGGAAACCAACTGCGCCCGACTGTCTCAAGGGACCGCGCCCTGAAGTAAAGGCGCTGACTGCCGCCGAGCGTACGATAACCACAACAACGACCGCCCGAATCGGAGCCCCGCGATGCCCGGCCTGACCGTGACTCACATTGACCACGTCTCCGTTATCATCACCGACGTGGCTCGGAGCCGGCAGTTCTACAACGGCGTGCTGGGCCTGAAAGAGATCCCGAAGCCCAAAACCTTCGACTTCGTTGCCCTGTGGTACGACCTCGGCGGCGGGCACACCCTCCACCTCCTATTGAAAAACGAACCGGACACCCGCAGCCCGCGTCACTTCTGCCTCCGTGTCACCGACGCCCAAGCCGCTCGCCGCCACTTCGCCGAGCACGGTACCCCTATCCACGAAACGACGCTCATCCACGGCGCCGACCGCTTTTTCGTCTCCGACCCGGATGGCAACCGCATCGAAGTGCTCCAGTGGCTTGTGCCATATGACCCCGCGACTGCCGGGGCCGCTGCCCTCGACTAGTCCGACCGTCTCAGAGCCGGCTAAATCATCCGACCAACGGGCCGGCAACAACGAATGCGATCGGCACAACCACTACAATCTGACGAATCATCACTTTCATGTCGATTGACTCAATCGGTAGGGGCACGCCCTCATTTCTCTTCCCAGGTAGTTCCGGACTTCTGAACATCGCCCGCAGCACCACAGGGTGATTCGAGTGGCACCAAGGTTCAGCACGAACGAAGCACGTGCCCACCGAGACTGGCTGAACGCAAACCAATCCTCGACAACACATTACACCTAGCATTTCGGCTCTATCGATCGGTGATGCCGCCAGCTTTGTGAACTGTAATCGCGTCGTCTGGCTTGTGATTTGTGGGTAGCGACGCCCCAGCGAATCGCCAGTCCGCGACCAGTCCGCCGCCAGCGAATGTACTTCGGATGGCCAGTCGGTTGCGAGCGGCGGGGCGGTGTAACGGGGGTTACGCCGCCCCGCCGCTCGCAACGAAGTTTCGGTCACGGGCTACCGACCCCTTCCGGGAACAGACTGACCCTGCCGGCGCACCTGAAACGTCGCTCAACACAGTTGGCACATTCATGCGGTTACAAATCACCAAAACAATATATAGATTGACCTTATTTCACCTACCGTCTGTACGGTGCGGTATTGCGATGAATCGTGCGGCGAGCCGCAATTTGCAATCTGATTCTGATAGTTTACGGCACATCTGTTGCTGCTATCAATCTTACGCCCTGAAGACTCACTGAGTTTAGGTGCCGCGATACTTTTGCGCTGCGGCGTGAAGCGAGCGGGCCGGGTTGAGAAGGGGACTACGCAATGCTGCCACATCACCTGCGCAACTCGTGCGGTGTGCTGTCCGACCTGATCCGGGTGTGCTGCCACTGCCGGCGGGAACGAACCACACACGACGAATGGCGCGAACACGTTCCGGTCGCCGGGGAACAGCTCACGCATGGTATTTGCCCGGACTGCATCGAAATGCTCTATCCGGATCTCGCGCCGACGCTTCTTGCCCGGGTCTAAAGTCAGCCCTCTTCATGGACGCGAAGTCACGACCCGTCAGCCGAACCCGGCACGCCCGCCTCGGGCAAGAGCATTCTGTTACCAGCTACAATCGCCCGAACTCATTCCGCCCGTCCAACCGGCAATTGAGCCGCCGCAACAAAGACCCACACTTTTCTGATGGCACGCGAACGCCACCGTTACTCGGGGGCATCGTTCACGGTCTCGTTCTGGGAGTACAGAACGTCACATCACCCCGGGACGCTCTCGTGGGGTGAGAATGTGCGCTGATGCTGCTACAATGGGGAACTGAACGCGAGGACACCTCTCATGATCGAAGACCCGGTTCCCCCGGTCAGCCAGCAGACGCCAGACCCTCGCGACCCGGCCGCGAAGGTGCGCGAGTTCCCCACCACGTCGGGCGTCTACCTCATGAAGGACGCCGCCGCGAACGTCATTTACGTCGGCAAGGCCAAGAACCTCCGCAACCGCGCCTCGTCGTACTTCAGCAAGGAGGCCGCCAACGACCCGCGCATCAAGGACTGGATGCCGCTGGTCCGGGACGTGGACTACATCGAGACGAGCGACGCCATCCAGGCCGTGTTCACCGAGGCCCGGATGATTAAGGACCTTCGGCCGAAATTCAACAAAGACCTCAAGGACGACAAGACCTTTCCGTATCTGCAAATTCGCACCCGGGAGGAATTCCCACGGGTCGAGATCACGCGCAAACCGCGGCGGAAGGGCGTGCGTCTCTACGGCCCCTTCACCAGCACCAAGCCGCTCCGCATTGCTGTGGACGTACTCCAACGGTTGTTGCAGTTCCGCACCTGCACGCTCGACATCAAATCGGGCGAGGACCGCTGGAAGTGGTTCCGCCCCTGTCTGCTCCACAGCATCCGTCGCTGCACAGGGCCGTGCAACTTCCGCGTCTCGCGCGACGACTACCGCGCACAAATTAAGAAGCTGATCTTCATCCTGGAAGGCAAAACGGCCAAGCTGGTGCGGCGGATGGAGAAGCAGATGCACGCCGCGGCCGACGAGCTGAACTTCGAGAAGGCCCGCCGGATCCGCGACGAGATCACGGCCGTTCAGAAGCTCGACATGCGCGGCGACGCAGCGAAAGACGTTCAACCGGAGGTGTTCCCGATCGACCCGAAGAAGGGGTTGGTCGGGTTGCGTAAGGTGCTCGGGCTTGAAAGCACCCCACGCACCATCGAGGGAATGGACATCGCGCACCTCAGCGGGCAGGACACCGTTGCGTCGCTCGTGTCGTTCCTCGACGGCATCCCGTTCAAACCGGGCTACCGACGGTTCAAGATCAAGAGCGTTGCGGGCGTTGACGACTTCGCCAGTATGCGCGAGGTCGTTACGCGCCGGTTCCGGCGGCTCCGCGACGAGGACGAGGTGTTCCCCGACATCCTGCTCATCGACGGCGGAAAGGGGCAGTTGAACGCCGCGGTCGAAGCGTTTCAGGCGCTCGGCATCACCCCGCCGTGCCTCATTTCGCTGGCGAAGCAGGAAGAAGAGATTTTCCGCCCGGGCGTCGAAGAGTCGATCAAACTCAGTCGGCACTCGGCCGCTCTGCGGTTGCTTCAGTACGTGCGCGACGAGTCGCACCGGTTCGCTCAGCACTACCACCACATGCTGCGTCGCAAGCGGTTCACAGACGATTAGATTTGTTCTGCTGAACCAAGGGTCGGGAGTGACATCCGGCACATGAAAACAGAACCGCCCGGATCGGGGAAGCGAAGGCGCAAGGGCGGCCTCAACCCAATCCGGGCGGCGTCCCGAGGGCGAGCCGGGACAAGTCTGTTATTCGGGAGAGTGGAGCGAAAGGTATCGCTGGTGTTGTTGGAGATCTTAGTCAGGAAGACTGCATTTAGCTAGACCGACGGTCGGTTATTGTCGGGAGAAAACAAAGAGTGTCGGAAAATCGGGCGCACCTATCGATAATCGATAATTTCTCTCGCTAGGTCTTGGTCGTGGCGCCTTTGACCGGGTATAGTACCTACGAGCCGGCCGCAATCGACGAGGTGAATGGGCGACACCTCGAAGATCTGCGGCCGGTTCTTTTTGCATTCTTCGGCACCATATCACATCCGTTAGCACAATCACGGCACCGGTGATCGTCAGACAGCGGCTACATCCCAGGCTGGTACTCTTCGTATACCCAAAGCAAACCGGGCCAGTTCGCGAAGGCCGTTTCGATCAGCACCCGGACTTTCTTCCACGAAAGCCCACCGTATCCCGCGGCGATCCGCGGCATCGCCAGTGAACGAATTCCGGCTTCGTCAACGACCTCGCATAGCGCCTTCAGCACGCCCTCAACGACGGGGTACGTTGCCCCACGCCCCGGTCTCGGTTGGGTTCCCAGGTTGAACACCGCCGGCTTGCCCTCTTCGCGCCAGAGGAACACGCCCCCGAGGGCGAACTCCGGCGGCTTCGCTTTGCATCTCCGCCGGAACTCCTCGAACATCGCCGGGTAGCGCTCCTTGAACCCGATCGCGATCCCGGCTCCCATCGACCCGACGCAGTTGCACCCGTGGGCGAACGCCTCCGCATTCACCCGGTTCACGAACAAGTCCCCGGTTACGAACTCGACAGGCATGGCGTTCCTCGGGGTACAGTTTGGGCAATCGTGGCCCGCACCGTAGATCACCATGAGCACCGCCGCGAGTCGAAGTCAGTAGGAGAAAGCGAGGCCGCAAGGCCGCAGGCGTAGGGCTTACCGTTGTGGCTGGGCGTTCCGAACGGCTCCAAGCGTTGCCGCGTCGCCACCGGCAGTGGCGACGCCTTTACGCCATCCGAGCCACTGTCTTCACGCTCCGGCCGGCACATCGTGCCCCACATCATTTCACGACGATCTTACCCGCGGCCGGGTTATCATGAGCTCATCCCCCAGAGGTGACGTCGTGCGAACCACCCCTCGCCTGCTCCCTGTTCTCCTGCTTGCCGTATCGGCCTGCGGCAGCCCAACTTTACCGGCTCCCCCGGACGCACCCGATCCTCCTGCGACCAAGAGAGCCGGGCCAACCGTCCGCGTCGATGCCGTTTACCCCGGCGGGAGCGCGCATGTCATCTGCGACACGGTGGCGGTACCGATTGAGCACCAGATGAAAGATTTGGAGGAAATCACGTCTCTGGAATCGGAATGCCGCAACGACGGATCGTACAGGCTCACCGTGCGGTTCAAGTCCGGCACAGATGTCAACGTAGCGACCGCCCTGGTCCGAGAACGCGTGGCCCTCATCAATGCGCGGCTTCCACCTCTCGTCTGCCGTGAGGGTGTGACCGTGCGGAACGACGACCCGGGCCGTTTCCCGACTCTCTGGGTTGCCGCTGCCAGCCCCAACGGCACGTATGACGCCATGTTTCTGAACAATTACGCTGCACAGCGGGTGAAAGATGAACTCACACGGGTGCCCGGGGTCGCCGATGTTCGTGCTGTGAGTCGCTCCGAGATCGCCATTCGGGTTTGGCCCGACCCGGACAAACTTGCCGCCAGCCAAATCACAATCCGGGACATCGTGCAAATGGTAGAACTGCATAATATCCGTATGGAGGCGGGGCAACCCGGCCGTGCCCTTGCAAAGAAGATTCCTCCGCTCACCTTCACCTTCCTGGGACGTCGCCCCGACGTTGAACAACTACACCGGACCTTTCTGAAAGAGACTTCCGACGAGAAAATCATCTGCCTCGGAGACGTGAGCCGAGTCGAACTCGCCCCGAAATCCGATGGATTCACCCGCGTGGGCGGCAAACCAGCGGCCCTGCAGGCAGTTCGCGTCGATGACACGAAGTCCGTGATCGGCGAGTTACGGAAGAGGTTCGCCGAGTTCGAGAAGACTAATCCCAAGGATCTGACGACGGGGTTGGTCGCCGACCTATCCGCGGATCGGTGCGCGGTGATCGAACTGTGGCTCCCCGCTGCGGCGTCTTCGGCCCGCACACAGGATACGGTCGCTCGCGTTGAAAAGCTGATCCGCGGTTTACCCGAAAGTCCGGACTGTCTGGCGTTCTCTGAACGTGAGACGGATGCGGTAACCTTCCTCGTGAAGCTCCCCCCGGGAGTCGGCCCCGCCGACCTTCGCAAGGCGCTTGCGGAGATCCGTGAGGTCTCGGTCCGGGTGTCCGACCTGTCGTCCGACCGACCGTTCCCGGTCCGCGTCGCGATCCTTGACAAGGGCAGACACGGGTGGGCGAAACTCCGGGAGGTGGGTGACACCGCGATGAAGCGACTCGCGAAGGACGGTCTCGCCCTCGATCCCGCTCTCACACCCGCCCCCGGCGCACCCCACCTTTCGATCACCCTCGACCGCAAGAAGTTGAAAGAACTGGGACTGAACCCGGAGGATGTCGTGAAAGCCATCGGCTTCGAGATCGGCGACCCGGACTTTACCGATGCGATACTCGAATCGCGGTCGATGCGCCACACGCTCGGCGAGCAATTCCGCGGGGCCGGCGAACTCAAGAAAGTTGCGTTGAAGGCACCGGCCGGTAAGACGATCCCGCTCGGTGCAGTTGCTGAGGTTCATGAATTCGTCCCCGAGACGACAATCCTCCGCGTGAACCTGCACCCTGCCTTGGTTGTGACGGCCGATGTACCGCCCGGAAAGACGGTCACCGAGGTGACCGCAGAGTGCGTAAGGGCGGCGAAGGCCGTCGTGCCGCGGGGGTTCGAGGTGTGCGAGATGTCGGCCGCCTAACCGCGGTAGGCAAGTTCGCCCGACCCCAGCGCATCCATCGCCGATCCACGGCATCGCGCGAGCGAATCGGGCGGTGCTTGCGGCCGTGCAGTGCTCCTCCGGGTACGGTTTGGGCGATCGTGGCCCGCACCGTAGATCACATGAACACTGCCGTGAGTCGAAGTCAGTAGGAGAACGTCATGCCGCCCCTCGACACGCACCAGATCGTTTTGCCGATCGCCGCGTGCGTTCTGCTCGCCGTCGTGGCGGGGCGCATCCCTCGCTACCGGTTCGCCCTCCTCGGATTCGTCGCAATCGTGGGCTACGCGGTTCTTCAGGATCAGTTGTCGGCACGGCTGTGCCCCGAATACTTCACGGTGCTGCACCGCCCCGTCCCGGGCGTCACGGATCCGACACTGCTCGGGGTCTGCTGGGGGTTCTTGGGTGGGTGGTGGGGCGGGGTGCTGCTCGGATACACCGCAGGACTCACTGCGACCCTCGGTTCACATCCCAAACTCGCCCCGCGGGAGATCCTCAAACCCCTCGCGTTCCTTGTTAGCGGGGTCGCCGTCGCAACCGCGCTGACGGGCTTTAGCGTGTGGCGCCACAGCGAGGCGCTCGGCGTCGTTCTCGACCCGGGGATGGCAGAAGCCGTTCCACCGCAGCGCCACCGCGCACTGTTTACGGTCGCCTGTTACCACTTTGTCGCCTATGCGAGTTCCATTTTCGGCGGCGTGTTGCTGTGCGTCTGGGTGGCGTCCGAGCGCCGCTCACGCGCGAAGCAGGAGAAGGAAACGCGACCGCCGGGATTGCCGGGCGACGCGGCGCGGTGAGGAGAGATACCGAATCCGACTAATCCGGATCTCCGCTGTATTCTGTAACCGGCTTCTGTCAGCGGGTTCGATCCCGGTGCGGTAATCAGTGGGCCGGGGCCGCGGCCATCACGGTGTTGAGCACCTTGAGCAACTGGCCCTGTGAGTAAGGCTTGTTGAGCGTGTGCTCGACGCCGAGGGCGCGGAGTTCGGACAGTTCCGCCGCCCCCAGCAGCCCGCTGGCTACGACGATCGGCACGTGCGGGCGCTCCCGCCGCAACTCGGCGACGAGTTCGGCCCCGCTCACCCCCGGCATGTGGAAGTCGGTGACGATCGCGGCCAGTTGATCCCCGAGCGCCGCCGCCTCCGTGAGCGCCGCGGTCCCGTTCGCGGCGGTGCGGACGGCGAACCCCGCGCGACTCAGAAGCAGGCTCACGAGCTGGCGGATCGGGGCCTCGTCGTCCACCACGAGCACCGTTTGACCGGCACCCCGAACGGGCGCTTCGGCCCGCGGCAGGGTCCCGCTCCGGGACGGGTCCGAACTGGTCGGGAGGTACACCGCGAACGTCGTCCCCTGTCCCAGCGCCGACGCCACCCGGATGAAGCCGCCGTGGCTTTTCACGATCCCCAGCGCGCTGAACAGCCCCAGCCCGGTGCCCGTGTCCGCTCCCTTCGTGGTGTAGAACGGCTCGAAAATGTGTTCCGCCACCTCCGCAGGGATTCCGACGCCGGTGTCCGCGATCTTGAGCACGACGTAGCCGCCGGGGCGCGCGCCGAACTCGGCGAGCGCGTCCGCGGCGGCTTGGTCCAGCTCCGCGGCTTCGGCGGAGAGGGCCAGCGCGCCGCCGGCGGGCATCGCGTCGCGGGCGTTGACGCACATGTTCAGCAGCACTTGGTGCAGTTGCGTCGGGTTGGCCAGAAGGGCCGGCAGCCCGGGCGGTATGGCGACCGTCAGGGCGATGTTCTTCGGGAACGTCGAGTGGACGATTTTCTCCACCTCGGTCACCACCGTGCGGGCCGAAACGGTGATCCGGGCGTTTTCTTCGCCCCCCTTTGCGAACGTGAGGAGCTGTCGCACCATACCGGCGGCCCGCGCCGCGCCGGCCTCGAGTACGTCGAGCAACTCCGACTGGTCCGGACAACTGTGCTTGAGCGTCTGGAGCGCCATTGTGATGGGCGCCAGCGCGTTGTTCAGGTCGTGAGCGATGCCCCCGGCCAGCGTGCCGATCGCCTCGAGCCGGTGCGCGCGGTTGATCTGCCGCTCCAGCCGGTGCCGCTCGGTCACGTCGCGAACCGCCGCCGCGGTCACCCACACCCCGTCCACCTCCAGCGGGGCCGTCCGCACCTCGATGGGGAACACCGTGCCGTCCTTGCGGAGCGCGCGGAGGTCCGGGGTTTTAGGGCCGACCGGTAAGGGCGTGTCGGTGCCGGAGTGCCGGGCACGGTTCAGGACGTGCCGGTCCCGGTGCTCGGGCACCAGAAGCGTCTCGGCACGGCGCCCCAGCAGTTCGGCGCGCGGCCAGCCGAACAGCTCTTCGGCCTGGCGGTTGGCCAGGCGGATCGTGCCCTGGGGGTCGGTCATCACGATCGCGTCGGGGGCGAACTCGAACAGGTTGTGGAACATCCGCGCCCCGTGCTGGCGCTCGATCTCGGCCCCGACCCGGACCGCGAACAGTTGGAGGACCGGTTCGATCTCCTCGGCGTCGCGGAGCGGCCCGCGGCTCACGACCCCGAGGTGCCCGAGCGGCTTCCCGGACCGGTCCAGCAGCGCGACCGCGGCGTACCCGCGCGCGCCGAGCGCGGCGAGCCCGTGTTCGGCCGGGAACTGCTCCTGGACCCGGTCCGGGTACAGGACCACGTCCCGGTGCAGGACCGCCTCGCACGGGCTGCCGGTCAGGGCGCGCTCGTGCTCGGGCTGCGGCGCGCCGTCGACGCAGAGGCCGAGCGTTCGCACCCGCGGCGGGGACGTGTGCGGGAGCAGCTCGGCCACGAACCCCACCTCGGCGCCCAGCACGGCGGCCAACTGGCGGGCGACGGCGGTGAAAAACTCCGGCCCGGTGAGGCGGGCGAGTTCGGTCGAAAGGAAGCGGAGCACCGTCTCGGTGCGCTTGCGGGCGGTGACGTCGCGGAGCACCGCCTGCGTGCCGACGGTGCGCCCGTCCTCGGCGACCGGCGTGACATGGGCCTCGAGCCACACCCGGCTGCCGTCGGATCGTACCCCCTCGTACTCGAACCGGTCGGGCACGGCCTCGCCGCGCACCAGCCGGTCGTGCCGATCGCGCAGGGCGGCCCGCCACTTGGGGGCCGCGTGGTCCTCCAGCGCGGCGCCGCCGGCCGGGCGGTCGAGCTCCCCGAACCACTCCCGGAACCGCCGGTTGGCGTACACCAGCCGCCCGGCGACGTCGTCGCGGACCAGGGCGTCGTTGATGCGCTCCCCGAGGTCGCTGTACCGTTGCTCGCTGCGGAGCAGGGCCGCGGCGCGGCGCCGGGCCTCTTCTTCCAGCCCGGCGTTGAGGCGGGCGAGCTGGTCGCCGCTTTCCCGCAGCGCCTGCTCGGTCTCCTTCGCGGCGGTCACGTCGGTGGCCACGCCGTCGCGGACCTGGGACCCGTCCGGCAGCCGCTCCACGAGCCGCGACCGGAACTGGAACCACCGCACCCCGCCGTCGGCGTGCCGGAGCCGCGCCTCGACGACATCGTTGGCCCCGGTGCGGAGCGTCTCCGCGATCGACGCTCGCACCCGCGGCAGGTCCTCCGCGGTGACCAGGTCGAAGAACCGTTCGGGCTGTTCGAGCAGGGGATCGGTCGGGGCGCCGAGCAGGGCCGCGGCGTTCGGGCTGAGATAGGTGCAGCGCATACGCTCCGCCGGGTCGAACACGAGCCGGTACACCGCGGCGCCGACGAGGTTCGTGTTGATGCCGGAGAGGAGCAGCTCGCGGTCCCGCAGCCGCGCGTTGGCCCGCTCCAGTTCGGCGGTGCGCTCCCGCACCCGCTCCTCCAACTGGTTGTGCGCCGCGCGGGCCGCCCGGTCCAGCCGGTGCTTGGCGAGCGCCATCAGGATCGTGGCGTTCAGCTCGCGCTCGTCGAACGGCTTGACCAGGTACCCGAACGGGCGGGCGTCCGCCGCCCGGCTCAGCAGCTCGGCGTCCGAGAACGCGGTCAGGAACACGACCGGCGCGTCGCAGGCGGTCCGGAGCCGGCACGCCGTTTCGATCCCGTCCATCCGCCCGGCCAGGCACACGTCCATCAGCACGAGGTCGGGGCCGGCCGGCGGGATCTGCTCGAGCGCGCGCTCGCCGTGCGCGGCCACCCCGCACACGTCGTGCCCGAGGCGCGTGAGGCGGTCCCGCAGCTCCATCGCGATGAGCGCTTCGTCCTCGACGATAAATACGCGCGGGTGGGCGTTCATGGGCGGTCGGTGGGTCCGGTGGTCATGGGCGGTCGGGCGAACGGTTCGTGCGCGGCCCGGTTGTCAGGGGGCGGGGCGTTGTGGCGCAGGCCGGAACGTTCGCGGCACAACGCAACACTCGCCGGCAACCGGACGGTGATGTCACTCGCCGGGCGTCCAGGGCACGGTGATGTCGATCCGGGTGCCGGGGGGCGGGGCAACGCGCAGCTCGGCCCCGAGTTGCCGGGTCAGGCTCTCGATGAGCTGCCAACCGAACCCCCCTTGCGTACCCGGGACGAAGCCGGCCGGCAGGCCGACCCCGTCGTCGGCAACCTCGAGTTCCGCCCGGCCGTCGGGGGCCGCGCGGAGGGACACCCGGACCCGGCCGGCGCGCCCGTCCGGGAACGCGTACTTGAGCGCGTTGGTGACCAGCTCGCACACCAGCATGCCCACCGGCAGGGCCGTCTCCGCCGGCAGCGGGAGCGGTTCGGCTCGCACCTCAAGGGACACCGTCGAGATTAGCACGGAATAAGAGGTTTGCAACTCACTGACTAGTGTCTTAATGTAATCAGCTGCGTCGACCCGGGACAGGTGGTCCGCCTGGTACAGCTTCTGGTGGAGCAGGATCATGGACCGGAGCCGGTCGCGGCACTCGCCGACGGCGGCCAGCGCGGCCGGGTCGCGGAGCTTCTGCCCCTGGAAGTAGAGCAGGCTGGCGATCACCTGGAGGTTGTTCTTGACCCGGTGGTGGACCTCGCGGAGCAGCGTCTCCTTTTCCCGCAGGGACGCGCGGAGCTGGCGGTCGGCCCGGTCCCGCTCGGTGGTGTCCCGCACGATCGCCTGGAGCAGTTGCCGGCCCCCGACGGTGACGGCGTTCAAACTCACATCGACGGTGAACGGGGTGCCGTCGAGCCGGGCGTGCGTCCAGGCGAACCGCTGCGGCGCGCCGGCGAGCGCGGCGCCGATCTTCTCCAGCGCGAGCGTGGTCGAGTCGCGCCCGCCCGGCTGTTGGGGCGGCGAGAACTCGTACGGCGGGCGGCCGACGATCTGCGCCCGCGAGTCGCACCCGAACATTTCCAGCGTGCGGGCGTTGCAGTCGGAGAACCGGTCCCCGTCCATCAGGAGGATGGCGTCGCCGGAGGACTCGAACAGCGCCCGGTACTTGGCCTCGCTCTCCCGGAGCGACTCCTCGGCCCGCTTCCGGTCGGTGATGTCGCGAACCACCGACAGGGCCACCCGCTCCCCGTCCAGGTGGAACGGGTTGATCCGCACCTCGACCGGGAACGTGCTCCCGTCCTTGCGCCGGTGGGCCGAGTCGAAGGACATGGAGCGGCCGGCGTCGAGCTGGGCGAGCACCGCCGCCAAAGTGCCGGGTCCCGCGGTGGGGTCGAAGTCGCGGACGGTCATACCCAGCAGCTCCGCGCGGGTGTACCCGAGGCTCTCGCACGCCCGCGGGTTGGCGTCCCGCACCGCGCCGTCGGGGCCGTGGAGGAAGATGCCGTCGGTGGCGTGCTCGACGAGCAGCCGGAACCGGGTCTCGCTGGCCCGGAGCCGGGCCTCCATCTCCTTCCGAGCGCTGATGTCGGTGATGGTCCCCACCACCCGGGTCGGCGCGCCGGCGCCGTCGCGGGACACGACCTTCCGGCGGTCCAGGACCCAGAGGTCGGTTCCGGCCTTGGTTCGCAGCCGGAGCTCGTGCTCTTCGGCCGGTGCGCCGTCTGCGAGCGGCCGTCCTACCAGGTGCGCGTCGTCCGGGTGGACGATGGCGCGGAGGAACTCCGCCCGCCCCGGGGCGTCGTACGGCTCGTACCCGAGGAGCCGGAGCCATTGCGGGCTGAACTCGATCCGCCCGGTCGGCAGGTCCCACTCCCAGTGCCCGTCGCTGGCCGCGTCGAGGGTCCGGGCGAGCCGCTGCTCGCTGCGGGACAGTTCGGCGGTGCGGTCCGCGACGCGGCGCTCCAGCTCCTCGTGCGAGCGGCGCAGGGCGCGCTCGGCCCGCTGGCGCCGGCCGCGCTCGAGCGCCAGCGCGACGACGTTCGCGACCGCCAGCACGAACGACTGCTCGTCGTCTTTCCACGTCCGGGCGCCCGCCTGCTGGCAGCACACGGCGCCCTCGAGCCGCGCGGAGAGCAGGACCGGCGCGTCCAGCACGGCCCCGGTTCCGCCCCAGGGGGCCGGGAGCGCCGGCGCGGGGGCGTTGCGGAGCCCGAGGGACGCCAGCGTGACGACGGAGCCTTCGCGCGTGGCGTCCTCCCCGCCTGCGGTGCCGGGGAAGGATTCGTAGAGCGCCCGGCACCGGAGCGCCCGCCGGTCCGGGGTGAGCAGCCACACCGCCACCCGCTCGGCGCCCAGGATCCGGGCGGCGGCGGCACAGTACCGCCGCAAAACGGCGTCCGGGTCGTCCGCCGCCGGGGGCTCGTCGCGGATCATCTCGGCGAGGGCCGCCTGCTGGGCGCGGAGCCGCTCGGCGCTCGCGCGCAGCTCGGCCTCGGTGCGGACCCGCGCGGTGACATCCCGGGCCACCCCGAGGACCTGCGTCGGTCGCCCGTCCGCGGCGCGCTCGAACACCGTGTCGCGGCTCCGGAACCAGCGGAACGAGCCGTCCCGCGCGCGCATCCGGTACTCGAACTCGGCCACCGCGCCCGTGCCGTCCGCGCCGAGCCGCCGCAGGTGCTCGTCGAGCCGGGGCCGGTCGTCGGGGTGCATGAGCCGTGGGATGAAGTCGTGCTCGTGTTGGCGCAGCTCGTCGAGGGTGTAGCCGAGGGTGCCGGCGTTCTGGGGGCTGAGGTACACCGGCTGCTGCGCGACCAAGTCGTAGATGTACACCGCGTCGGGGATCGTCTGGTTGATCGCGGTCGTGAGCCGGTGACTCTCGCGCAGCGCGTCCTCGGCCCGCTTGCGCTCGGTCACGTCACGCCAGTTGAGCACCACGCCCCCGATCGCCGGGTTGGCGGTGCAGTTCCGGGCCACCGCCTCGACCCACATCCAGGAGCCGTCCTTGTGCGCGACGCGCAGGGTGAGCCCGGTGGGGTGCTCAGAGCGGGCGAGCACCTCGGCCCAGGCGGCCCGGGCCGCCGGGCGGTCGTCGGGGTGGGCGTAGGAGAACGCGTCGGTGCCGAGCACCTCGTCGGGCGGGCGACCGTCCAGGCGGACGTTACTCGGGCTCGTGTACGTGACGCGGCCGTCGACCGAGCAGCAGGTGATCCCCTCGTACCCGCGCTCCACCAGCGCCCGGAACCGCTCCTCCGCGCGCTTCCGCTCCGCGACTTCGGCGTGCAGCTCCGCGGTGCGCGCGCGGAGCTCGTCGCGCACCAGCGCCTCGCGGCCCGTGGCGCGGAGCAGCCACCCGCCCAGCGCGCCGGTCAGCCCCAGGCTCACGGTCACCACCAGCCACAGCCGCTCGTCGCGCGGCCCGGTGTTCACGAGGTCGAGCTGGAACATCGCCGCGAACAGCCCGAACTGGGACAGCAGCGGTAGCGCGACCGTGGCAATGCGGGGCCGCCACACCTCACGGGGGTGCGCGAACAGCCCCAGCAGCAGGGGCGCGAACACGATCCCGCCGAGCGCGTCGCCGACCCACCAGGTGAACCAGTTGAGCGGCACCTCGGCGGGCGGCGTGACCCCGGCGAGGGCCAGCGCGCCAACGCTGACGGTGGCGTTGAGCAGGGCGTGGACCGGGCCGGCGATGAGCAGGAACGAGAGGACGTGGCGCCCGCGGGTGAGCGGGGCCGGGAGCCCGACCCAGCGGCGCACCAGCCACGCCCCGGTGAGCGCCTGGAGCGCCGCGCCGGTGGCGATCGCGGCGGCCAGCTCGGGGGCCGGTTCGCCCCGGCTTAACCAGACGTTGGCCCCGAACGACCCGAGCCACACCCCGGGCCACGCGCGCGGCCCGAGCACGAGTAAGCCGCCGAGCGCGATCCCGGCGGGCGGCCAGATCGGGGTGGCGTACCCCGGCGGGATGGCGACGAGGAGGCCCAACTTACCGGCGGTGCCGTAAGCCAGCGCCAGTAGCGCGACCGCCCCCAGGTGCCGCCCCCACCCCGCATGCATGATCGACTCCCGCCCGCCGACCCGGCTCCCCGGTCCCAGGCGACCCCGGCGTCCGCCGCATCGGCGCACGGTCCGTCACGTCGGTCGGGCTCGCCCCTCCACTATACCGTGCTTGCGGCTCGGGACCGCTGCCGAAACCTTCCGCCTGAGTTACGTGGCGCGTCGGGATCAAGGGGAAATTCATACCGCGACCGTGGGCCGTGGGCATCGGACCGCACGGCCGCCCACGCACAAAAGCGCCGCCGGAACACATCTGATACGCGGTTTGGTACTAACCTCTGGGCCAGCGGTCGCCGGCGTCGGTGCGCAGGTCGGCGAGGAGGTGGGTGAGAAACGGACCGCCCAGCACCTCGTCGAACACGGACCCGCGCCGGTCCGCCGGAATCGCGCCGACGGAGCACTCGCGGGCCAGGGTGAGGGCCGGCCGTGACCCGTCCGCCGCCGCGGGCAGGCGAAGCGATAACTCGACACGCCAGTCCGTCGCGTCGCCCCGCAATCGCACAACGAGGCCGGGCGTGTCCGTCAGCTCCGCGCGCTCGATCGGGCAGCGCGCCAGGTACGCGCCGCCTTCGGTGATCCACTCCCGGAGCGCGAGTCGCACGGCGGTGACGCACCCGCGCTCCCAGATCACCGCCGGCCCGAGGGTGCGGCGCCGGCGGCGGGTCTGGCGCTCGCGGGGGCTCTCGCCCGGGACCGGCTCCGGGACGCGGGTGACCGTCACCCGGTCCGGAGCGGCGGCGTCGTTGTCCCAGGCGCATTCGGGCCAGTCCCACCCCCGGAGCCGCTTCACCTGTGCGGCCAGCACCGGCGGGGCGCTCTCCGTTTGCTCGCGGACGGCGTCGAAGAACGTGCCGTCGGTGGCGGGCTCGGACCCGCGGTACCCGGCCAGAGTCACCCCCGCCCACAGGAACCGGCCGTGCTCCCGGTCGAACGGCCGCGGGCTCTCGCGCAGCGCGTCCGCGTACACCAGCCGGTGCGTGTCGTCCGCCGGGTGGTCCAGGATGGCCGCCAGAAACGCGGCGCGGTCGGTTTCGGTCACGGCTCCCTCGTTCAGCCGGCTCGCCGCCGGTCGGGGTTTTTGTACTCCCCAGGGCCAGATAAGATGTGCTCTTTCCATCAACCTGCGAAAGCGCGCCGTGACCAAAATCGCGTACTTCTACACCGACCCCGTCGCGGCCCTTTGGATGGCCAAGACGTACCGCCTGAAACTCGTGATCGGGACCTTCTGCCTCCAATCCGAGAGCCTCGACACGTTCATCGAGATGCTCGGCAAGGGCGCGCGCCCGGACCGCATCGCGGTCGCGGCCGAGAGCGTCCCTGTGCTGGACCCCAAACCCGGCGACGTGGTTGAAGAGACGGCCAATGGGAAAACGAAGGTGAAGCGGCTGGCGACCAAGGACTTCCCCCTCACCGGGTCCAACTACGACATCCTCCAGCGGTCCGGGAAGGCGTTCATCATGCCCGAACGCGCCCGCGGCTGAGGTTCCGAACCGGTACCGCTTCCGTCTGGAATGCGGTACCGCCGTGCCTCGGTGCGTGACGCACACTTGGTTTGTTTTGCGGGGCTCCGGCACAATATCGCTCGTGCCAGTCTTGAATCCCACTTCAAGCCGCCCAGATCGACTCGCCGGGCCGACCCGATCGACATAACATCAGCTTTGCACCGCAAACTACTTCCATATCTTCAGGTGTCGTGCGAGTGCAATTCGTTCGCCGAGCGGGTGAGAAGATTTCCGGATTGGAAAACGAGTGCGGCCGACGCCCGGCGTGGTAAACTGTCTGTCGTATCTCTTTACAAGGTGCTCGTCGGACGGGCAGATGGCTCGAAGTGCGAACCGCCGGCCCGGGGCTGCGGCCGTAAGGGACCGTTGATGAGTCACGAACACCACAGCACTAATCAGCCGTGCCCGTCCCGGGCCGAATTGGCCGCGTTTCTCTGCGCCGAACTCCCGGCCCCGGAGATGGACGCGATCGGGGCTCACGTGTCGCGCTGCACGGGGTGCGAGGCGGCGATGCTGCGGATGGACGGCGCGACCAGCATCACCCTTCAGGGGGACCTTAACCGGGAAAGCACCCCGCAACTCAACCGCTACTGGACGCCGAACCGAACCCGATCCGTCCCCGGACAACTGGGGCAGTACCGACTGGCCGAGCCGCTCGGACGCGGCGGGATGGGGACCGTGTACCGGGCCGAGCACGTGCGGCTCAAGAAGCCGGTGGCGGTCAAGGTGCTGGACCCGCGGCTGGTGCGGGACGACCGCGCGGTGGCACGCTTCCAGCGCGAGATGGAGATCGTCGGCGGCGTCGAGCACTCGAACTTGGTTCGGGCCACCGACGCGGGTGAAGCGGATGGGGTCCACTTCCTCGTGATGGAACTGATCGACGGGGTGACGTTTTCCGGGCTGTTGCACGCACGCGGGCCGCTGCCGGTGCCGGAGGCGTGCGAGCTGGTCCGGCAGGCCGCGCTCGGGCTCCAAGGTGCACACGACCACGGTCTGATCCATCGAGACATCAAGCCGTCCAACCTGATGCTGTCCGCGGCCGGGCAGGTGAAGGTGCTGGACCTGGGGCTGGCGCGGCTCCGGAGCGCCGGCCCCGACGAACTGACGCGGGTCGGCGAGGTGATGGGAACGGCCGAGTACATGGCCCCGGAGCAGTGGACGCAGACCCACGCGGTCGATATCCGCGCGGACATTTACAGCCTCGGTTGCACCCTGTTCGCTCTGCTCACCGCTGAGGCGCCGTTTCCCGGCTCGGGACCGGACTCGTTTTTGCGCCTGATGTGCGCGCACCAGCAAGACCCGCCGCCTGCGATCACCGACCGCCGCCCGGACGCACCGCCGGCGCTCTGCGACCTCATGCTCCGGATGCTGGCCAAGAACCCCGACCATCGTCCGGCAACGCCCGGTGAGGTCGCGGCCGAACTGGCTGAACTGGCCGCCGGGGCCGACCTCACCGCACTCACGACGGCCGGCGCGGTCACGGCGCCGAACGTTACCCCCGTGCGACCTCATCGCCGTCCGGCCCATCGGCGGCGGTGGATCTTGGCCGCGGTGATGCTTGCCGCCGTTGCGGGCGGCGTTGGCGCGTCCCTCTTGCGAGGCCCTTTCACAGCCGCCGCTTCACGCACCGACAAGCCGGAAAGCGACGCTCCAGAACGTGACATCCCGCTCGGCCCGAACAAGTGGCATAACCTACTAACCAGACCACCCGAAAAACGATTGTGGCAACCGTTGGATGTGTCTTCAGTTCGTCTCGATGCCGATAAGGAAGTGTTAACCATCGTCACGCAACGGCCGTCATTGTTGCGGCTTGGTGACGCGAATTCGCGTTGGTACAAGGTTCAAGTTGGGTTCCGGCCGGTCCTGTGGAACGGTGGTTGCGGCGTCTATTTTGGTGGGCAGTTTGACGCCGAGAAAAAATTCGTGTGCCAGCGAATTGACTTGCAGCATGTGAGACACGGACCGGGGCTCGAATATGCGTTGCTCTGGTCCCGCTACATGGTCAACCCGGTCAAACCGGCCAAACCGGCGATCACCATTCCCAGTTCGATGGGCTTCGGGACGGAGCATGTCTCTTCACCCGCTGTTGGCGAGCAACTCATTGAGCTTGAGGTGCGAACGCAGCCCGTGAGTCTCCAAATCCGCTGGAACGGGAACGAATGCAAAAAGCTAGTGAATGATTACACTTTTGCGCAGGCGATTAAGATGTTTTCGGGTGGCGACCATTTTGCAGGTGAGTTTGGGATTTTCTGTAGCGCAACCATGACGGTCACCACGGCGCGGTACTTCATTATCGAATAAAATGGGGGGATTGTGGAGATCCAGTGTCCGACAGGTTACCTCCACGTTGTGGTCTCGGGCTCGGGCTCGGGTTCCGGCTCTGGCGTCGGTGGAACAATTTGTGTTCGCGGCTCAACCGGTGTCTTGGGTGGTACGGACGAGTGCGTCGGTAGCGGGCTCAAACCGTTCGTCCGGGTTCGTGTCCTTTCGGGGCACGTGCCTCCGCCTCCGCTGCCGTCACCGGACCCGATTCAACCAGGCGATGTCGACGCCGAGCCGGTCAATATGTATTGGTGCGCGCATAATGTGCCGGTTCCCGGTTGGAATCCTGCCAGCCCGAGCGCCGATCTCCCGCTGACCGCCATCGCGTGGTTGTGGACCGGGCAGCAGTGGATGGATCCCGTTACTCAGCAGTTCTACGCGGGCGGCACGGGCGCGGTCGACTGTTGCGCCGGGTGCCTGCCGGGAGGTGGAACAGGGGCGGCGGATCGGGCCGTCGCGTTCGATGCGTGGCCGCCCCCGCCGCCCCCGCTCCCCGCGCTCTAATGATGTCGGTTGCCCTCTTTGTTGCCTGACCACCCGATGCTCACACTGCCCCATTTCGGCCTTTACGTCATTACCTGCCCCGGTCGCGAACGTGTGCTGGACCAGACGCTCGCGGCCCTCGCCGCCAGCGACTGGCCCTGCCCGCCGAAAGTGCTTCGCCAACCGGCCGACTGGCCGGTCGGGTGGTCCAGCACGTCCCGGATGTACCGGTCCGCGCTTCAGCGAGCATGGGACGACGGGTGCTGGTGGACCGTCCTCCTCGAAGACGACGTTCGCGTCGGTCGCTTCTTCTGGGAAAACCTGACCCGCTGGCACCCGATCACGACGGGGCAACTTCAGTGGGGCAGCTTGTTCATACCGGATACGATTCAAAACCCGTGGGCGCGGCGGTGCCCGGAACTCGGGTACCGGCTCGCCCGTCCGGATCTTGCGAACGGCCCGAACTGGCGGTGGCAGAAGGCCCGGTTGTGGGGCTCACAGGCCTACGTGTTGAGCCGGGGCGCGCTCGAGATCATGCTCGACCGCTGGGACCACCACACCGGCGGGCAGGACGCGCGGGCGCTCGGGGTCGCGAACGGGGCCGGTTGGCCGCTCTGGTACGCCGAGCCGTGCCTAGTCGAGCACACGCCGGTCATGAGCGCGTTCGGCACGCCGCCGGTGTACGCGCCCGACTTCGACCTCGAGTTCCGGTTACCGACTGCCGACAGCAGCACGTACCGACACCCGGAAGGGGTGCCGGGGTGGTTGACCTACGCCGAGGGCCGCGCCCTTTGGGATCTGGCCCGCGGCAAGCGGGTTCTCGAACTCGGCCGGTTCCGCGGTCGCAGCACCGTCGCTTTGGCGCAGTCGGCGCGCGAGCTGGTGTCGGTCGATGCTCTCGACCCCGCGCCCGCGTTGGACTGGCTCCAGAGGTTCGGCGTCGCCGACCGGGTGTCCCTCCTCCAGGGACAGTTCGCGGATGCCGTATCCGGGCGCGGGCCGTTCGAGCTGGTGTTTGTGGACGGGGAGCACGACGCGGCGAACGTCCGTGCCGATCTTGCGGTCGCGCTGGCCGCGCTCGAACCGGGCGGCGTGCTGGCGTGCCACGATTACCCGGACCCGGACTGGCCGGACGTGCGCAAGATCGTGGACGCGGTTGCGGCCGAGCGCGGGCTCGTGCGGTTCCGGCAAGCGGACTACGTGGCGGCGTTCCGGTACCCGGGGCCGGACGCGCAACGCGCCCCCGAACCGCTGATTCGGTACGAACGCGGTGCGGCAGACGAAACCGGCTCCGGCATCGTTCCCGGCACGCCCATACCCCGAACCGTGTGGGCGTACTGGGAAGGTCCGCTCCCGGGTTACATCGATCTCTGCCTACAAACGATCCGCAAGTACAACGCCCGGGTTGAAGTGCTGGACCGCGCCGGGTTCGACGCGCTGCACCGGAACGACCGCGACCTGCCCATTGACACGCTCCCCCTGGCACAAAAGGCGGACTTCATCCGCGCGTACCTCCTGAGGCATTACGGCGGTCTGTACGTGGACGCGGATTGCGTCGTACTGCGGAACCTGGATTTCGTGTTCGATGCGGCGGACGCGGCCGGGTTCGTGGGGTACCGCGAACCGCTCGGTTACATGAGCAACAGCTTCATGGCGACCGCGCCGGGCGGGGCCGTGATCGAGAGCCATTACCGGCACGTGTGCGACGCCATTCGGTCCCGCCGCCCGCTCGCGTGGCTCGATCTCGGCTCGGTGCCGCTGGAGCGGTCCGTTGCCGACCACCGCGGGCAGAGCCGGTTGCTCCCGACGGAACTCGTGATGCCGCTGTCGTGGCAGCACAGTGAGCGCTTGGCGGACCGCCGGTCGGACGAGGAACATGAGGCGTCGTTTCGCGCGGAGTCCGTTTGCTACATGCTCTCGAACAACACGATCAAGAACCGCCCGGCCACGGTCGGCTTGGCGTCACTGTCGCCCGCAGAACTCCTGGCCGATTCGTACTTCCTGTCGTTCCTGTTCCGCCGTGCCTTGGGGCCGCAAAGCTGAGAGAACTGTGGTAACACTACGCTACACCCGGTCGGCTCGACTATCACCGAAGCTAACCGGGACGCAGTGCGAAAGCGGAATGACTGATGTGCCGTTTGAAGCAAACGGACACAACTGCCCGTTCGTGTATCACACGCAGCGGCCGACCGCGCCGCGGGAGCTCGGGGGCAGCTCGTCGCACCGGTCACCCCTCGGTAGGTTTCGGGGCCTCGGTGCCCGCGGGGCCGAGGAGCCCCGCCTCGATCCCGTAGCGGACGTAGTCCGCACGTGTTTTCAGGCCGGTCTTCTCGCGGAGCCGCGCCCGGTACGTCTCAACCGTTTTGACACTCAAGAACAACAGGTCGGCGATCTCCTGGTGCGTCAGCCCCTTGACGAGTAACTCGAGCACTTCCGTTTCTCGGCGGCTGAGCTGCGACCGCTCGGCGGGCGGGGGCGGGCCGTCCAGAACGTCGCCGAGGGCCGGGTCGATGACCTGCGCGCCGGTCGCGACGGCGCGGATCGCGGCGAGCAAGTCCGGGAACGGGGTGGTTTTGAGGAAGTAACCGGCGGCGCCGGCCGCGAGCGCGCTGCGCACGTAGGCGGGGTCGTTGTGCATGGTGAGCACCAGCACCCGCGTGCGCGGCGCGAGCTGGGTCACACGGTTGATGGTCGTGGCGCTACCCCACCCGGGCATCGACAGGTCCAGGCAGAGCACGCGCGGCTCGGTGGCCTGAACGCACTCGACCGTCTCCGCGCCGGACGCGGCCTCGCCGACCACCTCGAGATCGGGCTGGGCGCTGATCAGCGCGCGCAGCCCCTCCCTCAGGATGACGTGGTCGTCGGCCAGGACGATACGTGTTCGGGGCACTGGAGTCACTCCGGTAACGGGAGCCGCACGTCGAGCGCGGTGCCGCGGCCGACGGTCGAGTCGATTCGGCACGCGCCGCCGAGGACGGCGGCGCGCTCCTTGATTCCGGTCAGCCCGATGCCGCCCCCGGGTCCGGGCACGAACCCGACCCCGTCGTCGGTGACGGACGCCCGCGCCCACCCGGAGCCGGCCTCGAGCACCACGTCCACGGTTTGGGCGCGGGCGTGCTTGGCCACGTTGGCGAGCGCCTCTTGAACGATCCGGTAAAGCGCCGATTCGATCTCGACGGGCAGCCGGGGGAACGCCCCGTCGGGCACGAGCAGTTCCGCGCGCACGCCGTGAACGCGGGTGAACACTTCGGTGAGCCGCTCGAGCGCGGGCACCAGGCCCAGGTCGTCCAGCACCGCCGGGCGCAGCCCGTGGGCGAGCCGCCGGATCTCGTCCAGCGCGTCCGCCGCGACCCGCTGGAGCCGCGCCACCCGTTCGTCGCCGTCCAGCCCAGCCATCCCGACGGTCAGCGAGACGAGCGACTGACCGATCCCGTCGTGCAGGTCGCGGGCGATGCGCCGGCGCTCGTCCTCCTGGGCCGAAAGCACGCGCCGCAAAAGCTGCTTCCGCTCCTCCGCGCCGCGCACCAGTTCCGTCACGTCGCGGACGACGGCGATCCAGGCGCCCGGGCGGACCGGGTCAACGGTCGCAAGGAGGTGCAAATCTCGCACCGGGTCGTGCCCGCGCAGCGGCGCGGCGGGGCGCCCTTGCTGCTGCGCGCGGATGTCGCCCCCCAGGCCGCCCGGGAACACGTCGGTGACGTTCCGGCCCACGAGCACGTCGGGGCCGCTCCCGGCCGCCCGCGCAGCCGCACGGTTCGCCTTGAGCACGGTTCCGTCGGCGCCGAGGACGAGCAGCGCGTCGGGGCACGCGTTGAACGTGGTTGCCCACTCGGACGCGATCTTCTCCAGGGCGCGCTCGCGAACCCGGGTCCGCGCCGCTTTCAGGGCCCGGGCGACCGCCCACACGAGCGCGTCCGGCTCGACCGGCTTGGGCAGGTAGTCGAACGCGCCGCTCTTCATTGCGGCCACCGCCGCACCGACGTCGGTCGTCCCGGTGAGCAGGATCGGTAGCACCGGGTTCGCGTCGGCGACGATCGCCGCGATCAGGTCGAGCCCCGTGCGGCCGGGCATGTTCAGGTCGATCAGGGCGACATCGTAGGTGTCGCGCGCGAGGCGGTCGAGTGCCGCGCCCACACTGGCGACCGTGTCCACCGTGTGGCCGAGCGGCCGGAGCACCCTGGCCACGAGCCGGCAGATACCGTCTTCGTCGTCAACGGTGAGTATCCGACCGGTCGGCGATCCGGACGGGACGGGGAGCGGACCGGGCATCTCGGCACCTCGCCGCGGCCCGGTGCGGGCCGGCTCACCAAAGACAATATCCCAAGCGGCTCATGAGGTCAAACCGATGTCGTCGCGTGCGTGCCTGCGCGGGCGGTTTGCGGGCTTTCCCTGACGCCGCTGCGGCTGCGCACCGATGGTTCCGGCGTCGAGCGCGCCCCGCTTTCATACATGAACCCGTCTGCGGTGTCGCTTGTGTTGACGAGCCGCGACCGCCCGGGAACGGTGCCACGTAGCCCGCTCCCAGGCGGTCGCGGCTCGTCAACACAAGGGGCCGTATTACCGGGTACGTGTATCAGGCACATGGTAGCGCCCGAGAAAAATGCGCGATCAGACACCCAAACTGATGTCCCATACCGAAAGCCGCCACTGCGTCTACGGCATCGGTTCGTTGTCAGGGGATGATGGGAGGGCGGCGGAGCGACTGCTCGAGCCGATGGGGGGCACTCGCCACACGCGCAGGACCCGGTCCTGACCGACCGCTGCGACCGCGTAGCCGTCGGGCGCGAGTACAACTTTGTGGACGTTGCCCCCGCACGGTAACCGCGGGCCGACGGCCCGACCGGTTCGGGCGTCCCAGAGTCGGACGTCACCCTCCCAGCCGCCGGTCGCCAGCAGGTCACTTCCCGGCCGGCACCCGACCGCCCGGACGGCCGTTTGGTGCGGGAGCACCGCCACGAGCCCCGCGGTGGATGCGTCCCACAGGCGCACCGTGCATCGGTCCTCGAACGGCGGGCGCCCCGCGACCGTATACACCCGCGAACCGCCCGCCGCGAAACCAGCAAACCGAATCACCTCTCCGCCGTGATCGAGTTCCGGCCCGACCGGGCGCCCCGTGGCGAGGTCGTGAATCAGCGCGGAACCGCCGGGGCCGCGCTCGATCGCCGTGCGGCCGTCCGGACCGGTCAGCTTGTCCCAAGGGCGTTTCGGCCCATGTTCCCGGTCGGACACAACCCGCTGGCCGGTCGCCGCGCTCCACTGCCCGACGGGGCCGTTCGGGCTGAACAGGAACACGGTACGGCCGTCCGGGTCATACGTGATGTCGTGGATGCGGTCGCTGACCGCGATGGGGGCGCCGACCGGGGCGCCGCTGACGGTTTCATGAATTGTGGCGGCCCCGTTCGCGCAGCCGACCGTGTAAGAATCACCGCCGGGAGCGAACGTCGCCGCTGTGACCCGGTCGGTGTGCTTCAATTCGGGGCCGACGGAGCGACCGGTTGTGGCGTCCCAGATGCGGCTACGCCCGCCGTTGGGTCCAGGCACCGCACCGGCGGAGACGAGCCATCTCCCGTCCGGGCTATAGGCGACGACGGTCGGGGCCAACCCGAAGTGGGGCAGCTCGAGGTCCGGCCGGAGGTGGTCACACTTCCAGAGCCGCACCCGGCCGTCCCGGCACCCGGTCGCGAAGCCCCGCCCGTCCGGCCTGTACGCCACGGCTTGAACCGCGCCCGGGTGGGCCATTGCCGCGCCGAGCGGCCGGCTGCTGTACAGGTCCCACAACTGGGCGCAGTTCCCGCCGTGGTCCAACCCGCCCCCGCCGGTGAGTATGGTCCGGCCGTCCGGGCCGTGCGCCGCCCCCAGCACGACGTATGGGCACACCTGGGGCAGCCCGCGCCGTTGACCGGTCGCGCGGTCCCAGACCATCACCGTTTGGTTCTCGCCGCCGGTCACAAGGTGGGTACCGTCGGGGGCAAACGCGATCGTGCGAACCGCCGCCGCGTGCATGAGGGTCGGGCCGACTTGCTGGCCCGTTTTCGGGTCCCACAAGCACACCTGCCCCCCGACCGGTCCGGACGCGGACGGCGGAAGGACGCAGCCGGACGCGAGCCCGGTGCCGTCCGGACTGTAGGTGACCGCAGCCACGAGCCCGGGCTGACCGATCACGGGGGCGGCGGGGCGGCCGGTGCCGGTCTCCCAGATGCGGATTTCGCCGCGCTCGTTGGTGCCGTGAGCGCCGCCGCCGGCCGCGAACGTCCGCCCGTCTGGGGCGAACGCGACCGCATGGACCGTAGCCAGGTCGCGCAGCTTCGCGCCGATCGGGTTCCCGGTTCTGGCATCCCAGAGCTGGACCGTGCCGTCTTGACCGCCCGTCAGCAAGTGCGTCCCGTCCGGGCTCACGGCTACCGCGAGAACCGGGCTCCCGTGAACGAGTGGAGGACTTGCCGGGGTCCACCCGTCCGTGTCCCAGAGTTGTGCCTGTCCGGGCACGGGACCGGCGGGCGAGTTGGTCGACCAGCGGCCGACCAGCAGCCGGCGCCCGTCGGGCATGAACGCGATCGAGGTGACGGACGACCCGAGCGACGGGCTCACTTCCGGCGCGGCGTGCCGCGCGGACCAGGCGGCGATGTTCAGCCGGAAGGCCGGTTCGAGGGCGTCGAGCCCCGCGGCCGTCACGCGCTCAAGGCCCCGCCGCAGTCCCACGAGCCCCGCGGCCACGTTTCCGCGCTCGCACTGTTCGATGCTTTGGTCCAGGAGCAGTTCGGCGGCGGCCCGTTCCGCCTGCCGGCGCGCCGTAACCGCGGCGGCGTTCTGCTCGCGGGCGTCGGCCAGGGCGGCCACTTCGGACGCGGCCAGCGCTTCCGCCCGGTTTCGGGCGGCGACCGCCTCGCGCCACTGGGCGGCCACCAGGGCCACCCCCGCCACCGCGACGGCGGTCAGCGCCAGCAAGAGCCCGGCGATTGCGGGCCGCCGCACCGCCCAGCGGGCCGCGCGGCCGACCGGCCCGACCGGGCGCGCCCGAATCGGCTCGTGGTTCAGGAACCGCCGCAAGTCGGCCGCGAGCGCCGCGGCCGTGGGGTACCGGCGGGCCGGGTTCTTCTCCAGACATTTGCCGCAAATGGTGACGAGGTCGCGGGGCAGCCGGGGCTGCAACCGGGCCACCGACACCGGCTCGTCGTGGGCCACCTGGAGCAGCGTGTCCAGGGGCGTGGCCGCCCGGAACGGGGGGCGCCCGGCGAGCAGCTCGTACAGGATCGCGCCGAGCGAGTACACGTCGGCCGCGGGGCCGACCGGGTGCCCGGCCCCGCGGGCCTGCTCCGGGGACGTGTACGACGGCGTGCCGAGGAACATGCCGGACGCAGTCAGCGGCTCGTGCCGCGGATCGTGCGTCACCTTCGCGAGCCCGAAGTCCGAGACCTTCACCTCGGGTAACGCGGGATCGCCCGCGGACGGGTCGGAGGCGAGCAGCACGTTCGCGGGTTTGAGGTCGCGGTGCAGGATGCCGTTCTGGTGGGCGTACTCGACGGCCCGGGCGATGGCCGCCACGAGCCGGGCCGCGGTGCGCGAGGGCTGCGGGGTGCCGCTCGCCCAGGCGGCGAGCGTCGGCCCCTCGACCAGTTCGAGCGAGAAGAACGGGCGCCCGCCGTGCTCCCCGGTGTCGTGTATCTGGACGATGTTAGGGTGCCGGAGTCGGGCCAGCGCGCGCGCTTCCTGGAGGAGCCGCCCCCGCGCCTCTTTGTCCCCCCGCGGCAGCGCCAGCAGCATCTTCAGCGCGACCATCCGGTTCAGCGACCGCTGCCGCGCCTGGTACACGACCGCCGACCCGCCGCGGCCGAGTTCCTTGAGGATGTCGTACCCGGGGACCTCGGGCCAGACCTCGGGCTCCGGCGGGGGGGCGTTCCGACCGTCGGAAGGGTGCTCCCCGATCCGCGCGACGAGCGGGGCGACCGAGAGGACCGGGGTCGGGCAATTCAGGCCGGCGAGCAAGCGACCGACCGGGCCGCCCTCGGCTCGGGCGAGGCGATCGAGGGCGCGCTCGCAGGTCCGGCAGGTCTCGACGTGGGCCCCGACCGCCGCCGCCTCCTCCGCGCCGAGTTCCTCGCGCAGCATCCGTTCCAGGGTCTCGGCGCCGGGGCAGTTGGTGGTCTTGAGCATGTATCGGTTTCTGCCGTTGGCGGTCAGCCGGTGTCCAGCCGGGCGATCTCGTCGCGCAGGAGCCGCTGCACCTTGCTGCGCGCCACGTACACCGTGGCCAGTTTCATCCCGAGCCGCCGGGCCACGTCCGCGCCGGGCCGCTCCTCAAGCGCGAGCAACCGGAACGCCTCCCACGTCCGCGGCTCGACCCGGAGCCGCACCCGCGCCATCGCCTCGCGCAGCAGCTCTTCGTCGTAGGCGTCTTCCAGGCACCGGGTCAGGGTGCCCCGGGCCGCCACCTCGTCGAGTTGCTCGCACGTGGCGCTGTCGCCGGACCCGCGCCCGGGGCGCCGGTTCTTTAAATCGACGTCGTACCAGACGTGGTGGGTGATCGTCTTGAGCCACGCCCGGAAGCTCTGGGCCGGGTCGTACTCGAAGTCCGGCAGCCGGGTGGCCATTTTCATCAGCACGGTCTGCGCCACGTCCTGGGCGTCCGCGTCCTGGAGCCCCCACCCGCGGCACCACGTCAGCACCTTCGGCCCGTAGTGCGCGACGAACTCGGCCCACGCGTCCGGGTCGCCCGGGCGCCGGCGGAGGCGCCCGAGGAGCGTCACCCGCGTGAGTGATTCCGGGCTCCCGCTCATGGATGATTACTCGCCGAACGGCCGAAACCTAATTCCCACATTTATACCCCCGCCCCGCGGGCCACACAATCAGGCCAGGCGACGTGAGCCGTTGGCTGCGGCACCCGAACCGAAACGGCCGTTCGGAGAAAAAATGTTGAAGGGCGTATTAGGTTCCGGGGGCACAGCCAGTAATCTCCCTGACGCCGGATCCGCCCGTAGCACCTTCTCTCCTTATCTCCTCCGGGCCGCAACGTCCGTGAACGGCCGCTCGCACCGGCCGTTGGATCCGTTGCCGCGACCGAAACCGGTCACGGCACCCGCCGATACGCGATTCATTCTAGAGGGAGGATGCCGTGGCACAGCTCAGGCGCCGGGCCGGGTTTACGCTGATCGAGTTGCTGGTCGTCATCGCCATCATTGCCATCTTGATCGGGCTGTTGCTGCCGGCCGTCCAGAAGGTGCGCGAAGCGGCCGCACGCATGAAGTGTCAGAACAACCTCAAACAGATCGCGCTCGGGCTCCACAACTATCACGACTCGAACGCCGCGTTCCCCAACCTGTACCGGATCAGCAGCGGCGGGTACACGTCCTTCATGCTGGTGCTGCTGCCGTACCTGGAGCAGCAGAACTTGTACCAGGCGGTTGTGAACAAGGCGGTGACGCCCGCGAACCAAACGGTCGGCATGAACCTGACGGACATGTCCTCGTCGACGGGGGTGTCGGCGACACCGGTTTCCGTGCTTTTGTGCCCGTCGGACGACGTCAACCCCGCGGTCGAGCCGTACAAGCCCGGATCGGTCACCATCTATCAAGCGACGACCAGTTACAAGGGCAGCAGTGGCACCGGAACGTCCGGCGCCGACGGCGCGCTGCCCCCTCCGGGCGATGCCTCTTTTAAGCCCGTGGGGCCGGTGAAAATCGAGGCTATTACCGACGGGACATCCTCGACCCTCCTCGTCGGTGAGTTTTCCAACCGCGACCCCAACTGGTCGAAATCGTTCTGGGGCGGATTCGGGTACCCGCTGAAGTCGTGGGGCAGCGCGTGGTCCGGAACGGGCACCTCGTGGAGCTTTGCCGGAGCCACCGGAACGTACCCGCTCAACTACCGAGTGCCCGCCGCCGGGTCGGGGGCCGCAGCCCTTTGGGACCGAATCGTTGCGTTCGGTAGCTCGCACACCGGCGGGGCAAACATGGCCTATGCCGATGGCTCGGTCCGGTTCCTCGCGGACGGGATCAACAACTTCTCCGGCGGCCTCGTTGCACTCGGTACTCGCGCCGGCGGTGAAACGCTGGCCGGGCTGGACTACTGATACCGGACCGAACGGATAAAGCGTGTTCGGTCGGTGGAGTCGGTTGAGGGATTCACCCTGCTCGTTACCTACTTGCGCGATCAGGACTGATTGTAACGTTCTTGACGAGCCGCGACCGCCACGGAGCGGGATACGTACCCCGCTCCGTGGCGGTCGCGGCTCGTAAAAAAGCGCAGGTAACAACGGGTCGCTTGTTTAGTAAGGACGGTCGCTCCGTAACAGCGCCAAGCGAACGCAATGTGTGGCGCGGTTCCCCGCGCCTTGCTTTCCTTCCAGCAAGGGAGGGAAGTGAGTGGCTTCGCAACCAACGGACGGTGTTGATTTCAAGCTCGTGCAGCGCTGTACGCCGAGGTTGCACCCGCTTGGCTCCGCAGGCGGGGCACGTGATTGATAGAAGGAGACAGCTGGCTCTGACCACCTCTCGTCTCCCGCGCGGTCACCCGTTCATTCTCCACCCCGCCCCAAGACATCATTCTACCCGAGGAAGTGCTCTCATGTTCCGTCGCTTGGCCTTGCTCACGGTCGGCGTTGTCACGACCGCGTTCACGGCGTGCCAGGGCCAACAGTTTCCGATGGTTCCGGTCGAGGGGGTCGTCCTCAAGGACGGCAAGCCGCTGGACAACGTGAAGGTGGAGTTCCACCCAGACCGCGAGTCCGGAGTGGTCGGCCCCCGGTCGATCGGGCTCACCGACGCGTCCGGCCGGTTCCGGTTGCAGACCGACGCCGGGGACGACGGCGCGGTCGTCGGCACTCACCGCGTCATTCTGGTAGATGTTGACTATCTGGAGCGCACCGCCCCGATCCCGGCGGACCACCCCATCAAGCTGAAGCACAAGGACAAAGGGCCGCTCGTCAAGCGGATCAAGGACGACTGCTCCGAGTACTACCGCACCCCCCTGCGTCAGGAAGCCAAGAAGCCGAATTCGACGGTGACGATCGAAATCAAGTAGCTCGGCGGTCCAAAATCAGTTCCGCGGACGGTGGGGCGCTCATGGCGCCCCGCTCGACGGTTCGGTTTGCGCTTCGGGCCGGCACGTCGGCTTCGTATCCGCACCGTTCGTCAACCACGCATCGTCCCAGAGTTCGGCCGCCCCGGTTCCGTCACTCGCGCGCGGGGCGTACACCTTCGACCCGAACAGCAGGAATACCGCCGGGGTCACCACCTGATCCATGACGGTGGAAGTGACGAGCCCACCGATGACGACCACTGCGAGCGGGTGAAGGATCTCTTTGCCCGGCTGCCCGCCGCCGAGCGCGAGCGGCACGAGCCCGATCACCGCGACGCCGGCCGTCATGAGCACCGGCGCGAGGCGCTCTAGACTGCCCCGGACGATCACCGCCTCACCGAACGTCTCGCCCTCCTCCTTCATGAGGTGGATGTAGTGGGCGATCATCATGATGCCGTTCCGGGACACGATCCCGATGAGGGTGATGAACCCGACCCAGTGGGCCACCGAGAGCGTCGTCGCTTGCGCCCACACGGCGGGCCGGCGCCACCACGGCGCGGCGTCGAGGGCGGCACCTTCCGGCCGGTTGAGCAACAGCAGTGCGACAACGGCCCCGAGCGCCGCCAGCGGGACGTTCACCCCGAGCACCATGAGCGCGCCGCGCCACGAGCCGAGGCAGCGGGTGAGGAGCACGAACACCCCGAACACCGCGAGCGTCCCGAGCACCAGGAGCCGCGTGTTCGCCTCCTGTTGCGCGCGGTACTGGCCGTCGTCCTCGATGCGGTAGTCGGCGCCCTTCGCGCGGAGCGCTTGCTCGACGGGCTTCACGGCCCGCTGGATGTCGGCGACCACGTCCCCGAGGCTCCGCCCCTGGACGTTGCACGACACGACGATGCGGCGGGCGATGTTCTCGTGGTTGAGCGTGTTGGGGCCGGTGGTGTCGGCCACCTCGGCCACCTGATCGAGCGCCACCCGCCGGCCCGACGGGGTGTCGAGGATGGTGCTCCCGATGACAGCCGGCGCGCTGCGGGCCGCGTCGTCGTACCAGACGACGAGGTCGAAGAACCGTTCCCGGTCGAGCACCGTGGAGACCGCGCGGCCCTTGTAGGCGGTTTCCAGCAACCGGGCGACGTCGCCGGGGGCGAGGCCGTACCGGGCGGCCTCCTGGCGCTTCACCCGGAGCCGCACCTGCGAGATTTCCACCTGCGGCTCGACCTGTAGGTCCACCACGCCGGGGACGCCGCGCATCGCCGCCTCAATGTCCCCGGCCGCCGCCCGGAGTTCCTGGAGGTCGGGGCCGAACACCTTCACCGCCACCTGGGCGCGGACGCCGCTCATGACGTGGTCGAGGCGGTGGCTGATGGGCTGGCCCACGTTGGGTTTCACGTTCGGGATGCTGCTGACGCGGTCGCGGATGTCGGCCAGAACGGCTTCGTGTGGTCGGCCTGCCGTATCAATGCCCAACCGGTGCAGCCCGGGGACCGCGCGGGCGGCGGCGGCCCAGAACCCCGGCCGGGGCCGCTCGTGCGGGGCCAGTCGCACATCGAGTTCGGAGACGTTCACCCCTTCGGCGTGCTCGTCCTGCTCGGCGCGCCCGGTGCGCCGGGACACCGACACCACCTCGGGGATTTCGAGCAACCGGCCCTCGGCCAGTGCCGCCACGCGACCGCTCTCGGCGAGGCTGGTGCCCGGCGGGGTCTGAAGGTTCACCGTGACGGTGCCCTCGTTGAACGGCGGGAGAAATTCCGATCCCATCCCGAGCACAAATGCGGCGCTCGCCAGTGACAATAGCAGTGACGCGGCGAGGATCGGTCTGGGGTGCCGCAGCGTGAACCGGAGCAGCCGCGCGTCGAGCCACTTGAGCGCACGCAAGAGGAGCGGGTCGCGGTGCTTCCGCGCCGGCCCACGGGCCAGCAAGAACGACGACAGCACCGGCGTCACCGTGAGAGACACCGCCAGGGACGCCAGGAGCGACACGAGGTACGCGAGCCCGAGCGGCGCGAACATGCGGCCTTCGAGACCCGAAAGCGCGAACAGCGGGAGCACCACGAGGCACACCACGAGCGTCGCGTAGACGATGGAGTTCCGCACTTCACTGGACGCTTTGAAAATTACTTTGAGTGAAGGCTCGGGGCGCTCCCGCGCGCGGTTCTCGTTCAGCCGGCGGAAGATGTTCTCCACGTCCACGATGGCGTCATCGACCAGTTCGCCCACGGCGACCGCGAGGCCGCCGAGCGTCATGGTGTTAACGGTCGCGCCGAAGGTGCCGAATACGAGTACCGTCACCAGGACCGAGAGCGGAATTGCGGTAAGCGTGATGACGCTGGTTCGCACGCTCGCCAGAAACAGAACCAGCACCACGAACACCCAGATGGTGCCGTCCCGGATGGCCTCAATGACGTTGTCAACAGCGGTGCGAATGAAGTCCGCCTGGCGGAACACGCGGGACTCGATCACCGTGCCGGGCGGGGCGTCCTGCCGGAGGTCCGCGAGCGCCTGGTCGAGTTTCGGGGTGAGGTCGAGGGTGTTCGCGCTCGGCTGCTTCTGAACCGCAAGGATGACGGCGGGGCCGCCGGTCACGGCGTCGCCTTCTTTGACCCGGACGCTGCCGTCGCCGCGGCGCACCGGCCCGGAGAACCGCACGTCGGCCACGTCCCGCACCCGGATGGCGCGGTTGTCGCGCCACACGACGGGCGTGTCCTCGATCTCGTCCGGGGCGAGGCTCTGCCCGCTGATGCGGATGAGCGACTCCTTCGGCCCGCGCTCCATCACCCCGCCGCCCGCGAGTACGTTCGCCTTCCGGGCCGCCTCGGTTAGTTGTTCGAGGGTCACGTTCTGGGCCGCGAGCCGCTCGGGCGACGTGACGACCTGGTACTGCTTCAGGTGCCCGCCCATCACCGTCACCTGCGACACCCCGTCCACGGCGAGGAGCCGGTTCCGCACGGCGAACTCGCCGAACGTCCTCAACTCCATCCCCTGTTGCAGCCGTTCGGCGTCCGTCGCGGGGGGCTGGGCCGGCCGCAACCCCACGAGCATCACCTCGCCCATGATGGAGGAGATCGGGGCCATGACCGGGTTCACCCCCTCGGGGAGCCGGGACCGGACGAGTTGGAGCCGCTCGGAGACGATCTGGCGGTCCCGGTAGATGTCCGTGCCCCAGTCGAACTCGACCCACACGACGGACAGCCCAATGCCCGACGCCGAGCGCACGCGCCGCACGTCCGTCGCGCCGTTCAGTTGGTACTCGAGCGGGCGGGTGACGAGCGCTTCCACCTCTTCGGGCGCGAGGCCCGGGGCCTCGGTCAGTACCGTGACCGTGGGGCGGTTCAGGTCCGGGAACACATCGACCGGCGTGCGCGCGAGCTGGTACGCCCCCGCCGCCGCGACCGCGACCGCGCACAGCAGCACCAGGAACCGGTTCTTGAGCGAGAGCGCGATCACGCGGTCGAGCACGGACGGGTCCCCTTCGCTTCGTGAAGTCTCAGGTCGTACCGTTTGAACTCGCTTGAGCCTGTGCGATACGAATTCGACGGTAGCGCAACGGACGGCTGCGCTTCGTTTCGGCCCACGCGGCCTCGCGTTTATGAAGGCAATTTTTGACAGGATCGACAGGATAAACAGGATGAAGAAACCTCAGTTCTAAATCCTGTTTATCCTGTCGATCCTGTCAAAAATTGCCTTGGCTCCGTCACGCGTTACTGTCACATGGCGATCGCTCCGCGCCCGCCGCGGCGCGGAGTTCATTCCGCCGCGCCGCGCGTTCTTACACGTGGGGCTAGCGGAGCGACGCGAAGGCGGTCATGAGTTCGGCGGCGCCCGCGGTCGCGACCGGGTCGCCGGCCGCCAAGCCGCGCGTGACGGTCACGAATTGGTCGTCGGCCGGGCCGGTCTCGACCGCGCGGCGCTCGAACCGGCCGCCCGACTGCTGTACAAACACGAACGCCGTCGCACCGTCGGACACCACGGCGGCTCGGGGCACACGAACGCCCGGCGGGCGGGCGCCGACCGTGACCGCCAGTGAGGCGAGCTGGTTGTGCAGGAGCGTGGCGCCCGATCGGTCGGAGAGTTCGACCCAGACGGAGAGGGTGCGGGCGTCAACGGTCACGTTCCGGGCGCTTCGGACCACGGTCCCGGCGAGGACCGTTTCGGGGTCGGCGACGAGCCGCACCCGGACCGGTTGGCCGATGCGCACCCGGCCCACGTCGCGCTCGGAGAGGTAGCCGCGGACCTGGGGCCGCCGGAGGTCGTGGACCTCGAACAGCGGCTCGTGTGCGGCCACCGCCTGCCCCAGCACCTTGTCGAATCCCACCACCGCGCCGGACAGCGGGGCGCGGACCGGCACGGTCGCGACCAGTTCGCGCTTCGCAACGACGCCCTCCACCTGTTCGGCCGTGAGGCCCGCGGTGGTGAGCTGGCGCCGGAGGGCGCCGGCCCGCGCGCGGAGCGCGGTGACCTGACTTTCCAGTTCCCACAGCCGCCGGGCCGCGACGCCCGGCGCGGCTTTCAGGCTCTTGAGGGTCTGAGCGGTCAGGGTCGCTTCAAGTTCGGTCCGAAGAAACTCCTGCTGGGTGGTGAGAAGTTCGGGGCTGAACACTTCTGCCAGCACCTCCCCGGCTCGTACCTCCTGGCCGCGATCGACGCGGACCGACCGGACGGTGCCCGCCAGTTGCGACGACGCCGAACCGCGGGCCGCCGGCTCGACCTCAACCGCCCCGTCCAGGAGCGCCACCTCATCGACCGGCCCCACGGCCGCCGGTTCCACCTTTAGTCGCATGCTCCGGCTCGCCTCGGCGGAGGGGACCAGTACCGTGGGCGCGAAGAACGGCCCGAGCAGCGTCGTGCCGCGCGTGACGACCCGGTCGCCCGGGTAGACGGTGCCGGCGAGGAGTTCGACGGCGCCGCTCTCTTCCCGCCCCGAGACGACGGGCACCCGCCGGTACTCCGACGACCGACCGGCGCGCGCCTCCTCAACCAGAACGAACCGCTCCGCCCCTTCGCGCACGACGGCCGCGGCGGGCACGACCGGCCGCGGCCTGTCGCCGGGCACAAGGACGCGGGCACGGCCCGCCATTCCTGGCTGAAAAAGCGGTTCGCCGGAATCGGAGTTGGAAAGTTCCGTCCAAACCGTGTAGACGTTCGTGACCGGGTCCAGGGCCGGGCTTACGGCTCGCACCTCCGTGCGGAAGGTGCGGCCCGGGTACGCCACGAGTTCCACCTCAACCGGCTGGCCGATCCTCACCTTCCGGAGGTCCCGTTCCAGCACGCCCACCTTGACCCACACCACAGAAAGGTCCACCACCTCGGCCAGGTGTTCCGCCGGCTCGACCACCTTACCCGCGGTCAGTTCGGCGTGGGCGACGACTCCCGGCACCGGCGACACGACCGGGAGCGTGAGCCCGGGGCGCGGCGCCCCGGTGGCGAGCAGGTCGTCGAACTGGGACCGGGGCAGCCCCAGGCCCGTCCATCGCGCGCGGGTCACCTCAAGCGCGTTCCGGTTTTGGGCGTGCTTCGTTTCGGCGTCGAGGACCGTTTGGCCCGCGACGGCGCCGGCGTCGGCCGACTTCCCGAGTTCGGTGACGAGCTTTTCTGAGAGCCGGACCTCGCTCTGCGCGGTGAGCACCTCCTGCTGAAGGGTGTCGAGTTCGGGGCTCTCGACCTCGGCCAGCACCTCTCCGGTCCGCACCGCTTGCCCCGGCACGATGTGGACTTTGACCACGCGCCCGGGGAGCACCGCGGTGGCGAAGCCGTGGTTCCGCCACGGGGCGACGACGCTGGCATACGCCAGCACCCGCTCGCCCAGTGTCCGAAGTTCGACGGGTTCGGTGGCGACGTCAATGCTTCGGCGGGCGTCGTCCGTTAGCAGCAGGTGCCCGGTCACCGTGTCGGCCACCGCTCCTTTCGTGGGAAGCGGGGCGTGCCCTTCGTGTGCCGCGAGGAAGGTGGCCGCGACGGTGAGTAGAGCCCCAGCCGCCCAGCGAACCTGGCGCGCGAACGTGGGCCACACAGACGGCCGTTCGGAGTCACTCGGCATCGCCGGCACCTCACTCGGGGTATGGTCGTGATGAACCGGCGCGAGGCGTCGGCCCCGCGCCAGGGCCGCTCACTTCTTCACGTACTCCGACGGGTCTTTGATCTCGGCCGGCTTTTCCTTGGCCGTGGTCAGGAACTCTTCGATGCACGGGATGCAGCAGAACTCGTACGTTTTGCCGCCGATGACCCAGGTGAACTTCGGGTTGGACGCGGTTCGCGAGATGGGGCAGATTTTCTGTCCGGGTGTGGGGTTCGCTTGGTGGGTCGGGCGGATGCCGCGGTACTTCACCGCCGGAATGGTGTCGCCGTTGGCCTTGATGTCGGCCGCGGTGTACAACCCGCCCGGCGTGAGGAACAGCTTCTGCTCCTCGGCGGTCGCCTTCTTCGCCGGCATCGCGTCGCCGTGCGCCTCGTTGCCGAAGCCGATGCGGAACCGTTCGCCGCCCACGTTGATGTTGTTAATGGTGACTTGCACCTTCTTGCCCGCGAGCCCTTCGGGCAGCGCCGCAACGAACAGCGAGGTCGTTCCCGCGGCGTCCCCTTGCTGCGGTTCCGGCTTAAACGCCACCGGCACCGCGTCGGTCGAGCCCTCGGGGGTGACGAACGCGCTCAACGTCTGGGCCTCGACCTGTTGCACGCGGGTCTCTTCCTTACCCAGCATGTAGAGGCGGACCTTGCCCCCCTTCTCGAACACGGCCTCGGCGTGGTAGCTGTCCTTGCCGAGCGCGACGATGGTGCCGCCGTGTGTGCCCGGCTTGTGCGCGTGCTCGTCCCCTTTCGCCCCATCCGGCTTTGCCTCACCGCTTTGTGGTGCGGCTGCCTTCTGGGTCGGAACGGTGGAATTGTTGCTGCACCCGACGACGAGAGCCACGGCCGGGACGACCAGAACGCCGAAAAGAACCCATTTACGGTTCATGGATAAGCTCCTCAGAATCCGCAGCGCACCGGAGCGACCCGGGCCGAGCGGACCTTGCGCGTGAACACGGAACGGGACGGGCCACAACACGCCGGGAACCGGCTAGTTATGACAACGAGGGTACGGCTAAACGGAAGCGGCACACCGGTCGCCCCGGCGGAGCGCTACAAGGGACGGTGCACGCCCACGGGGGCGCGTCGCAGGGTGAGAGGTTGTGAGGCGCTAACAGCGCAGATTGTGATGCGCGTAGAGGATTTGATCTGCCGGTGAGGAAACGTGCTCCGCACACGTGGGTGAAAGCCTAGCCGCGGGTTCGGAAACAAACGCCGTCACCGCCAGCGAAACGAACGAAAGAGAGGCATCGAAACCGAGCACGCGCAGAAACTGGGACAAATCTGCCTGTGCCACTTCGGCGTGGGTCAGTTCTGCTTTCCCCGCCGTGTCTTTACACGGGCACTTTCCACAGGGAGCACCAGGTTTCGTCGGGGCGGGCAACTTCTCGTGAGCCGGTTCCTGTGTGACACGTTTGTGCGCGCAACACGCGTGGGGAGCGGACTCAACTAGGACGTGTTGCGCAGCGGATTTCGAGGCGTGCGGTGCCACGGGCGCGCTCGCCAACGTCTTCCCGGCCGAGCAGCAGCAGAGCATCGGCCCCACCGCCACAGCGAGAACGAGTTGGTACGTCAGCGCCGCGCGAAACATCGACTCTCGCTCCTCAAACTGTATGCCGCCAACGGAACCGTTTGACTTATAGTATTGGTCCGGTCAAGCCTCAAGTCCAACCCGTTCACGAACCCTGTGCCCGTTGGGGCAACGTGCCTCTCGTAGGTCCTGCCAGTAGTGAGGGTTACGCGGTCCCGGCCCCGCGTCTGCGCGATGGAAACCGGGACGTGGGGCTACCGAGTTTGCTTCTCGACCGGAGCGCACCGTCATTCCAGGATGCTTCAGTCACTTCAGAGCACGACCGAGGGGTGCTTTGAGCTGCCGGTGCAGTCGCGATACCCCCAAAGGCAAATTTTGCAAGCCAGTCACGATTAGTATTGTTGCGACACTTTGACGATTCGGCGCGCATCGATGTGTGCGGCATCGGATTGTTAAAACGCAGTCCGTGCTTCCTCTGGTCCCGGTACGCATCGGACCAACGCGCCGACGGAGCCCGGTCCGGAAGCGAAGGCCGACCAACAGAGTCCCCTGAGATCGTCGAGCCGCGTGACCTCCCGGCCGCCAGCGGCCCTGACATGACGCTCGCCGCGCAACGCCTGCGAGTCGGCACGCGGGCCACCGGCGCGAACCGTTCGATCACGCGGCAACCCGTCTGGCCCCACCTCCGCGGCCTACGGCCCCGCGGGGCTTTACCAGGACTGCTGCCCTATGACCAAGTTCAACGACCTCCCGATCGGCACCCGGCTCATCGGAGCGTTTTTGCTGCTGGCTGTTGTGTGCGCCGGCGTCGGGTACTTCGGGCTCCGCGCCACGAGTGAAGTGAACCACGCTCTGGAAAACGCCAACCGGAACCTGATCCCGTCGCTCCGCTCGCTGGGCGACCTGCGGGCGGCCCTGCTCACCATCCAGCGGTCCGAGCGGTCCGTGCTGATCGCCGCCCAGAGCAAGGACGAGGCGACGCGGCAGCGGGCCTCGAAGACGCTCGAAACGACCTGGCCCAAGGTCCGCGACGCGGCACAGCGGTACCAGGCGCTGCCGATGGAGGACAAGGAGAAGGCGACGTGGGCGGCGACGCAACCGCACCTGGAGCAGTTCCGCCGCGACCACGAGGCCGCGATGGCCGCGCTGGGTGCGGGGGAGATCGAGCGGGCCGAGAAGCTTTGCGCCGCCTCGGTCCCCAACACGAACAAGATGAACGGCTTTTTGAACGAACTCTGCGACCTCCAGACGGCAGGGGCCGAACAGGAGGCGGCCTCCGCCCAGGCCCTATACGCCTCGACCCGGACGACGATGTTCGTGGTCATCGGCGGCGCCGTCGTGATCGCCGTGGCCGTGGGCCTGTTCTTCCGGCGGCTGATCGTCCGGCCGCTCGACGCGACCGGTAACATTTTGCGGGCCGTGGCCGTCGGGGACCTGTCACTGGTCGCCGACGAAACGTCGATGGACGAGTTCGGGCAACTGGCGGCATCACTCAACGCCACCCTCCAAGGCATTCGGGGCGCCCTGAAGCAGGACCGGGTGATTTGGGAAGAGGTCGGCATACAGCGGGAGCGGAACGACGACTACGCGGGCCAGATGCTGGCGGTCGGCAAGGTACAGGCGGTGATCGAGTTCAACCTCGACGGCACGATCATGACGGCCAACGAGAACTTCCTGAACACAATGGGCTACCGGCTGGACGAGATCCAGGGTCAGCACCACCGCATGTTCGTCGAGCCCGCGGAGGTCGCGAGCCCCGAGTACCGCGAGTTCTGGGCCAAGTTGAACCGGGGCGAGTTCGTCTTCAACGACTTCAAGCGGATCGGCAAAGGGGGGAAGGAGGTGTGGATCCGCGCCTCATACAACCCGATCCTCGACTCCCTCACCGGCAAGGCATACAAGGTGGTGAAGTTCGCCACGGATGTCACCGCCCAGAAGAAGCTGGAAGAGCGCGTGAAGGCCGACACGATCGAACTCCAGCGGAAGGTGGAAGAGATCATCAAGGCCGTGACCGCACTGGCGGCGGGTGACTTCACGGTGGTGGTCCCGGACCTGGGGACCGACAACGTGGGCCAGATGGCGCGGTCGCTGAACACGGCGGTGCTCTCGGTACGGACCGCACTGGAAGGGGTGCGGGAGGTGTCCGAGCAGTTGGCCGACGCGTCCGGTCAACTGTCGGCGGCCAGCAACGAGATCTCCACCGGCGCTCAAGAGCAAGCGTCCAGCCTGGAGGAGACCGCCAGCGCCCTGCAAGAGATCACTTCGACCGTCAAACATAGCACGGACAACGCCCAGCAGGCCCGGCAACTGGCCAGCGGGTCCAAGGAGATCGCCGAGAAGGGGCGGCAGGTGGTGACCAGCGCGGTGGAAGCGATGAGTGAAATCAACGGCTCGTCGAAGAAAATAGCGGAGATCATTACGACCATTGATGAAATCGCATTCCAGACCAATCTGCTGGCCCTCAACGCCGCCGTCGAAGCGGCCCGCGCCGGAGAACAGGGGCGCGGGTTCGCCGTCGTCGCCACCGAGGTGCGAAACCTGGCCCAGCGCAGTGCCACCGCCGCCAAGGAAATCAAGAGCCTGATCCAGGACTCGGTCAAGAAGGTGGAAGCGGGCACCGAGCTGGTGAACAAGTCGGGCGACACGCTGACCGAGATTGTCATCAGCGTGAAGCGGGTCACCGACATCGTGGCCGAGATCGCGGGCGCCAGTAAGGAGCAGTCCGGGGGGATCGAGCAGGTGAACAAGGCGGTGAGCCAGATGGACACCGTGACCCAGCGGAACGCCTCCCAGACCGAGGAGATGAGCGCCACCGCGCAGACGTTGACCGATCAGGCGAACCAGCTCCGCGACCTCGTCGCCCGCTTCAAAGTGTCCTCCGAACCCGGCCCCACGCGCCGCGTCTCCGTCGCGGCGCCAGCGGGCCGTCCGAAAGCCCGGGCCGCTGCACCAAAGGCCTTTTCACACGGGCGCGCGAGCAAGGGGCACGAGCTGGATTCGATCGGCAGCGACGGCTTCAGCGATTTCTGAGCGACCCGCGGTGCCGGTCCGGGCGCAACGCGCGCCCGGACCGGCACCGCGGTTTTGCGCCGCACCGGTTCCACAGCTCAAAATCCCTTCGAGCGAATCACATTGCGGCTCGCGCTAGGCCTTGCTCGTCGGTTTGGCGCTGTGGGGCTGTGTGCCGTAAATCTGTCGGAGAAGGGTCGGTGGGGTGCGGGTCTCTAGATTGACCACTGGCAACCGACCCACCGACAGCTCCTCCCCATGAAGAACACCGCCGTCCTGCTCATCACCTGCCCGGACCGCAAGGGGATCGTCGCGGCGGTCGCGGAGTTCCTGTACAAGCACGACGCCAACATCCTCCACGCGGACCAGCACCAGGACGCGGAGGGGCGACTGTTCTTCATGCGCGTCGAGTGGGACCTCAGCGGGTTCGCGCTGGACCTCGCGGAGTTCTCCCGCCGGTTCTCGCCGCTCGCCGACCGGTTCGAAATGCGCTGGCGGCTCGAAGACTCCCGCAACCCGCTCCGGGTGGCGCTGTTCGTCTCGAAGTACGACCACTGCCTGATGGACCTGCTGTACCGCCACAAAACCGGTGAACTGCTCTGCGAAATTCCGCTCATCGTTGCGAACCACCCCGACGCGCAGAAGTGGGGCGACTTCTACGGCGTCCCGTTCCACGTGGTCCCGGTTCCTTCGGGCGAGAAGGAGGCCGCCGAGCGGAAGCAGTTGGACCTGCTCGCGGCGGAGAAGATCGACCTCGTGGTGATGGCCCGGTACATGCAGATCTTGTCGAGCGAGTTCGTGGCCCGGTACCCGCAGCGGGTGATCAACGTCCACCACTCGTTCCTGCCGGCGTTCATGGGCGCGCGGCCGTACCACCGGGCGTTCGAGCGCGGGGTGAAGCTGATCGGCGCCACCAGCCACTACGCGACGGAGGACCTGGACGAGGGGCCGATCATCGAGCAGGACGTGGTGCGGATCTCGCACCGCGACGGCCTCGAAGACCTGCTGGAGAAGGGCCGCGACCTGGAAAAGGTGGTGCTGTCGCGGGCCGTGCGGTGGCACCTCGACCACCGCATCCTCGTTTACAACCACAAATCCGTGATCTTCGATTGAGGCGGACCGGCGGCCCGCGCCGCCCCGCGAAATTGCCTCCCGCCGCGTCGGCCGGTCCGGTATCATCTTGCCTCATGCACCAAACACCCCCGCAGTCCTTGCCCCGGGTCATCGGCCCGTGGATCGCGACCGCCGTTATTATCGGCACCGTCATCGGGTCCGGCGTGTTCAAGAAGGGCCGGAACGTCGCGGACAACGTCCCCGAGTTCGGCCTCATCATGGCCGTCTGGGTGCTCGGCGGCGTACTCGCCCTGCTCGGCGCGCTCGCGCTCGCCGAAGTCGCCGTGCTCTTTCCCAGGGCCGGCGGGAACTACGTCTTCCTCCGCGAAGGGTACGGCCGCTGCGCGGGCTTCCTGTGGGGCTGGGTCGATTTCTGGATCCTCCGCGCCGCCAGCATCGCCGCGCTGGCCACGATGTTCACCGAGTCGTTTCACGACGTGCTGAAGCAGTCCATTGCGCCGGGGCAAAAAGTCGATGTGCTCAGCTTCTGGCCCCGGCAACTGCTCACCACCCTCGTCATCGGCGGGCTGACCGTCGTGAACGTCCGCGGCACGCGGCTGAGCGGCGGGGTCCAGTTCGCGATCACCGTCCTGAAAGTCGCGTCGCTGCTGTTCCTGATCACGGTGCCGTTCGTGGTGCTGGCCGCGGTGTCCGAGCCGACGCACCCGCCGAAGGTGGCGCACCTCAGCCCGGCCGTGCCGTCGAACCTGTTCGGGATCAACTGGAGCGGGTTCGGCGTCGCGCTGGTCGGCGTGCTGTGGGCGTACAACGGGTGGATGAACATCGCCCCCATCGCCGAAGAGGTGAAGGAGCCGCAGCGCAACATCCCGCTCTCGCTGCTGCTGGCGGTGTTCACCCTGATCGCCCTCTACTGCGGGGCCAACCTCGCGTACCACCTCGTGCTGCCGCGGGACCAGATCGTCGCCAAGGACGCCAACGGGCACCTCTCTTCCACCCCGATCGCGACCGAGTTCTGCGGCGAGTTGCTCGGCCCGGTCGGGGTGGTGCTGGCGTCGGCGATCGTGATGACCAGCGTGTTCGGGGCGCTCAACGGGAACCTGCTGGTCGGCCCGCGGCTGCTGTACGCGATGGGCCGCGACCGGCTCGCGCCGCCCGCCTTCGCGCGGCTGCACCCGCAGTACCACACGCCCGCGATCGCGACCCTGGCGATGGCCGGGTGGTCGGTGCTGCTGGTGCTGTGCGTCGGGGCGCTAACTCAGTATCAGGTGCCGACCGTGCCGCTCGGGTTCGCGGAACTCGACCTGAACGTGCCGCGCGGCAAGTCGCCGTTCGACATCATGACCGACTTCGTGATCTTCGGGTCGGTGACGTTCGAAACCCTCGCCGTGGCCAGCATCTTCGTGTTCCGGTGGAAGTACCCGGCCACGCCCGGCAACCGCGCGTACCGCTGTTGGGGGTACCCGGTCGTCCCGGCCCTCTACATTCTCATTATGGCGCTGGTGCTGGTGAACTTCTTCGTGAACCCGGAGTCGCGCACCGAGGCGCTGGTCGGGCTGGGGTTCATCGCGAGCGGGGGTGTGGTGTACGCGCTGTTCTTCGGGATGCGGCGGGCATGACCTGGGCCGAACAGCTCGAGCGTGACGGCTACGCTCTGCTTCCCGCCGCGATTGCGCCAGCCGCCGTCGCAGAGGCGGTGCGCACGTGGTCGGAAATCACGGCCGCCAACGCCGAAGCCGATGCGGTGCTCACGGGCTCGGCGGGGCCGGCATACGGCGCCCGTAACGTGCTCGATCTGTGGCCCGGCGTGGTGAGCCTCGTCCGCACGGGACCGGTTCGCAACGCACTGCGCGTAACCCTCGGGCCGGGGGCCGGCGTGGTGCGGGGGCTGTACTTCGACAAGCCGCCGGGGCACTCGTGGGCGCTGCCGTGGCACAAGGATTACAGCCTCGCCGTTAAGGAGCGCCGCCCGTCGTCACACTTTACGAAGCCGACCGTGAAGGCCGGCGTGCCGCACGTCATCGCCCCGCAATCGGTCCTCGATCGAATGCTGACGGTGCGCATCCACCTCGACCCCATGACGCCCGACAACGGCCCCCTTCGGGTGATTCCCGGCTCGCACCGGTTCTACGACCAGCGCAACGACGAGCCGCGCGACGCCGTCACCCTGGAGTGCGGTGCCGGGGACGCGCTGCTGATGCGCCCGCTGCTGACGCACGCGAGCGGCCACAGCCGGGCCGAAACGGGGTTGCACCGGCGGATCGTTCACCTCGAATGTGCCGCCGATTGCGTACTGGCAGACGGGTTTGAATGGATGTGGTTTTGCAACGTCGAAGGGTGACGAGCCCTCACCCAACGAGCGGAGCCCTCCGAGAGTGCTCCTACTGACGCGGTGCCGGTCGTTCACGCCCACTGCTTTAAGCACTTGGCTCGTCAGATCGCGCAAATGAAAATCAGGCCACCGAGTACCAATCCCAGCAGTACCACGCCGGCGCAACCGGTGCGCGCCCGCGGCTCGTTCGTCTCCTCCGGGGGGAGTTCCAGCACCTCCGGGGGCTCTTCGAGTCGTTCGGCCGTGGGGACTTCTTCGCCGGGAGCGGCGTCCCACAGCCCGGCGTCGCCGTGCGGGGCGTCGGCGAGTGTGAGTGCGTCCACGGCCGAACGCGCCGGGGCCGCGGTGGCCCACCGCGCGAGCACTTCGCGCACCTCGGCCGCCGAGCCGTACCGCTGGGCCGGCAGCTTCGCCATCAGCCGGTGGACGATCTGTCGGAACGCCGGGGGCACCCCGTCGAGGGGCGGCGGCGGTTCCGTGCGGTGCTTGAGCACCTTTTCCTTCGTGGTGGCCGCTGGGAACGGGACCGATCCCGTGAGCGCGAAGGCCAGCGCGCACCCGAGGCCGTACAGGTCCGCCGGCGGCCCGACCGCCGCCGCATCGACCGCCTGCTCCGGCGGCAGGTAGTCCATCGTCCCGACCACGTACCCGCGCCCGCCCACGATCGTCGGGTCGTCCGGGAGCGTTTCACCCATCGACAGCGCCAGGCCCAGATCGAGGACCACCGCGCGGCCGTCCGGGCGCACCATGATGTTGGTCGGCTTCAGGTCGCGGTGGACCAGCCGCCGCGCGTGAAGGTGCGCCAGCCCGGATGCGACATCGGCGAACACGCGGGCGGCGTCGCCCACCGCGAGCGGGCCGCCGTCGGCCACGACCTGGCGTAGCGTGCGGCCGGGGACGAACTCGAGCGCGAGGTAGTGGACCGCGTCGATCTCGCCGGCCCCGAGGGTCCGAACGACGTTCGCGTGGTTGACCCGGTGCCCGAGCGCCATTTCGCGCCGGAACCGCGCCAGGATGCGCAAGTCGTGTGCGGTTTTGCGGTGCGGGAGCAACTTGAGTGCGACCAGGTCAACGTCGCCGAGTTCTTCCGCCTGCCGCCGGTCGCGCGCGAGGTAGACCACCGTTCCCATGCCGCCGCGGCCCAGCGGCGCCAGGATGTGATACGGCCCGAGAACGAGCCCCTGCCACACCCCGCGAAGCAACTTGTCGGCCTGGTAGTGGGTGAGCACCCCGGATCTAATTAGCACCTCGGCGAACGCGCGCCCGGAACGGGTCGCGTGTCGCGCCGCCAGTCGGTCGATGTCGGGCGCGTCGATCAGCCGGCTCTGGCGCAGGGCGGCCACGAACGTCGCGAGCGGCGGGTCGGCGGTCATCCCGCTCATGATAGCGATTCGCAAACGCCGTCCAGTTCCGCGCGGAGCCGGGCCACCACGTCCGGGTCGAGTTCGGTGGTCGCGCCCATCGCGCGGGCGAGCAACGGGCGCGCCGCGAGCCCGCGGTCTTCGACCGGGCGGCGGGGGCCGGCGTGAACCTGGTCGCACCGCGTCGCCCGAACCAGATCGGCGACGTTCTCGGGCCGAACGCGCCCCGCCGGCAGCACCTCGATCTGCCAGCCGGCGTGTTGCACCAGCGCCGCGAGGTGCGTCGTTCCCGTCTCGGCGGTGGTGGCGCCCCCGCTGGTGAGCACGCGCTCGAAGCCCAGCTCGATCAGTTCGTCGAGCGCGGCGAGCGGGTTCGGGAGGAAGTCGAACGCCCGGTGGAACACGGCCTTCCCGCGCGCGAGCCGCACCAACTCGTTGCAGTGCCCGCGATGGATGCGGCCGTCCGCGGTGAGCGCCGCGAACACGATCCCGGCCGCGCCCTCGTCCAGGAACGCTTTCGCGTCGTCCAGCATCACGTCGAAGTCGGTCTCCGAGTACGCGAACCCGCCCGCCCGGGGCCGGATCAGCACGTAGATCGGAACCGCCTCCCGGGTGAACGTCCGCGCCGACCGGAACGCGCCCAGCGACGGCGTCAGCCCGCCCACCTCCAACCCCACCGAGAGTTCGAGCCGGTTGGCCCCGTTGGCCGCCGCCGCGAGCGCCTCCTGCGGGCTGGTGACCGCGACTTCGAGCGTCAGGCTCCGCGGGCGGCCGACGGTGTACCGCGTGTCGCGCCGGGCGAGTTCCGTGAGCAACCCGCCGATGCGGTCGGCCGCCACCCCGCCCGACGCCACGGCCGCGTCCACGGGATCGGGGAAGGCGCCGCAGAACCCGTCCCCGGCGATGACCGCGCCCAGGTCGCGGAGCACCGCGCACGGCATCCGCACCGGGTTCAGCGGTCGCGCCCATTTCCACCTGTGGAGCCAGACGTGCGCGGGGTCGAGCGGGTCGCCGACCCACGCCCGCACCCGCGGCATGAGCAGTTCGGTGAGCTGCTCGTCCGACTTTTCCCAGTGGTCCGCGGACCACTCGGGCCGCGCGAGGGCGGTCACCGCACCGGGCACCGGCGACACGTTCCGCAGGAAGTTGTCGAGCACCCATTCGAGCGGCCCGTCGCCGATCCACGCGCCGCCCGGCTGGAGGCCGGTCGCGGGTGCGAACAGGCCGTAGAGGGCGACGCACCGCGCGTACCGGACCTCGCGCAGCGCGTACCGCAACTCGTCGGGGAGCGTGAGCTTGTTCCGTTCGAGCAGTTCGAGCGACTGCGGTACGGGCGCGGTGAGGATGAGGGCGTTCACCCCGAAGACGGTCTCGAGGCCGTCGCGGAGCGAGCGGGTGTGGACCCGCCAGCCGTCCTCGGTGCGTTCCAACTCCTCTGCGACGGTGTGGTCGCAGAACGTGACCCGATCGCCGTGCCGGGCGATCAGCCGGAACGCCAGCTCGCGCATCCCGTCCGTCGCGGTGAGGCCGGTAACCTCCCAGTCGCCGACCGCCTCGCCGTCGGCCCCGACCCGGCCGACCACGCGCCGGGTGAACAGGGCCGGGCCGGGCAGCTCCTCGTCGAGCGCCGCGGCGCGGGCGTCGGCGCGGGTGCGGTCGCCCGGCGGGCGGGCGTACAGCACGGGCGGCCCGAGGTCGAACCGCGGCCGCCGCCCGTCCGGCAGGTCGATCGTTCGGGTACACAGCCGCCCGCCCGCCCGGCGGCCCTTGTCGATGACGATCACCTCCGGCGGCGACGGGCGCGACAGGAGCCGGTGGGCGGCGGTCAGCCCCGCGAGGCCGGCGCCGATGATGGCGACTTTCGGGGTGGTCACGGCTTGGCCCACTCGCGGCTCACCCGCTCCGCGTCGGCGAGCACCCGCATCAGGTTCCCGCCGAGCACCTTGTGGATCTGCTCCTTCGTGTACCCGCGGTCCAGCATGATCTGGGTGAGCAGCGGGTAGCACGACACGTCATTCATCTGCGTGGGCAGCTTCGGCACGCCGTCGAAGTCCGAGCCGATCCCGGCGCAGTCGATGCCGGCGACCTTCACGATGTGGTCGATGTGGTCCACGATGTTCCGCACGTCGCCGGCGGGGTAGTCGTTCTGCTTCGACCACGCGCGGTACGCCTCGCGGTACTTGGCGTCGTCGTTGGGGAACTGCTTCTTGAGTTCACGCCCCTTCTCGAACATGAGCTGCATCGCCCGCGCGCCGTCGGGCGTGAGGAACCCGCTGTAGAAGTTCACCATGACCACGCCGCGGTTCTCCTTCACGAGCTTCAGCACGTCGTCCGGGACGTTCCGCGGGTGGTCGGCCACCGCGCGCGCCGAGGAGTGGGAGAAGATGACCGGTGCTTTGGTGACCTTTAGCGCAGCCTTCATCGTTTCGGGCGAGACGTGCGAGAGGTCGACGAGCATCCCCAGGCGGTTCATCTCCAGCACCACGTTGACGCCGAAGGGGCTGAGCCCGTTCGCCTTCGGCGCGTCCGAGCACGAGTCGGCCCAGTCCAGCGATTCGGAGTGCGTCAGCGTCATGTACCGCACTCCGAGCCGGTAGTAGTTCCGGAGCAGCGAGAGCGAGTTCTCGATGCTGTGCCCGCCCTCGATCCCGATGAGGCTGGCGATCTTGCCGGCCTTACGAATGCGGTGAATGTCTTCGGTGCCCGAGGCCATCTCGAACGTGTCCGGGTAGCGCCGGACCATCTCGTGGATGACGTCGATCTGTTCGAGGGTCATCTTGGCCGCGGTGCCGGCTTTTGCGGTCGAGGAGGGAACGTACGCGCTCCAGAACTGCGCGCCGACGTTGCCCTTTTTGAGCCGCGGGATGTCGGTGTGGAACTTCTTCTGCGGTTTGGTCAGGTCGATGTTTTTGAAGCCGGGCTCGCCGGTCTCGCGCAGCTCCCACGGCAGGTCGTTGTGCCCGTCGATGAGGAGCGCCTCGTTGTGGATGGCGAGCGCCTTCTCGGAGACAGAGACGGTTTTGGCAGGCGGGTCAACGGCCGGAACGCGGGGCAGCGCGAGGGCGGTAATCAGTGCGAGCGCGAGTGCGGCGGTGGCTCGGTGGTACATGCGGGTGCGGTCCGATGCGGAGTGATGCAGCGGAGAGGATACGCGTCACGATACCCGAGAGGGCCGGGGAGGGCAAACTCATGCACGTACCCGGTAATATTGCCGCTTTCTTAGCGGGCCGCTACCGCTCGGGAGCGGGATACGAACGCGCGATAGGAATGCGAAGGCCGTTTTTGACAGGATCGACAGGATGAACAGGATTTAAAATTGATCAGTCTTCATCCGGTTC
>NZ_JAXBLV010000201.1:0-53210 GCF_034097035.1 Gemmata algarum
GCGAGACGACGAGCACGCCCGTGGGCGCTACCGGCGCTCATCGACCGGTAAAGGTCGGCCGAAGACGACCACAAGCGGAACCGGCCGTACCGCACTCCGGCCCGAATCCTGTGCGTGTTGCGGCGCCGGTTGTTGATCCGGTTCCCGGGCCGGACGTTCGTGTTCGCTGGGGGCTCGGGGTATGAACCGAGGCCATTCACAGTGGCCACCCTATGTTTTGGCTGCCGCTTTTACGACTGATAGCTCTCCTTGTTGCCAGCCAACAATCGAGCAGTCGACACATGTGTGCTCGTGTCTTCGATGCGCTCGAGCTTATTTTTCGTGGGCTTTCGCGCGGGTGTTTTTTAACCTTTTTCAGGTTAATCTTCTCGGCCCAGGTGCGCAGGAGCGGGGCCAGTTCGGCGCCCGACATGTTTCCGAACGCGGCCCATTTGGTGGACGGGAGGGCGATCAGCAATGCCCGGGTACACGGTCGCCAACTCGAGGGCCACGTAGTACCCGAACACCTAGCTCGCGACCACATCCGCCCCATGTACCGCCCGCATCGCGGCCTTGAGCGCCGCCAGCACGTTGTACCCCACCACTGCCACCGCGAACCCGAACAGCGCGGCCTTCGGATACCCGAGTGTGTTCACCTCGCACCGCCGCGCCACGGTCAACTCGTGGAACGCGCCTTCGATGGCACACCGACCCCGATACAAGACCGCTACCACCGCCGCGCCCGCCTCGTCCTCCGGCACGTTGGTCAGGATCTCGATCTCCGCGTCCCCGTCTCCAGTCGGATGGTCCAACCGCACCCGCAGCACCGGCTCCCCGCCCACGCACACCGGCCGCTCGCTCACCCACCCGGTCTCGGTGCGCACTTCCGGGGTCCATTCCCCGGCCGGGTCGAGTGCAGTGGTCCCGTGTCGGCGGATCGCGAAGAACGCAACCCGCTGATCAATTCGGGACACGAACTCGGCGGTGCAGAAGTTGCGATCCGCGACCCACAGCGGGCAACGGGCCGACGGTGCGCCCGCGGGCCACCCGGAGCCGCTTCTGGGTGGCCCCCAGGTGATTCCCGTCCAGAACCCGAACAACCCGGCCGGACAGCACCGGCGGGCGCTCCCCACCCAACTGCCGGATCAGCTCGTGGCACCGATCCGCCACATGCCGCACCAGCTCCGCCGACACCGCCGTCTCGATGTTCTGCAGCTTCTCGTACACCGACTTCAGGGACACCGGGATCCGATCGGCCATCTGCTGATACGCCGACTGCACATGATACGCCTTGCCGCACACCACCGCGCCTATCAGTTCCACCACCGTGGAGAACAGCAGCTCGCGCGTGTACCCGCGCTCCGCCACCCGCGCGAACAGCGCATCCAGGGCCGAAGCCGATAGCCGGTTGCGGCCTTGTTCCGCTCCGCTGGGTGTTCATGCGGGACGCCACCGGCACGCACCGCCGGTGGCTCTGGGACGAAGCCCTTGTACCACAGGCCGGAAATGGCACGCTACTGAAGGAACTCCCGGAACCCGTTCGCGAACCCGTACTCACCACGCTCGCACCGGCCACATGACAGTCCCGGAATCGGCATCAGTCGAGTTCAGCAACCCTCACGCTACCTCATACTGCCTGCACCGTTACACGTCGCCGTCCATGTCGGCCCAGTCTTTGGGCTGGAGCCAGTAGCGAGTCAGGTCGGCCTCCGGCGTTCCCGGGCCCGGCGTGTAATCGTAGATGTACCGCACCACCGGCGGCAGGCTCATCAAGATGCTTTCCGTGCGACCGTTGGTCTTCAGGCCGAACACCGTGCCGCGGTCGTACACGAGGTTGAACTCCACGTACCGCCCGCGCCGGTACTCTTGAAAGAACCGCTGCTCGGGCGTGTAGCTCAGCCCTTTCCGGCGGTCCACGATCGGCACGTAAGCCTCCACGAACGCGTCCCCGGCTCGCCGCACGAACGCGAACGCGTCCTCGGTGGCGTCCATGTAGTCGAAGAAGATGCCGCCCACGCCGCGCGCCTCGTTGCGGTGCTTCAGGTGGAAGTACTCGTCGCAATCCTTCTTCATCTTCGCGTAGTCGGCGACCGTCGGGTGCGCGTCACACGCCCGCTTCCAGGTCTTGTGGAAGTGAACCACGTCCTCCTTGAACGGGTAATACGGCGTGAGGTCGCCGCCGCCCCCGAACCACGCCTTCGACCCGTGCGTGAGGTAGCGGAAGTTCGCGTGGACCGTCGGCACCAGCGGGTTGTGCGGGTGCAGCACCAGCGAGACGCCCACCGCCGTAAAGCTCAACCCGTCGCCCGGCATCTGTTTGGCGAACTCCGGTGCGAACTCGCCGTACACCTCGGAGTAGTTCACGCCGCCCTTCTCGAACACCGCGCCGTTCTCGATCACCCGCGTGCGCCCGCCCCCGCCCCCGGGCCGGGTCCAACTGTCCTCGCGGAACGTTGCGCCCCCGTCCGCGGCCGCGAGTGCGGCACAAATGCGGTCCTGAAGCCCCTTGAGGTACTCGGCAGCACGGGGGTGCATGGCAACTCTCCGAGAGTTAATTGTGGACAACGAGGTTCTATTTGTCTTTTCGGCAGATGGCAAATGCCGCCCGGAGCGCGTATTCTAATCGGTGCCACATTACTCGTTCGGAGTCCCCATAATGCGGTACGCATTGGCCCTGGTCGCCGCGGCCCTGGTCGCGCCCGCCGCCCTTCGGGCGGCCGACCCGCCGGTCACGTTCCAGACGCAACCGCTCAACCGCGTTCTGGACGACGTTCGGGCCGCCGCCGACCTGATCGGCGGCGAACGGGCGGTCAAAGGCTTCAACGACAAGATCAAAGAAGAGTTCGGGGACAAGGGGTTCGAGGGGCTCGACCTGAGCCGCCCGATCGCGGGCTACGTTCAGCTCGCGCCGAAGGCGGCGGACGCCGTCGCGGTGATCGCGTTCCCGGTCACCAACGAGAAGGACTTCGTCGAGCTGTGCGACCGGGTGCTCGAGTTCCCGCCGAAGAGCCTGGGCAAGGGCATGTACGCGCTGCCGGCGATCGACCCGAAGCACAAGGCGCGCATGAAGTTCGCCGACGGGCACGCGTACGTGGCCTACGGCGTGAACCCCGAACCGGCGCTCGACGCGAAAGCCCTCGTCCCCCTCAACAAGGTGATCGACCCGGCCGACCAGGCCATCTTCGCGAGCAAGTTCCACTTCGACCGCCTCACGCCCGAGGTGAAGCTGGCGATCCCGGGCGTGATCGCCGAGCTCCGCAAGGAACTCGGCCTGGACGGCAAGGACGGGCCGGACGTTACCGGGGTGACCCGCGTTGACAACAAGTTGATTATTCCCGTGATCGAGCAGTTCGAGAAGATGTTCACGCGGTACGCCCTCCTGCTCGGCGGGGGCGAGTCCGCGGCGCTCCGCGTCGGGCTCGACGTGGCCGCCGGGGAGTTCGCGGTCGAGGCGACGCTGAAGGGCAAGCCCGACACCCTGCTCGCGACCGCCATCGCGGCCCGGAAGCCCACGGGCAACAAATTCGCCTCGCTCCTCACTCCCGACACGGTCGCCGGGTTCAAAACGCGCCTGCCGTTCTTCAACGACGAGCTGCGCACCGCGACCGTCAAGGGGATCGAAGCGGCCCAGAAGGAGGCCGGCGCGCCGCCGATCGGCAAGGACCTCGTGGACGAGCTGTTCAAGGGGCTGATCCGCACCGTGAAGACCGGCGAGGTGGACGTGGTCGGTGCGGTCCGCGGGCCGAGCAAGACCGGCGATTACGACCTGGTCGTGGCGGTCGCGTTCGACGACCCCGCGGCGCTGGGTAAGGAGTTCAAGAAGCTGGTCGAGAGCGGGACCGTTCCGATTGAAGGCAACCGGTTCAAGTGGGACGCGGACAAGCTCGGGAAGGTCGACATCCACACGTTCAAAATGCCCGAGGGCCGCGACTTCTTCGACTTCAACAAGCCGTTCGGGGACGAAAAGGCGACGCTCGCGTTCGCCTTCGCGCCGACCGGGGTGTTCGTGGTGGTGGGCGCGGACCCCGTCCCCGCCATGAAGGCCGCGCTGGCGGTCAAGCCCGTCGAGTCCCCTGTGCTGGACGTGGTGCTCAACCCGGCTCGCATGAAGAAGTTCGTGGAGAAGGCCGGTGGCCCCGGTCTGGAAGTCGAGCGGGCGCTGGGCGCGGAGGACAAGCTGCTGTCCGCGGCGTCGCTCGACGTCACCGGCGGGAAGGAACTCAAGGTGCGGTTCGGGCTCAACCTGCGGGTGTTCCCGAAGGCCATCTTCGCGGGCGAGGACGGCAAGCCGCAAACGGAATCGGTCCCGTTCAAGAAGTGACGGAACGCGCCGTCCGTCGGCCCCCAGGTCAGACGGGCGGCGCCCTTTTCTGATGCCCGCGGCGGTCACGGTCGCCGCTGCAACCGTAGGCCGGCTGTCGCCGCCCGCGTGTCTACGGTGCCGGGTGGTAGCAGACTGAATTGTCGGCACATCGGTCATTTCCCCACCCTATTTCCCCTCAAATTGCACTTCCAGAAGTTCGCGCCCCATCGCGTGTGGTGTTCGGGACCGGCCTTCCGTCCGAGGGAAGGCGCCCCTTCACGCGGATCGATTCGACGCAAGCGGCAGAAATACAACACGATACGTATTGTGACCCGGTCGCCATTGTGTCCGCCCCCGCTTGGCTGCGGGGCTCTCACATGGGGCTCAATCGCTTGATTCGGTGGTAGCAGCCACCCAGCGAACTACCAGCGAATCGCCAGTCCGACGGCAGCGAATGTCCAGTTCGCGACCCAGTCGGCAGTAATCGGTAGCGCTGTACCCCCCGTTACAGCGCTACCGACCGATGCGGGGAACGAGTAACCGCGTTCCCCGCATCGGCCGGCTTCAAATCTTCCACTTCGTCCGCGGTTCGCGGGACAGTTCCTTGTTCGCCGCTTCGTCGCCAACGAACAGTTCCTTCGCCGGGTCCCACTTCAACTTGCGCTTGAGCCGGTAACCGATATTACCCAGATGGCAGATGCTCGCGGAGCGGTGACCGGTCTCGGCCGGACAGATGGTCTCCTTCCCGCTGCGGACGCACTCCAGCCAGTTTTTCTTGTGGTCGGTGCTCGGGTAGGCGCGCTTCTCCTTCTCGCCGATCGGCTCCTTGAGAATCGTGTCGGGCAGGCTGCTGATGCCGCCGCGGCTCACCAGGATGGTGCCCTCGGTGCCCTCGAACACACAATCGGCCTTGATCTCCCTGCCGTCCTTCCCCTTCTCGAACTCGTTGTGGACCACCACCACGCCGCTGGCGTAGACGAACCGCAGCCCGCGGTCGCTCTTCTTTTCCGGCGGGAGCACCTCGACCGGGCCGCTCGTGTCCGTGCCCATCGCCCACTGCGCGATGTCGAAGTGGTGCGCGCCCATGTCGGCGAGTTGCCCGCCGGCGTACTCCTGGTAGTCGCGCCACGCGGGGAAGTGGCCGTGGACACCCTTCGGACACAGGACCGAGCTGTACTCGCGCTCCGGCGCCGGCCCGAGCCACATGTCCCAGTCGGTGCCCGCCGGCTTCTCCTCGCCCTTCAGGTCGCACGGCCGGGCCGCGGCGCCGACGCCGATGCGGACCGTCTTCAGCTTGCCGATGCGGCCGTTCCACACGTACTCGACGGCCTTGCGGAAGTGACCGCCGAACTCGCTCCGCTGCTGACTACCGGTCTGGAACACGACCTTCGCCTTCGCGACCTCGTTCACGATCCAGCGGCCGTCCGCGAGGTTCTGGGTGAGCGGCTTCTCGCAGTAAATGTGCTTCCCGGCGCGGGCCGCGAGGACGGCGGGGATGGCGTGCCAGTGGTCCGGGGTGGCGATCACCACCGCGTCGATGCCCTTGTCGGCGATCAGGTCGCGAAAGTCCGGGTACGTTTTGACGCCCTTGTAGACGCCCGATTTGATCTGTTCGGCGTACCGCTTCTCGATGGTCTGTTTGGCGCTGTCGGTGCGCTCCTTCACAACGTCGGACACCGCGACCACTTGCACGTCGCCGCGGCCGAGGAACCCGCCGAGGTGCCCGCGGCCCATCGTGCCGACGCCGATGAACCCGAGGGTCAGTTTGTCGTTGGCGGCCCGCGCGTCGGCACGGCGGGAGAACACGAGAGGGGCTGCGGCGCTCGCGGCCAGGAACGTGCGGCGGGAGAGCATGGAAGGGCCTTTCGGGGGTGGGAAGGGAACGGGGAAGATCATAGCCCGGGCGCGAACGGGGCACAACCTTTGCAAACCTGTTCGCGTGCCCGCCGCCCGCACTGCGAACCGGGAGTCTCGACTCATGTCGTACACACTGTTCTTGGCGCCCGCACTTCTCCTCGCGCCCGCAAACCCAAACGGGGCGCCCGCGCCGATCGAGCTGACCGACCACACGGACGAGGTGTTCTCGCTTGTGTTCTCCCCGGACGGCAAGCGGCTCGCCTCCGCGAGCAAGGATCGAACGGTGCGCCTCTGGGACGCCGCCACCGGCGACGCCGGGGCGGTGCTGAAGGGCAACACCTCCGACGCGCTGCGGGTGGCGTTCGCCCCGGACGGAAAAACCGTCGCCTGTGCCGGCGCCGACGGCCACGTACACGTCTGGGAGGTGGCGAGCGGCAAAGCCGTACTGGCCTTCAAGGCGCACGCGAACTGGGCGTGCGGGCTCGCCTACAGTTCCGATGGCAAGCTCCTCGCAACGGCCGGCGCGGACAAGACCGCGGCGGTGTGGGACGCGGCCACCGGGGAAAGGCGGGTCACGTTCACCGGTCACCCGGCGGAGGTGTGGGCGGTGGCGTTCGCCCCGGACGGAAAAACCGTTGCGTCCGCCGGAAAGGACAAAGCGATCCGCCTCTGGAGCGCCGCGACCGCGGAGGAGCGGCAGAGCCTGACCGGCCACGGCGGTGAGGTGTTCACGCTCGCGTTCCGCGACGCGAACACACTCCTGAGCTGCTCCGGCGACAAGTCCGCGTGCGTGTGGGACCTCAACAAGGGCGAGGCGACCGCCCGGCTGGCGGGCCACACGGCCGGGGTGTTCACGGTCGCACTGTGCGAGGGGCGGGCTTTCACCGCGAGCGACGACCGGAGCGCACGCGTGTGGGACCTGGCGACCGGCAAGCAAGTGGCCGCGCTCCCGAACCACAAGAGCGGGGTGTACGCGGTGGCCGTGAGTGCGGACGGGAAGACCGTCGCGACCGCGGGCAAGGACCGGCTCATCCGGCTTTACCCCCGGGCCAAGTGAGCGGAACCCGGTGCCCCGTCGGGAACCCCGGGTTGGTGCTTCGACCGCCGCCCGGATTCACTTCCCCAACAGGTGCTTGTCGAACCAGTCAGCGAACCCTTTCACGTCGTTGGCGAACGCCGGGCCGCCGTGCCCGGCGCCCTTTCGCACTTCCAGCACGCACGGCACCTTGTTCTCGTTCAACTTCGCGATGATGAGTTCGGCCTGCTGGATCGGCACCAGGGTGTCCGCGTCGCCGTGGACGATCAGCGCCGGGGCCGAGTCCTTGGTCACGTGGTACACCGGCGAGATCTGCTTCGCGATGGCCTTGCGCCGCTCCCGGTCCGCGATCACGACGAGCTTGTTCGTCTCCTTCTCGCGCTCCCAGAAGTCGAACGGGGGGCGAAAGTTTTTGAGGGTGCCTTCGCCGAGCGCGACGTTGCCCTCTTTGCCGTAGTTGAGGAAGTCGGTGGGCGGGAAGAAGCACGCGACCGCCGCCACCTTCGACGATTGCCGCTCGACGGCGTCCAGTGCCTTCGGGTCACCCTCCTTGGGCGCGCACCCCTGCATCAGCGACAGGTGCCCGCCGGCGGACCCGCCCGCGATCCCAAGCTTGTCCGGGTCCACGTTGTACTTCTTCGCGTTCGCCTTGATGAACCGCACCGCCCGGTGCATGTCGTCGAGTACCTCCGGGATCGTGAACTTCGGCTGACTACCGTGGATCACCGCGAACACCGTGTACCCGCGGTCGGTGAACACGCGGGCGCCGGCGGCCGGCACCGTTTCCTTGCTTGAGAACCACCCCCCGCTGACGCACCAGATGACACCCCGGCCGTTCGCCTTATCCTTGTCCTTCGGCGCGAACACGTCCATCGTCATCGCGAGGCCGTACTTGCGCCCGTAGATCACGTCCTCGGTGCGAACGGGACCGTCCTGGCCGAACGCCGTGGGTGCAAGGGCGAGAGCCGCGAGCGCGGCGGGAAGGAAGCGGGAGAGCATTGCTGCGCGCCTGGGGTTACGAGCGGGCGGAACCGGTCCGATGATACGCGGGCGCGGGGCGGACCGGTAGCGGTTATTGGTACCGACGCGCCGTCCCATTCTGAATGCGCGTACCCGGTAATACGGCCGCTGTCTTGACGAGCCGAGAGCGAGGCACGAACGCGCGATGAGGTTGCGAAGACCGTTTTTGACAGGATGAACAGGATTTAAAATCGGTCTGTCTCATCCTGTTTATCCTGTTCATCCTGTCAAAAACGGTCTTCCGAAGCGTGCGCCCCGCACGGGCCGCAAAAAACACCAGCTCACGTACACACGTCTCGGCCGCGTGTTGGACCACGTCCCACGCCGCCGACGAATCGCTCATGCTACACCGGCCCGACACGCCCCGGTTCGGCGTCCGGGGTACGTCCGCGGCTGGCGCTCCCGGGCCGAGCGGCCAGCACGACCGCACCGTGCAGCGAGCCGGCTAGCCACCCCCCAAGCAGACAGAACCCGGAGAACCCGATAGCCCCGTTGGGCAGGTCGGCGCCCATCCACGGCCCGACGGCCCCACCGACGGCGAACGCCCCGACCGCCCACCAGAACACGTAGCGACCGTGAACCCGGTGCCGCTCAGACTTGGCCCCGATGTCGCGCCGCAGGGCTCGACCGACCGCGAACACAACGGCCAGCGCGACCGCGTGGTCGCCCAGGTATGACAGGTACGCTTCCACCGTCCGTGCCCTCGTGCGCCAAGCATCAGTCCCGCCGGCCCGTCCACAACCTTTTCGTAGGCGGCAGTGCCCGGACAGCCACCGGGATCAGTTCCGGTGATCCTGACCAGTGCGACTTCTGAGGCCAGCCCGATTAACAAGAAGATCTTGACAAGATCGACAAGATAAACAGGATTCGAGATGCGTCAATGATTATCACGTTTATCAGGTCGATCCTGCCAAAATTCGTCTTCGTAAACACGAAACCCGCACGGGCCGGAGGAAACCCGCGACCATGCGCCCATTCCGCCGCCAGCTATTACAATGCGTAAACGAATCTGTAAATCGATCGCTCCCGAATTCGCCCGTCAGAGCTGAAGTCCAGGTCGATTCGGATCTCGGCCGATTCCAGGAAACTGTCGTTCCGAATTTGCGCGTGAAGGCTTATCTTCCGCCCCTCGGGGTCTGTGCCCACCGTTGCCTCAATGCCGTGCGAGGCGAACCAAGCCTCTGCCTGTGCCCATGTGCTGCCGTCCGGTAGCCGCTCGTTCAGATCGGCCTCCAGTTGCTCGACCCGGATGCCGTTCTTGGGTTCGTCCCCGCAGAAGACCAACCAAGTGCCGCCCGCGACCACGCACAGCCCCAGGGTAACGGTTAGCAGCAGGCCGACATAGAAACCGGGTGCTGGCTTTCCCCTGTCCATCCGCGCCCTCCGGAAGCAGAACATCCCACTCATTGACCCGCCCGAGCCTCCGTGCGGCAACGGCGCGCAAAGGGGCAACGGAAAACGCACGACACGGTCGGGGCCGGTGCCGTCCCGGCTACGCTTCTACGCGACCGCAAAGCGTCGGCCAAGGTATCGCGAAGACCTCTCGGGACCGGACCATTCTTCGCCCTTGAAAACGGGTCCACTTGGGCCTTGAACGCTGCTGGATAGTTCTTCCGCTCGCCCCCGATCGGTTCCCCGTTTCCGCGGCCTTCGTTATATCTTAACGGACGATTCAGTTTTCGTGTCTCACTGCAATGCCACTTGCCGGACCAAACCGACGCCAGTCTTTTCAAGTTCGGGCCGTACCGCGGTTCCGGCCTGGAGTGTGGTCCGCTCACTCCGTGAGCGGTCGCTCTGCGTATCTGATCCGCTCCCGGTATCATCAGCTCCGTCGTTGTGCGCAACGCGCATCCGAGATGCCGAACGACCGCTCACGGAGTGAGCGGACCACACTCAGAACCAGCGCACCGTTCCGAGGTGCGAACTCGAAACGACTGGACGCAACTTCACCCGATACGAAACGAAGGATACCCATGACCGACTCCCGCTCCTTTGCCATCGATGTGTTCCGAACCGTGTGCGACCGGTTCGCCGCCAAGGCGGCTGAGTTGCGACTGCTGGTGGAAACCACCTCTTCATTCGAGGAGTGGCTCAACTGGGAGGCCTTTCTAGCCTGTAAGCTCGCTGAAACGAATTACCCGTTCAGCGAGGTCGCCGCCAAACCCACGTATGCGAGCGAGGGTGTGCCGAACGACGACTCTCGCCGCGACCGCGGGGGCTTGCGCGTCGGCGGCCCCGACAACGGCGCTCACCACTGCTGGGCGTTCGCCGAGTTCGTTCTCGTCCACGACGGGAACCGTGCGGGCGGAGAATGGCGGCGGGAGTTCGTAAGCGGCACAGACCGGCTGCTCCGGCTCGGGTGGAAAAAGTCCGCTGCCCTCCTGGTTGTGGTGACGGCGAGCGGTGGCGGCATGTCGCCGGACGCCCCGGGCTGGGATCGGCCTTCGCTCACCGATCCGTTCGTCATCCCGCTGCCGGGTGGCGGAACGGTCGTCCTGACGGCGTTCGACATCAAGCAGAACCCGGCCGACACGCTCGCGGTGCCGGCCGGATGAGGGGCGTCACTTCGCGCGCGGCTTGAGGATGTCGCCCAGCACGTCCGCGTGCGACGGCACCCGCTCCAGGTCCAGGTAACGCAGCCCGTCGGCGTACGGCACCACCACGGCGCGGAAGTCCTCGCCGTCTTCAACCAGTAGCTCGACCTTCTTGCGGGCCACGCTGTCGGCGATGGCGTCCCGCAGCCGGTTCGCGCTGAACTTCTTGCCGTTGACGCCGATCACCTTCATGCCCGGCGACAGGCCCGCCTTGTCCGCCGGCAGCCCCGGGTCAACGCTCGCGATCACCCCGCCGGGCGCCGACATCCCCAGCGAGTCCGCGGCGGGGTTGTCCGGTGGCGCGCTCGGCCGCCCCGCGCCGGGCGCCTTGTCGGTGTACTTCAGCCGGTAGCCGAGTCGGTCCACCACCTCCAGCGGGAGCGACTCCTGCGGCGCCGCCACCCGCCGCTGGAGGAACGGCTCCCAGTCGTACTCGGCCGTCGCCTTCAGGTCCCGCACCACGTCCGCGAGTTCGTACCCGGCGACCGTTTTCTTGCCCGGCACGGCCGCGAAGAACCGCTTGCAGAAGTCGTCGAGCGACTTCGCCCCCTCGGTCTTCTCGCGGATGATGGCGTCGCACTCGTACCAGAGCAGCATCCCTTCCATGTAAAAGTCCTGCAAGCGGCGCAACTGGTTCCACGAGTTGCCGGGGTTGCGGGACAGGTGCGCCGCGACCGCGGTGTCTTCCAGGGGCCGCCACTGCCGCCCGGCGGTGCGGGACAGCGAGCGGATCTTGCCGGTCATCGTCAGCCGGTACTCGTCCGGGGTGAGCAGCCCGGCCCGCACCGACAGCACCTCGCCCAGGTACTCGGTCAGCCCCTCGTACACCCACAGCAGCTTGGTCTTCTGCGGGGTGTTGAAGTCCGGCGTGACCATCGCTGCCGGGCGCCGGTACTTGCCGCACCAGGAGTGGGCGTACTCGTGCGGCAGCAGGTTCGCCAGCCACCACCCCTTGCGGAGCCGCTCGTCCACCAGCCCGCGTTCGCCCACACCGTTGAGGCTGCACGACAGGTGCTCCAGCCCGAACTGGCCGAGGGTGTCGCTGCACACCACCAGGAAGTGGTACTCCGGGTAGTGCGCGACGCCGAACAGCGCCCACGCCTCCCGCACCAGCCGGGAGTACAGGTCCACGATCTTCGGGTCCAGGTTCAGCACCTCCGGCGATTCGGATGTCACGTGCAAGAACGCGGGCGGCCCGCCGCCGGCGTCGAGCTTGAACGTCTTCAGGTGCCGGCCAGCGATGAGCGGGCAGTCCACCAGCGTGGTGAGTGAGGCGGTGCCGAACGTCACGACGTCGCCCTTGCCCTTCTCGCCGTCCGCCTTCAGCGCGGTGGCGTACTTCCACCCGGCGGGCAGTTGCAGCCGCACGTTCACCGGCTGGTCGTCGGCCGCCGGCCCTTCCGGATAGATGAGGCACGTGTTCCAGTTGATGACGCCGAGGTCCGGGGTGCCGACGGTGTGGGTGCCGGCGCGGTCAGCCCCGGCCGACTCGCAAACCGTGTCTAGTTTCACGCGAAGCTTGGTAGTGCCGTCCGGGACCGTGACGACGAAGCGGTACAGATCAACCTCGTCGCGGGTCCAGCGCACGACGGTGCCGTTGTCGGTCTCGATCCGGAGCCCGGCCACGTCCTCGACCCGGCCGTGCGGGCCGTGCGAGCCGGGGAACCACTTGGGGTACACCAGCCGCAGCGGGCCGGGCTTGCACGGGATGTCGAGTGTGGTGTGAACGAGGCGCCGCGGGAGTTCGCGGGCGTCAACTTCGATGGCCAGCGCGGGCGCGTCGGCGCCCACCGCCGGGAGCACCGTGACGCATAGGGCCGCAACCGCGGCGGCGGAACGGACGAACGACATAAGGTTTTTGCCCAGTTGGGTTAATTGCCGTCCCGCCAGCGTAACCGAGGCGGCCCCGCGCGGCCATGCTCTGCGCGAGGGTTCCACCGAGTTCCCGCCCGAAGGAGAAGCCGCTCGCACGGCCGCAAATGGTCTGCGGTCTGCGAATGCGCAAGACATCGCGCCACACCCTTCAGATGGCACGGGACCGACGTTGACGTGTCCCGAGGGCGTAATAGGTTTTTGAGACGTGTGATTCGGTGGTAGCAACCGCCCAGCGAATTGGTAGCGAACTGCCAGTCGGACGGGAGCGAGTGTCCAGTCGATGCCCCTGTCGGTTGCGACCGATCGGCGCTGTAACGGGCGTTACAGCACCGACGGGCGGGGGCAAACTCACGATACGCTTTTGTGGTTTGGAGTGTGGCCCGCTCGCTCCGCGAGCGGTGCGATGCGGATCAGATCGACCACGGATGTTCCCCGCCCGCACAGCGTTCCGCTCGCGGAGCGAGCGGGCCACATTCCAAACCACAGCGGCGCTTACTTCGCCGTCACCTTCAGCAAGAACGAGTCGCTGTGGCCGCCGCTGGCCGGTTGGTACATCAGTTCGCCGCGGGCCGGCGGGAGCGTGAATTCCCCCGCGAACTCGGTCAGCGCCACGAACTCCGCGGTCGCCGCGCGGGCCGTCTCGTAGTGGAAGCACGTCATTCCCTCGCGGTCCTCGCGGAGCACGTGCCCGCCGGCGGTCGGGAACCGCTTGTCGCTCGCGGGGATCGTTTCCGCGCCCGCCGGCTTCGGGCTCTCGATCAGGAAGAACTGAAGCGCCCCCGCGGACGGTGTGGCGGTGACTCGGACCTTCACGAAGCTGCCGACCGGCACACTCGCGCCGCTCGCCAGCTCGGCCCAGTTCCCGTCCGCGCCGCGCACGCTCACCGTCCGCGTCACCTTCACGCCGTGGTCGCGGGCGGGTGTGGTCGCGCCGCTCGCGCGGGTGAACCGCACCTGCACGCGGGCCAGCGCGCCGGCCGCCTCTGCGCCCCGCACTTCGATCACGTTCTCACCGGGCTTCAGTGCGGTGCCACCGAACGTCACGGTCTTCGACGCGGGCGAATCGAGCGTCGCGCCGCCGCGCTCGGTGCCGTTGGCGAACACCTTAACAGATCCCAGCGCCGCCGGGCCGGCGCGGACCGCCAGGTAGTCGCACAGCGCGTACAGCACGCACGCGGTGTCCTTCGTCGAGTCCCACCGGTCGCCGCGCTTGGTGCCGTGGAAGTACGCCAGCACGCCCGGGATCAGCGGGTCCGTGGGGTCACGCGCCACCAGCGCCTTCATCACCGTGGCGGTGACTTCCGTCGTGTTGTCGCCCCAGCGCGAGAACCCGGCCCGCGTCCAGAATACCCGCTCCCCCGACTTCTTCGCGCGACTGCGCAGTTCCTTCGCCAGCTTGTCGGCCAGCGCCGGCCGCCGGTGTTTCACGGCCAGTTCGAGCGCCAGCGCGTGCCCGGTGTCGGACAGCTCCTCGCGGCCCGCGATCCCGTCGATCCGCTTGAACCACGGAGCCGGATCGATGCCGGCGCCCTTGAGCCGCTCGCTACTGAGCCCCGCCACCCACAGGCAGAACAGCGCGTCGTTCACCTCGGTGGCGCCGCGCCCGCCGGTCCCGAACGCCGCCCCCCACCCCCGGCTGATGGCAAGGTCCCACGGCCCGGCGGCGTCGTCGAGGTACTGCTTGAGGCGCGCCATCCCGCGGCCGATGGCGGTCGGGCTCGGACACGGGTAACCCGCGTCCTCGGCCGCCAGCAGCCCGAACAGCGCGTAGGGCGTCATCATCTCGTGGGTCTGGCCGCTCCCCTGCCAGCCCCACCCGCCGTCCGGCTGCTGGAGCTGGACGAGCCGCTTCTGCCCGGCGTCCACCACTTTCGGGAGCTTCTCCTCCAGCTCTTTGGTGACCCCAATTCCCGATTGCTTCAGGATGGCCGCCACCCGCAAGGCCGGCAGGAACCGGCTCATCGTCTGCTCGACACAGCCGTAAGGGTATTCGACCAGATACGGAAGCGTGTCCGCGAGGTCGGCGGCGATTGTCGGCGCCACCGCCACCGTGACCTGCGCGGTCTTCGGGTCGAACCCCTCCGGCATTGTGAACGTGAGGGCGCCTTGGCCAACAACCCCGGACGCGGTCACGCGCTCCGGTACGGCCGGGCTCGTGACCGGGATCTTTTTGAGCGCGGCGTCGGTGCCGGCGTCGGACTTCACCGACATGAGCAGTTCGGTCGTGCCCGGCGCACCCGCCTTATAGGTCCAGTACACGGGGACGGTGCCGTTCGCCGGCACCTTCACCACCTGCTCGGCCGCCGAGAGCACCCAGCCGTTCTCCGCCCGCAGGTGCGCCCGGACGTTCTGCTCCTGGTCGCTCAGGTTGTGGACCGTGCCGAACACGCGGGCCACGTCCCCCTCGGCGAACGCCCGCGGGAGCATCGGCCAGATCATCACCAGGCGCGAGGTCTCGAACCGGGCCGTCGCGGTGCCGACGTGCATCTTCGGCGAGACCGCGGTCACCTGGACGCGCCAGCCGGTCAGGGCGTCCGGCACTGTGAAGGTCGCCGTCGCGGCCCCGGTCCGGTCGGTGCGCAGGCCCGCGCTCCAGAACGCGCTGTCGGCACGGTCGCGGCGCACCAGTTCTTCGCCCGCCCCGAGCCCGGGCTCAGCGGCACCGGGGAGCGGTCCGCCGGCCAGCCCGACCGGTCCCTGTGGCGGCGCGACTTCCGCCCCGCCGGCGCTCGGCCGCGGGGGATTGCCGTGCCCTGCAACACCGCCACCAATACCGCCGATGCCACCCGCGATACCGCCGCCGAACCCGCCACTGATGCCGGCGAACCCGCCGCCGAACCCGCCGATGCCGTTACCGAGGTTGCCGTACTGGCCGAGCTGGCCGCCCCCGACGCCTGCGAACCCGCCCGAGAACCCGGCGATTCCGAACTGCCCGTTGAACTGATAGCCGCTACAGTTGAAGCCGCCGCAGAAGCTGCCGGGCGGCACCGGTCCGGTGCACCCGAACCCGTAGCACGGCACCGCCTGGTTGAGGTTACCGCGGTGCCCGGCCCACGGATCGGGGCCGGTGTGGGGGGCCAGCCCGATCAGCACCTCGGCGCCGATCACCGTGGCCGAGAGGCGCTGCCGCGTCTCTTCCGCGGTCGCGTCGGGCCGGAACAGGTCGGCGAGCAGGGCGGCCTTCGGCACCTTCCAGTGCGGCGCCTGCGGGTGCGAGGGCTGCGCCACGTACACCGTGAACCCGGCGAGCCGCACGAGCGTGACGATATCGCCCAGTGTGAGTACCCCGACGGACCCGCCGTGCGTGAGGTGCTGGAGCTGGTGCTCCACCCCCGGCTCCTTCGCGACCGCGGCCTTATCCGCAAGTAACTTTCGGGCCTTCGCGACCAGTTCCGCGACGGTGACCGAGCCCAGGCGCGTCGCGACCAGATCGCGGGCGGCCCGGCCGCGGCCCCGCGCGTCCGCCAGGAACCGGCTTCTAACATCAACCGACAGATCACCCGCGACCCGCAGCAGCGACTCGTCGAACACCGACACGATCAGATCGACCTCTTCCGCGCGGTTCACCTGGAACCCGAGCTTCACCTCCGCGCCGGGTCGGACCGTCTCGGGCACGGTCGTGGCGACCGTCAGCGTGCGGTCGGTGGGAACGACGTACAGGTCGTGCTGGTCCGCGTGGACGCGGCCGGGTGCCTCCGGGTACTGCGCGCACACGGCGCAGCCGTACCGCAGGTTCGCGGGCAGTTGCTCCTCAATGCGGGCTACTCCGTCCGGCCCGGCGGTGAGCACCTTGACCAGTTTCACGCCCGCGGCGTCGCGCAGCGTGAGCAGCACCCGCGCACCCGCGAACCGGGTGTGAACGGCGCCGGTGAGCGTGCTCCCCGCGGGCACCTCGCGGGCGTCGAGCCGCAGCGCCAGCCCCGGGAGGTGTTCGGCGTGCTTCACCACCACGCCGGTTTCGCTCTGGAGCACGGTCCCGTCGCCCAGCCGCGACACCGCGAGCAGTTTGTACGCCCCGGGCTCACGCAACATGACTTCGGCCGCACCGTTCGCGACCGGCACGACGCTCTGAAGCGTGCGCTTCACCGGGTCGAACACGGGCCGCGCGACCCATCCGGCCCCAGGGTCCGGGGTCGCCGCACCGAGCGGCGCCAGCCGGGGGCCGCCCGCGATCAGCTCGCCATCGGCCGCCGGCGTCGCCCACGGCGTCGCGAAGTTGGCCCCGAGCTTCACCACAGCAACGGTTGTGGTGTGGGCCTCCCGCGCGCCCAGCCCGTCGACCGTGACGGCCGCGGTCACTTTTTCGTCGGTGGTGTACAGCTCTTTTGGCGTGACGATGCGGACCGCCTTCGCGCCCGCGGGCGCGAGCGAGAAGGTGCCGGCGGCGTTGCTCTCGCGCCCGGTCTCGTCCAGAAAGCGCGCGGTCACCGTGACCGAGTGCTCGCCCCGCAGCCACGCCGGCCACAGGTCGAGTTCGGCGGTCGTCGGCCGCCCGGGGGCGAACTCGGCTTTGCCCTCGCGGGCGGCGACGGTGCGGGCGCCGAGCCCCGCGAACGACATCGCGGACACGTTGTTCGCGAGCGTCAGCAGGCGCTCGTCGCTCGGCAGCGCGTCGAAGTCGTCGGCCGACGGCGGCCCGCCCTCGTGCGCGACGAACTGCTCCGGGTCCAGCGCGAGCTTGCCGACCTCCGCGGCCCGGGTGACCACCGCGGACCACGTCGCGGACGCGCCCGCGACCGGGCGGCCGAGGTAGTCGCGGGCGTCGAACGTGACGACAAGCTTGCCGTCCCGCACCTCGCCTTTCAGCTTGAGGCTCACCTGCGTCTTGCGGTACTCGCCGAGCAGCACCCGGGCGGCGCCGTCGAGCGGGGTCGCGCTGGCGTCGTGCAGGATGCGCAGGGTGTAGTGGTCGAGGGCGTCGGCGTCGGCGAACGTGTACTCGCCGGTCACGCGCCCGCTCGCGTCGGAGCGGACCTTCACCCGCGCCGCCCGAGTGCGGCGCGTCTCACTCACCAGTTCGGCCATGAAGTCCTGGTTTGCGAGCGGGGTGAACTCCAGCCCGTCGCCGGTGGTGTGCAAGTACGCGACAAACTTCAGCGTGTGGCCGGGGCGGTACGCGGAGCGGTCCGTGACGATGAACGCGGACTGCCGCGGGCGCTCCGCCTTCGCGGGCAGGGTGGTCCGAGCGGTCAGCGCCTTGTTCCCGTTGCGCGCCGGGACGGTCACGGTCACCGGCCGCGGCTTCGCGCCGGAGTTGGCCCACTCGAACGTGTTGTCCTCGCTGAGGGTGGCCTTGTGTTCGACGTTGCCGGCCTTGATGGTGACCGCGGTGCCGCCGTAACTGCGGCCGCCCGCGACCCAGCCGCGGAGCCTGGTCTCGTCCGGCAGAAGGATCAGCTCCGACTTGTTCGCCGCTGGCTCCACCTGCGCGAACAGCGGCACCAGCTCTCGCTCCTTCGTTGCAAGTGTTTTTTGCGCTTCGCCTTCGGTCCGACCTGGCGGCTTGCTGCCGAGCGCGACGACCGCAGAAATGAGGAAGAGGCCGGCCGCCGTTACCGACAGCCAGCGCGGAAGAGAGGGCACCCACCGCATCATCACACCCCTTTCCGGGACGCTCACAGGCACGTGCTATAACGCCCGGGGCGCGGAAACGTTGGCAAGGGGGATGTGCCGGCCCAGATCGGCGGCGCAACTGGTGGAGAGAACACGACGTGCGCCCGTCACCGGTGCGCGCCGGGCTCGGGCGGCTCGCGGAACAGCAGCGCGAACGCTACCAGTGCGAGCGCGTACCCGATCAACGGCACCGCCCACACCGTCGGCCAGTCGGTGACCGTGCCGGTGCGGTTCGCCTCCACCACACCGCCGGCCAGGAAGTTGCCCACCAGCACCGCCGGACCGCTCCCCAGAAACGTGACCAGCGACTGCGCCCCGGCGCGCAGGTGCGGCGGGGCCTCGCGGTCCACGAAGTACGAGCCGAGCAGGCCGTAGAACGCGTACCCCCAGCCGTGCATCGGCAGCGCCACCGCCACCACCGCCGGCACGTTCGCGAGGTACAGGAGCGCGTTCCGCAGCAGCAGCCCGCCGAGCCCGATCAGCATGAGGTGCTTCAGCTTCATGCGGCGCAGCAGCCACGGGGTCGCGGCCATGCACCCGATCTCGCACACCTGCGCCAGCGTCATCACGACTTCGGGCGCGAGGCGCCCGTAGCGCCCGAGGTCCAGTTCCACGCCCAGGTCCTTCAGGAACGGCGAGACGAACTGCGCGTAGAACTGGTTCATCAGGTTGCACACCAGCAGCACCAGCGCGAACACCAGGAACGAGCGGTCCCGGAACATCTTGACCGCCGGCAGCCCGAGCACCTCGCGGAGCGGGCGCCCGTACCCCTTCGGGGGCGTGTGCGGGAGCACCAGCGCGAACGCCGCCAGCGCCGCCGACGTGGCCGCCGCCAGGTACAGCGGCTGCGGCGAGATCGGGTTCAGCGCCCACCCGGTCACGAACCCGGCCACCACCCACCCGAACGTGCCCACCAGCCGCACGTACCAGAACGCCCCGCCGCCCGCGGGGAGGTTCCGGAAGCTGATGACCACCGCGAGCGTGAGCGTGATCTGGGTGCCGACCGCGTAGCCCAGCACAAGCAGGAACAGCGGCAGCACGGCGTCGGCCGGGTCCGCGGTGGCGCCGTCGTGGGTGTCGCACCACGCCGCGGCGGCGCCGACCAGCGCGGCCATGAGCGCGTGCGTGCCGGCGATCACCTTTTCCACCGCGAACCAGCGGTCCGCGAGCACCCCGACCACCAGCGGGGTGACCGCCGCGCCCATCGCGAACGTCGCGTACACCAGACTCACGTGCGTGGGTCGGAAGTTGAGCCCGCCGGCGTCGGCCGCGGTCTGGAGGTACCGGGTCAGTGGCACGATCACCGCCGCCAGCCCGAAGTACTGCAAGAACATCATCAGTGCGAGCCGTCCTGGCACCGAGCCGAGCATCGGGACTCCGGGTGGGGGCAAGAGGGGACACGCGTGTTGTATCAGTGCGGCGCCCCGCGCGGCGGTGCGCGGCGGCCGGGCGCACCGACCGCGCTTGCAATTTCGGCCCGCCCGGGTTCAATTGCGCAGGTCCGACGGTGATCGTCGCTTCACACGTTCTTTAAATCAGGGAGGGCGACCGTGCCCATCATCTTCGATTGCGGGTGCGGGAAAACGCTGCGCGTTCCGGACCAGCACGCCGGCAAGCACGTCAAATGCCCCGCGTGTAACGGCGTCGCCGCCGTGCCCGCGGCGGAGCCCGAGCCGACGTTCGAGATCGTGGACGACACCGCGGCGCCGCCCGCCCCGTCGCCCAAGGTGCGCGGCAAGCCGGTTCCCGCGCGGGTGGACGACGACGACGACGACGACCGGCGCGGCTACGGGGTGTCGAAGTCGCGTTACGAGGACGATGAAGAAGAGCGGCCGAGGCCGCGTAAGAAGAAACAAAAGATCAAGGCGGCCCGGTCGTTCCCGCGAGAGGATTACGGTCACTCAGAGAACACCAACAGCACCAGCGCCATCCGCGAAATCATCGGCGGGGTGATTGCGATATTGTTCGGTGGCGCGCTGGTCGCCTTCGCTTGGTCACGGGACCGCATCTCGATCTTCGGTATCGTCCTGGTCATTTCCGGTGTGATTGCGCTGCTCAAGGGCCTGGCCGGCGGGAGCGGTGACGCTTGATCGGGTGTGCGTTCCCCGCTCGCAGGATACGATATGACCGCTTCGTTCGTCGCGGGAACGAGTTATGGCCGTTATGTTCGGGCTCGGGTGCGTGTTCGTCCTCGTCGGTGCGGGCGTGGCGCTGGTCGTCGGCGTTGTGCTCCTGCGGGCGGCCGTCGCCGCGGCGAACCGGTTGCTTGAGCCGTCCACACCCCAAGACCCGTTCGGGCAGTGGGACGACTGGGACGCCGACGGACCGGCACCGATCCCGCGCGCGGCTCCGGATCGGGCAGTCCCCGAGCCGGGATTCCTGGCTGGGGTCGTCGTCACGTTGGTGCTCGGAGCCACGACCGCAGTCGGGTACCTGTGTCTCGTGGTCGCAGCCCAGGAGTTGTTAGGGATCGGCGTGGACGACCCCGCCGGGGTCGTGTTGATTTTCCTGGCCGGGCTGCCGTTCACCGGGTTCGGGCTCAGCTTTCTTCTAACCGTCACCCTGCCGACCACACTCAAACGCGCCGCGCTGGTCGCGTTCCTCTACCACCTGATCGCCATCCCGGTCACGTGTGTCGTGGGGGCGATCATGCTCGCCCTCGCGTTCGTAATCGGGTGACGCCGCCGCCGGCGGCACGGCTTGCTGAGACGCGCGCCGGCGCAAAGCTTGCTCGCGCCTGTGGTACCGGTCGGGTCGTCGGCGGCCGCCCTGCCGGGGCGCGTCACCGGCTCAGGCGCCCGCCGCGCGCCGCGTCCGTGCCACCGCGTGCTGCCGGGCGATCACGCACGCCGCGACCCACGCGCCGGCGGCCAGCGCCCCGGCGATCACGTCCGTCGGGTGGTGGGCACCCAGGTACACCCGGCTCCAACACACACACACCGCAAGAACGCCGCACGCACCGGCCGCGGCCCACCGCCACCCCGTTCGCCACGCCCCGGCGACCGCCACACAGCCGAGGTAGCCGAAGAACCCGACCGTCCGGAGCGCGTGACCGCTCGGGAAGCTGAACCCGTGGGCCGTGTACCGCGGGTCGGGCAGTTCCGGCCGTGCGACCGCGAACAGGGGCTTCATTACCAGCTCGAGCACAACCACCCCGGCGACGACCGCGAGCAGGGCCGCCGCGTCCACGTACCGCCGCACGGTCAGGAGCAGCGCCGTCGCGGCCGCTGCCAGCACCGCGAACGCGCCGGGGTCTCCGAACGTCGTGACCGCCCGTGCCGCTCCCGTCAGCTCGCCGCCCACGCGGACGGCCGCACTGGTGCGCTCGTCCCACGCGCGCCACTCCGCACCGGTCACCCCGCGCGCGAGCCACACGAACAGCAGAACCGCCACCGCGGCCGCACCGAGGCCGAAGAGGTCCGCGCGGGGCGCCCGCTTCGCCAGCAGGAGCGCACCGCCGAGCAACCCGAACAGCCGCGGGCCGATCCCCTTCGGCCGCGGCGCGGCCGGCGCCGGCTCGTCGTGCCCTTCGAGGGGCGGCTCGGCGTCCGGGCTCGCGTGATACCCGGGACCGGTCAGAACCCGGAGCGCGCCGGGCGCCACCTCGAACGTGAACCGGGCGCCTTCGCACCGCTCGCCGTCCACGCTGAGCGGCAGCGGCGGGTCCGACTCAACTTCGACCGCCCGCGCGAGCCGGTGGACGACGTTCTCATCGCCGAGGTAGTCGCCGTGCATCAGGCGGGCCGCGACGACCGACAGATCGAGCGCGTCGCCCGAGCGCACCACGATCACGTCGAGCAACCCGTCCTCCGGGTTCGCGGTCGGGGCCACGGTGATGCCGCCGGCCGCGGTGCGGGCGTTGGCGACCACGAGGTTGAGGGCGTCGAACGTTTCGGGCGGGCCGCCGTCGAACCGGATCGTGAGGCGGAACTGAGGCGGAGCGGCAATGGTCCCGGCCGCGCCCCGGAGGTACGCGAGCGGCCCCCAGAACGCCTTCAACTCCGGGGTCACGTCGGCGGCCACTTTGCCGCTGAAGCCGCCGGTCGCGGCGTTCACCATAAAGCCGGTGCGGCCCCCGCCGACGCGCACCGCGTCCACCGCCCGCGGCGCCCCGGTGCGGAGCAGCGCGACCGCCTCGACCGGATCGAGGGGGACCGCCATCGTGCGGCAGAAGTCGTTCCCGGTGCCGAGCGGCAGCACCGCCAGTACGGCCCGCCCGTTCGCGGCCAGCAGCCCGTTGGCCCCGGCGTGAACGGTCCCGTCCCCGCCCGCCACGGCGACCACGTCGTGATCGCCCGCCGCCGCGCCGGCGAGCCCGGCGAGGTCGTCGTCCGGACCGAGTTCGCGCAGCGTAACTCCCGGTTCGGCTTCGAGGGCCGCCCGCAGGGCGGTGATCTGTTCGGCCGATCCGGCACGAGGGTTAAACAGTACGCACACCTTCATGGAATCTGCCACCGCCGAAATTTATGGAGGGCGTCGCCGCGCCGTAATTAGTAAGCCGCACGTGTGAATGCGATTTCCGAGCCGCCCCGCTCACCCCGCCCGGACCGTGGCCCCGAAGTGCGCCGGCCGCCGCGCGGGCAGGTGCGGAGCGGTCACGTTGGGCGGGCTCCTTGCGAGGTTCGGGCCGCATGTCGGAGAAGTGGGAAAACCACCCCACGCGGTGCGGGCGCGGCGCGGCTGTGTACTACAATTTATCGGCACTGTGGCCCTCTCGATCGCGCGCACCGCACCATCTATGTACGAGATTCCTAATACCCTGCACGCCCTCGCCCCGACCGCCCTGCCCAGCCGCCGGTCGGAGCGGTTCGACGGCACCGGCTACGAGGTTCCGCTGCCCCGGTTCGCGCCGGCCGACCGCGCGATCTTGGGCCACCTGTACCAGGGCGTTAACGGGCTGCCGGCGCTCTGGCACCCGATGCGGCAAACCCCGAACTATCCCGCACTGGAGTCGTACATCCGCCGGATCGGGAGCGGCGGGTTGCTGGCCGAGGCCGGGCGGCTCGGCGAATCCACCCTGGCCGCGGGCGCGGCCGACCCGGCGATCCGCAAGGCGGTCCACGACATCCGCGGCGGCGGGCTCACCGTGCTGCTCGGCACCGCCGACCTGCTCGACCTCATGCCCGGGAACCGGGGCGTCGTCCGCAAGTGCGTGGACGCCGCCCGGGACCACGCCAAAATTATGCGCAACCTGCTTCCGGACATCGACCCGGTGGTGCGCGAGGCGGACGAGGCCACGAAGGCGCACGGCATCGACCACTTCACCTCCAAGTGGGAGGGCATGGCCACACGGGGGCCGAACGGCCCGGTGCAGGTGAGCGTGCGGTCCTCGTTCACCGGAACCATTTCGGCCCGATGCCTGGAGACCTCCTCGATCGACCGCGTCGTTTACAACTACGTGAACAACGCGGTCCGGTTCGCGGCCGGCGGGAGCGTAACGTTGTGGGTGTTCCCGGTCACGGCCGGGCTCACCCGGTGGGTGGTTCAGAACGCCATCGCCCCCGACCAAGCGACGTTCCTGGCCGAACGGGTGGGGGACCTGAAGCGACTGTTCGCGGGGGGGATCACCCGCGGGGGTACCGGCGTGGGGCTGGCGAACTGCGCCGAAATCGTCGCCGACTGCTTCGGTTTGAGTTCTCCGACCGACGCCGTGGCACGGGGGTACCTGGGCGCGACCACGAAAGGGGCCGACTACTACACGTGGTTCCATTGGCCCGCCTACTCGCCGGACGCAGATCGCCCAGCCGGAGTGTGAACTCAGGTTCCGAGGTGCCGCTGCATAATCCGCTGCCGCCACGCTCGGGACGAGCAGAAACAAAAAAGGGCCGCCTCAAGAGGCGGCCCGCACGTTGATCGCCGGAGGCGAGTTCAAGCGCCGCAACTCGAACAGGACGCGGCGTCCGACTTCCACCCCTTCTCGGTCTCGGCCGAGTTCTTGGTCAGGTGAACGTGGTCCTCGTGGACCCGCCCGACCCACGCGGTCGGCACGAAGTGGTGCTGACCGTCCGGGCTGTCGCTCCGGGTCAGCTTGATGGCGTTCCCCTCGAGGTGATCCACCACGCCCACCTTCTTGCCGCAGGAGGCGTACACCTCCATGTGCTCCTTGATCCCGGCCACGCCCTGGTTCTCGCCCTTGTCGGCGCACCCGAACCCGGCCTTCTCCTTCACATAGGCGGCGGCTTCGGACGCCCCTTCGGCGATCTTGTGCCCGACGTTCTTCGCCGCATCAACAACCGCTTGGCCGGCGTCAGTCACTTTGTCTTTGATGTTCGACATAATCGTTCTCCTCAGTTTTAGCTGGGGGCCTATGTGAAGCGCTCATTATGAGCGGTAGTAGAGTGGTCCGCCCGAATGTTTGCGGACCGGTTCAGGAACGGGTGTGCGCGGCTCACGTGCCGCTCTTGTCCTTCAACTTCTGCCCGGCGTCTTTGGCCGCTTGGCCCGCCGACTTGACCGCGTCGGCGGTCTTCTCGGCGATCGTCTCAGCACCTTCCTGAATCTTGTCACCGGTCTTCTTGGCCGCGTCCTTCGCGGCTTCACCGGCGTTTTGGATCTTTTCTTTGATGGTGTCCGCCATTTGTTTGTCTCCTGTCTTGGCCCGGGTTGAGCCCGGTGGCTTGGCGAGCTACCTATTTGCAACTGCCGTGCCGATCACCAAACGCCCCCGCGCAGTCCGACAGCCCCCTAACGAGCAAAGCCCCGGACGATGTCCGGGGCTTGTTCTTGTGCGTCGAAGGCGAGGGTACGTCTGGCGGCTCAATCCTCCTCAGCACCCTGTCCTTCGCGACGCACGTCTTTTGCAGGCTCCAGCCCCTTATCGCGGGTTCTGGTGGCGGTTGGTGCTTCCGCACCATCCGGCCCGCCGGTGCTCACGGGTTCGCCCGTCATTTCCTCGTCTTCGCGCTTGCGATCTTCGTCGCCGCGTTTGGTGCGCTCGGCCATCACTGTCTCCTGAAATGGGAAACCAGAACGGGCGGTGCTCGGCTCAGCCGGCGTCTTCGCCGTGGCGGGCGCCGCCGTCGTTTTTGGGACCGGGTTGTTGGCGGGCGTGCTCGCCCGTGCCGGTGAAGTCACCGAGCCGCCGCTTCGGGTCTTCCTCCTGAAAGCCCTCGCCCTGCTCCGTAGCGGCGCTCGGCTCGTCGTCTTGCGGTCTGAACGCCGTACCCGATTGCGGGCGGTTGCCGGCCGGAACGGGGCCGGGGCTGTGGTTTTTCTTGCTCATGGCGCGTCTCCACGATGCGGGCGAGTGCGTGAATGAGGCCGCAAGTGATGTGCCAAGCGCCGGCACGTGCGGAGCAAAAGGTTCGAGCCCCCTCACACGTTCTTTTCACCTCTGGATCACGGTCACAGAGAATTGTCGGACCTCGCGCCGCAGTCGGGCGAGCGGCCGTGGCGCAACGATTGCACTCGCCACCGCCGCGCGGACAGACGCCCGTGCCGTCACCCGAAACACCGAGACCGACCATGCGAAGCGCCGCACAAATCAAGGGTCACCCGCTCCACCCGATGTTGGTGGCGTTCCCGATCGCGTTTGGGGTGGCGGCGCCGGTCGCCGATTCGGTCGGGGTGATCGGCGAGTGGGCGACGCTGTGGTCGGCCGGGGCGTACCTCGCGACCGCGGCCGTGATCGGCGGCCTCGTCGCCGGCGTGCCGGGGCTCATCGATTATGTGTTGGTGGTGCCGCCGAACAGCTCCGCGAGCCGTCGGGCCACGTGGCACCTGGGTGTCAACCTCGCCGCTCTTGCGCTGATCGGGGCCGGTTGGGCGTTCCGCCACCCCGACACGCTGCAACCCGGAACGGGAACGATCGTGGCGGAGTTCGTCGGCCTGGCCGTGATGACCGCGGGCGGGTGGCTCGGCGGGACGCTCGTCTTCCGGAACCAGATCGGCGTCGACCACCGGTACGCCGGCGCGGGAAAGTGGAAGGAGGCGACGCTGACCGGCAAGGGCGGGGAGACGATCGAGGTGGCTTCAGCGGACGAACTGAAAGTCGGGCAGATGAAGCTCCTGCACGTCAACGGGCTGCGGGTTGTGCTCGCCCGCACGGAAAGCGGGTACTCCGCCTTTGACGACCGCTGCCCCCACCGCGGCGGTTCGCTGGCCGACGGGGTGCTGGCGTGCGGAACCGTCACCTGTCCGTGGCACGGCTCGCAATTCGACGCGAGAACCGGCGCTGTGACGGCAGGACCGGCCGAGCAATCGGTTCAAACGTACCACGTCGAAGAGGTCGGGGGACGTGTCCGGCTCGTGGTCCCGGCCGGTTGAAGTCAGGTGCTACCCAACAGCGGCTCCGCGCTCGCCGTTGGGTGCTCCGGCCCCAAGCACATCCCAGAACGCAAGTCGTGATGAGAATCCCACGCCTCTCAACAGCTACCGGCTCCGGCCGGCTCTGGCCCCGCGGGTGATCGCCGTGAGGCCCGCTGGATTCCGGTTCGCACGATCGCGCGGGCTCCGCGGCCTCCTCTCGTACCCCCGCATTCCGATCGCGCCGGCAAACTGGACAAGTCGCGCAAGGGGTGCCGATCCCGTTATCGCATCCAGTTTGGGAAGACGGGAGCGATACGATGACGCACCTACTGCGCCGGGCGGCTGTGCCGGGCTTCGCGACGTTGGCGGTTCTTGCGGGTTTGCTGGTGTCCGTGCCGGTTGCGACGGCCGGTGAGGGCGCGCCGAGCGCCCCCCGGCTCGAGATGCACGATCTGGTGCGGATGTCGAAGGCCGACCTGGAGGCTCTGTACCTGGGCGCGCCGCCGGCGTCGGTGCCGAGCGGGTTCGTTCCGGGACGTGCGATCAAAAACCCCGGAGGGCGCCTCACCGCAACGAACGCCCGCGCGACGCGCCTCGTGTGGCAGGGTAAAATCTTCCGCGACGACGCCACGATGATTAACCGCGTGTTCGGCATCGGGCGGGCGATCCCGGCGGACGTCTACCAGGGCGAAAGTCTGATCGACGGCCAGCCGTCGCTGATTCTCGATTACTCGGGCTCGAAGCTGTGGCCGGACGTGCGGGACGAGCTGCGCGAGGTCGAGCCGGGCCTCTACTTGGGCGTGATGTACAAGGGGAAGCCGGCACGGCAGAAGATGTTCTTCACGCTCGACGCGCGGAAGTGAACGTTGTGCGGCGCCGAGATCAGGTGCAGTTGTTCGCTGATGCGCAGTCGCCCGATGCGCCCGTTCAGTTCGGCCTCGTCCGTCATTGAGCGCCCCCCTACACGTCCCGCTTGCTGAACCCGAGTAAGCCCACCGCGGCGGCGGCCGAGCTCAGCACGAACGCGCCGGTCAGGAGCTGCGTCAGCGTCGCGGGGTTGTACTGCCCCTGGAGCATGAACTTCAGCCGGGCCAGTTGGCGGTCCGGGGACGGCCACGGCTCCGGCATCAGCGTGAGCAGGAACCCCACGCCGTACAGCACCAGCCAGAACACCGTGATGCCCAGCATGGTGCTGTTGGCGAGCGCGCCGATGGCCACCCCCCACGACACGATGACCGCGAACAGCGCGCACACCACCAGCACGGCGGCGGCGGCCCCGCCCGGCGACAGGTCCGACTGGGCGTCGTCCTTGAAGAGGAAGTACGCCGCGACCACCACCCCGAGCGCGAGCGCCGCGAGCGTGAGCGTCACCACCACGAGCCGGGCGTGCCACTTCGCCAGGAAGTACTGGTAGCGGCTGATGCCGCGGCTCAGCACCGAGTCGGCCACGGTGCCGCGCTCGGAGCTGATGCTGGACACCGCCAGCACCACCACCAGCGCGAGGCTGCCGAGGATCATCAGCCGGAACAGGTCGCCGGTCTGCGCCGCGGCGCTCTGGAACATGCCGGCCTCTTTGTGCAGCCCGACGCGGTACAGCAGCAGCCCGGCGGCGGCGAGCACGGTCATCAGCACCCACAGCCGGTACACCCAACTGCGCGCGGTCTGTCTCAGGTCCGTCTGGAGCACGGCCCAGTACGGCAGGAACTTGTTGAACCGCACCGTGACCACCGGCGGCGACGCGTCCATCTTCTTTCGCCCTTTATCCTTTGCCATGCGTCACCGGTTCACCTTCGTCGCAGTCAGTGGGGTGCGAGGTTCACGTTTACGGCTTCCGGCCGGTGACGATTGGAACGGCCACTCCTACGCCGCTTCGACATCCTTGTAGAGCCGGGCGAACCCGCGGCTCTCTTCCTTCTCCACCAGATCGAGGTACGCCTGCTCGGTCTGCATCCCGACGCTGCGCACGGTGATCAGGGCGATCTTGTGGTCCGCGAGCGCTTGGAACACCTGGGCCAGCACCAGCGCGTTCGGCGTCTCGTCGCCGAGCTTGATCTCCAGCCGCCGGAACCGCAGGGCGGCGTGGGTGACGTCCTTCATGCCGCGCACCACCTGCACGCACTTGGTGATGGACTTCTGCTCGCCGTCGAGGTCGAGTTCGTAGTGGTTCTTGCGGATGCGGCCCTTGAGGTCTTGCAGGCTGCCGTGGAAGATCAGTTGCCCCTTGTTCAGCACGCAGGCGTGGTTGCACACCTCGTCCACGTCGCTGAGGTTGTGGCTGCTGATGATGAGCGTCTTCTCGGCCGCGAGCGACTTGATGAGCTCCAGCATCGACCGGCGGGCCTCGATGTCGAGCCCGTGGGTGGGTTCGTCCCAGATGAGCAGGTCCGGCTCGTTGATGAGGCTCGCGGCGACGGCGAGGCGCGCGGTCATGCCCGGGGTGAAGTGGGCGATGGACTCGCCCGAGTGCGGGAGCAGGTCGACGGCGCGGATCAGGGTCGCGAGCTTGGGCTTGCGCACGTCGGCGGGGAGCCCGAAGAGGCGCGCGATGTAGTCGAGGTACACGATGGGCGTCATGCCCTTCGGGAACTGCGGGTTCGTGGGGATGTAGCCGATCCGGCGCCGCAGGTCGGCGGCGTTGGGCGACATCGTCTGCTTGAACACCTTCGCCCACCCCGCGGTCGGGCGGTGCAGCCCGAGGATGAGCCGCAGGAACGTGGTCTTCCCGGCGCCGTTCGGCCCGAGCAGGCCGAGGACGCACCCCGGCTCGATGGTGAGCGAGACGTCGTTGAGCGCGATCTGCCGGTTCTGGTAGATCTTGGTCAGGTGCTGTGTTTCGACAACCAGTTCGGGACCGTCGTCAGCCACGGGCGCAACTCCCCCGGTGCGATTATTTCGCGTCTATCAAGCGCGTATAACCGCGGGGGTTTAACGAATCCAGGGCAGTTGTAAAACCGACAAACGCGAAACGGTAACCTGTACGGGCGCCGAGTGCCGAACGCACCGGACGCGCCGACGGTACCGTTTATAACGGGGGCTGATTTGGGGACAAAGAGCGAATGCCGAGCCCTGTTGTGACTTGGGTTCCGGCCCGCGCACCGGAAGGGATTTTTCCGCAGCGTGACGCGCAGAACGGATACCATTTCCGGTGGGCACCGCGCTTTAACCGGCCGCAGAGCGGGCCGCAGGAAGGTTCTCGCCGGTGCGGTTGTCGCGGCGCGTCCTGCGCGCCGTGGGCTGTTCAATTTGTCGAGGTCTCTTGTGCGCACTGCCGCCGAACGGGCCGGCCGGGTCCCGCGCCCCATAACGTTAGCGGCGCGCCTCGGCCGGGGCTTTCTTGGGGTCGGTCTCGGCTGGGTGTGGTGTTCAGCCGGTAGCCTCTTGTGGCTGGCGGTGCTGGCGGCCGGCTACGGCGGGTTGGACACGGGCCTGTCCCGGTTCAAGGACGAGCCGTGGGCTCCGGTTGCGATGGCCGCTTACTTCGGGTTCGTGAGCGGCGCCTGGGTCGGCAGTGCCGTCGGCCCGGTTGCCGTGGGGGCGTCCCGACGCCGCCGGCCGGTGCTCACCAGTTCGTTCCTCGCTGCGATGGTGGGCGGGGCGTCCGCCGCGACCGGCGGTGCCGCGCTCGGCGGGCTCCTGTGGCGGGGAGGGGCCGGGTTGGAGTTGGTGCTCAAAGCGACCTTGTGGTTCGGGGCGGTAGCGGGCGCCTTGGCAGGCGTGTGCGCCGGTGGGGCGGTCGGCCACCCCAGGGCCGGCGTGTACCCGGCCGCACTTGCGGGCTCGCATGAAGGCGCGGCGCCCCGCGCGGACGATCGGACCTCCTCATGACCCGACACACCCGCCGCTCGGTCCTGCGCCTGGCCGCCATCGGCGGCGCCGGCTCTCTCCTCCAGGCCGGACACGCCGGGCCGCCTCCGGCGCCCGCGCCTGAGGGGCCGGTGGACTTCGTCACGCCGGCGACCCAAACCGCGATCGACAGCGGGCTGGCCTTTCTGGCGCGGTCCCAGCGCGAGGACGGCGGGTTCGCCACCGAGCGCCCGCCCGGCCCGGCGGCCGTTGGGGTCACGGCCCTGGCGGGGCTGGCCCTGTTGGCCGGCGGCCACCACCCGGGCCGCGGGCGGTACGCCCGCACCGTTTCCCGCACGGCCGACTACCTGCTCGCGGCCTCTGACGGACCGGTCAGCGGGTTCCTCACGCCGCCCGGCGGCTCGCGGGCCGGCACCGAGGAGTGGAACCAGCGGGCCATGTACTCGCACGGCTTCGGGTGCCTGTTCCTGGGCGAGCTGTCCGGCACGCTGCCGGACCCGGAGCGGCAGCGGCGGGTCCGGGCGGCGCTCGAACGGGCGGTCGGGTACACCGTCCGGGCGCAGTGCGCGGACGGCGGGTGGCGGTACACCCCGCACCCGCCGTACTCGGACGTGTCGGCCACCGTGGCGCACCTCCTGGCGCTGCGGGCGGCGCGGAACGCCGGGGTGCTCGTTCGCAAGAACGTGGTGGATTCGGCCGCGTGCTTCCTTCTGGCGTGCCAGCGGCCGGACGGCGGGTTCTCGTACACCCGCGGCGCGGGCGAAACGTCCATGTTCGCCCGCAGCGCCGCCGCCCTGGTCGGGCTGTTCAGCACCGGGGCGTACAGCGGGCCGGAGGTCGAGCGGGGGCTGCGGTACGTGCAGCAGTTCCGGCCCGGCCGGTCGCTCACGCCCCGCGAGTTGCCGCCGGCGTACTACTACTACGCCCATTACTATGCCGCGCTGGCGATGTGGACCGCCGGCGGAACCTACTGGGCGACGTGGGCACCGGCAGCGCGTGACGAACTCCTTTCGCGCGCCCGCGACGGCGCGTGGGACGACCCCATCTTCGGGCCGGTGTACGCGACGGCGATGAGTCTCATCGTGCTTCAGTTGTCCGACCACTACTTGCCCATCTTGCAAGCGTAGGCCGCCCGGTCACTCGCCCCCGCGACCGCCCCTCACACGGCCGCCATCTCGAACCGTTCACGAAACTGGCGCGCCGCGCGGCGGGCCTCCGGGCAGTGTGAGTTGAGTTCCCTCTCACCGGAGGTACCCGCCGTGGCCCGCCCGCCGCTCGCCCAGGTGATTCGCCGCGTCCGGAAGCCGGCCCATGCGGCGCCCGACGTGTCCGCCACGGACCAGGCGCTGCTCGCCCGGTTCGTGGCGTCCCGCGACGAGGGCGCCTTCCGCGCCCTCGTCCAGCGGCACGGCGCAACGGTCCTGGTGGCGTGCCGGCAGGTGCTCCGCGACCCGGCCGACATCGACGACGCGTTCCAGGCCACCTTCCTCGTGCTGCTGAAGAAAGCGCCCCGGCTGGCCGCCGACCCGGCGCCGCTCGGGGGCTGGCTGTTCGCCGTCGCCCACCGGGTCGCGGTGCGCTGCCGGGCCGACCGGCGGCGCCGCACCGCGCGCGAGGCGGAAGCCGTCCGACGCACCGACCGGACGACGGACCCGTCGGACCTCTCCTGGCGCGAGGCCGCGGCGGCCCTGCACGAGGAGCTGAACGCCCTGCCCGAGAAGTACCGGCTGCCGCTCCTGCTGTGCGGGGTGCGCGGGCTGACCCGCGACGAGGCGGCGGCGGAACTCGGTACCACCGTCGGGGCGCTCCGGGGGCACCTCGAGCGCGGCCGGGCGCTGTTGGAGAAGCGGATCGCCCGGCGCGGCGTCCTGCTCTCGGCCGGCTGGCTGGCTCTGGTGATGGGAAGCGCGCGTGCGGCGGACGGTCCGCCGCGCGAACTGACGGACCTCGCGGTGCGGCTGGCGAAGGGGAGCCCGTCCCCGACCGTCGCCGCGCTCGCCACCGGAGCCTTCGCCGTGATCCCCGTTCTGAAGCTGTTTGCCGCGGCCCTGACCGCCGCGGTGTTCGCCCTCGGCCTGACGGCCGGCCTCGTGCCCCCGCAACCCGTCACCGCCCACGCGGACGACAAGCCGGCGCCGAAGACCGAAAAGAAGAGCGAGCCCAAGCCGAACACCAAGACCGAAGTGAAAGAGCGGATCATCACCGGCCGGGTGATCGGTCACGACGGCCGACCGGTGAAGGCGGAACTGGCCCTCGCCTGGCTGGAGGGCAACCCGCAGCCGGTCGGCGAGACCGGGGCCGACGGCGCGTTCAAGGTAACGGTGCCCATGACGCGAGGCGACTGGGGCGGGTGGCTGGTGGCCACCGCGCCCGGCCACGGGATCGATTTCGTGGCGCACGGGAGCGTGAGCAGCCCGCGGACCCTGACTCCGATCGCTGAGGTCACGTTCCGGCTACCGAAGGAGCGACCGGTGCGCGGGCGCCTGCTCGACCAACAGGGCCGGCCGGTCGTCGGCGCGACCGTCACGGCGAACGAGTTCGCGGTGTACAACTCCGACACCTCGCGGGAAAGTCATTTCCGGCGGTGGGTGACGGACGGCTCGCGTAACGATGTCCCGCCTTACGGCGACCGCGAGATGTGGTACGCCGACCGCCCCAAGAGCGCGGGCTCCCCGTACACCGCCGTCTCGGACAAGGACGGGCGGTTCGAGGTCGCCGGCGTCGGGGAGAAGCAGCTCTTCCACCTGCGCGTTCACGGGGCCGGTGTGGCGAACCGCGAAATCATCATCTTCAACCAGGACGGGTTCGATCCCGCTCCACTCAATAAGGCGGCGAAGGACAGCGAGATCAAGGGGCTCCCCCGGGGCGGCAAGTGGCAGCTTTACGGCGTCGATCCGACGGTGGTGCTGGAGCCAGAGAAAATTATTCGCGGCCGGGTGACCGGACCCGAGGGCAAACCACGAGTCGGGGTGACGGTCGCGTTCACCCGCCCGAACAAGCGCGACGTGACGCGCGACCGGACGGAAGCCGTCACCGACACGGACGGCAAGTACGAGATCCGCGGCGCCCGCAAGCACCCCGGGTACATGGTCGAAGTGCCCGCCGACACCGCCGCCGGGCTGATCGCCTGCCAGGGCTTCGCGGACGACACCGCCGGCTACGAGCCGATCACCATTAACCTGAAATGCGCGAAGGGGGTCATCGTCTCCGGTACGGTGCGAAACAAGGCCACCCGCGAGCCGGTCCAGGCCCAGTTGTACGCGGAGGTCATGAGCAACAACCCGTTCGTCGAGAAGTACCCGCCGTTCACGCACTCGGCGTCCGGCGCGCCCAGCAACTTCCGGTCGGATAAGGACGGGCGGTACCGCGTGGTGGTCATCCCCGGTCGGGTGCTGCTGATGGCGGCGGCCCCCCGTGACGAGTTCCGACCGCCGGTACCCGACCCCAAGTACCCGGACGCCTTCAGCTACTGGCAAGCCCGGTCCCTGACGTTCTACGGCCACGGCGGTGGGATGAGTTTCGTACAGGGCAACTGGTGCAAGGTCCTGGAGACGAAGGAGAACGACACCGCGCTGGCCGTGGACATCGACTTCGAGCCGGCGCCCAAGACCCTTGTAAAGGTTGTGGACACGGACGGCAAACCGGTCACCGGGGCGTACGCCACCGGCATCACGCACGTCGAGTTCGCCCGCCCGAAAGCAACCGCCGGCGACACACTTACCGTCTACAACCTGGACCTCCCAATGCCGGAGCCGAAGCAGGACATCGTCGCACTGGCGATGGGCGTGCCGAAGGAGAAGCCGGGCCGACTGCTGGCGGTCTACCACGACCAAAAGAAGCTGGTCGGCACGCTCACACTCACGACCGCGGACAAGAACCCGGCGGTCATGCTGACCGAGCCCGGAAGCATCACCGGCCGGGTAGTGGGTAAGGACGGCAAACCCCTGGTCGGGCTCACCGTCCACGTCTGGCACGCGCGGCGGGAGGTGGCGGAAGCGTTCCGGGGGCTGAACGGGTCGGACACCACCGTTACCGACGGCAACGGCGAGTACCGCATCGACGGTCTGTTCCCGGGCCAGGAATTCCAACTGAACTTCTTCCGCGGCCAACGGCGCTACGACCCAGGCCACCTGCCCCCGAAGGAGCGGGTCCAGTTCCCGGGTCAGAAGTGGAAAATGAGAGAGCTGGAGTTGGAACCGACCAAGGACCAGGAATGACGCCGGCTCCGGCAACGGTCACCGAAGGCGATGCGTTAGCGATTCCTTGCGTCCGTTTCCCGCCCGGCGGGGATGACTCCTCCGGAGGTTCCGCAACGGTTGAAGGAGCAGACATGGCGACGCGCGGCGGGCGGGCGGCCCCGGCAGTTCTGATGGCGGCGCGGCGCGCCACCGAGACGGATCGGGAACTGCTGGACCGCTTCACCGCGGGCGACGACGCGGCGTTCGCGGCGCTCGTCGCCCGGCACACCGGGATGGTCCTGGGCGTGGGCCGGCGGGTGCTGCCGACGGTGCAGGACGCGGAGGACGCCTGCCAGGCCACGTTCCTGATCCTGGCCCAAAAAGCCCGGGCGGTCAAATGGCAGCCGTCGGTCGCCAACTGGCTGTACGGCACCGCCCGCCGGATCGCGGCGCGGGCCAACCGCGCGGCGCACCGGCGGGTCCGGCGGGAGGCGCGCCCGGCTCCGCCGGACGTGCCCTCGGCGCTCGACCAGATGACCGGCCGGGAGGCGTTCGCCGCGCTCGACGCCGAACTGGACCGGCTCCCGCCGATCTACCGCGAGCCGCTCGTGCTGTGCCACCTCGAAGGGCTGACCCGCGACGAGGCGGCGGCCCGGCTGGGTGTGCCGCCGGCCACGCTCAAGAGCCGCCTGGACCGCGGGCGCAAGCGGCTCGCGGATGCCCTCGGCAAGAAGGGCATCGGGCTGGGCGCCGGGCTGCTGGCCGTTGCCGCCACCTTCCCGGCGGGGGCGTCCCCGCCGCGACTGACCGAGTCCGTGTTGGCCGCGGTCCGCGGTGCGCCGCCGGACGCCGTGGCCGCTCTCGTGAGGGAGGGTGCCGTGACCAGTTGGAAACTCAAGGGGCTGCTGGCCGTAGCGGTCGCTGCGGCGGGGTTCGGCCTCGTGCTCGCGGCGGGCACGAACCCCGACCCACAAAAGCAGGCCGACAAGACCGGGAAACCGGCGACAACGGCGGACGCGCCGGTGGCCAAGGCCGACGAACGAACGGTCCGGGGCACGGTTCTCGGCACCGACGGGAAGCCGGTCGCCGGAGCCAAGCTCTTCCGCCCGGCACTGAAGGGGCCGCGCCTCACGTCGCCGTCCGACGTCGTCCTGAAGGAGGTCGCGCGGACGGACGCCGCGGGCAAGTTCCGCGCAACCCTGACCGACAAGGCCCCGAGCGAATACCTGATCGCCCACGCGCCGGGGGCGGGTATCGATTGGGCCGAAAACCCGGCCGAGGAAGTAACGCTCCGGCTGGTGCCGGACGTGCCGATCCGCGGCCGCGTCATCACCACGGAGGGCAAACCGGCCCCGGGCGTCAGCGTCACGGCGGTGGCCGTGTACGTCCCGCGGGACGAGAAGCTCGACGACTACCTGACGGGCTGGAAGGCGAGCCTGCGCGAGGCGATGTCGTCCCCGAGGAAGCGGGTGTACTCCCCGCTGACGGCGATCACCGGGGCCGCCACGACCGACGCCGACGGACGGTTCGCGCTGAGCGGGCTCGGCGGCGAGCGCATCGTCCACCTGGTCGTCGAGGGCGGCGGGACGGCGCGGCAGAACCCGATGGTCATCACCCGCACGGGGTTCGACCCCAAGCCCTACAACGACGTGCTGCTCCGGAAGGAGCACCAGGACCTTCGGGAGCTGAACTACTTCCGCGGGCTGAACGGGCCGGCCCCGACGCTCGTGGCCGAGCGCGGCAAGACGATCGAAGGCACCGTCCTCGACGCCGCCACCGGCAAGCCCGTGGCCGGGGCCGCGGTCAGCATTCCGACGGGCTTCGGGGACGCGCTGGCGGCCGTGACCGGGGCGGACGGCAAGTACAAGCTGGTCGGCGTGGCCAAGCGCCCGAAGGGGTACGGGGTCCACGTCCAAATACCGGACGGGGGCGGGTACCTGAGTTCGTCCGGGGGCGCCGCGGACACCGACGGGTTCGCACCCGTCGCCCTCGACATCAAGCTGGCGCGGGGCGTGGTGGTTACCGGGCGGGTGATCGACAAGCAGACGGGCAAGGGCGTGCGTGCCGGTGTGCGGCTCGCCCCACTGCCGGGGAACGCGTTCTTCGGCAAGGGGCCGGGCTCCGACGCCTACCGCTCTGACAAAACGATGCGCGCGACCGACAAGGACGGCAAGTTCCGCCTGACCACGATTCCGGGCCAGTCGCTGCTGATGGTGCAGGCCTTCGGCGACGAGACGTTTAACGGCGCGCACCTGAACCCCTACCGAGCGGCCGAGCCCGACCCGGCGCACAAGGAGTTGTTCCGATACGACCCCGACGACGACACCTGGATGGTGACGGCCGCGGACGGTTCGCTCGAGTTCCTCCGCACTGAACAGGCGGTGCGGGTGGTCGACCTGAAGGAGACCGGCGAGACGGACGTCGAGGTGACGGTCGATCGCGGGCGGACGGGGCGCATTGAGGTGCAGGACGCCGACGGCAAGCCGCTGACCGGGGTGTTCGTCGCGGGAGTGACGGCGTCGTGGCCGATCATCTACTGCAAGCTGCCCGAATCCACCGCCACGATCTACGCCCTCAACCCGGACAAGCCGCGGACGATCGCCGTGTACCACCCGGCGGAGAACCTCGGGGCGGTGGCGACGATCCGCGGCGACGAGAAGGAGCCGGTCGTGGTGAAACTGGCGCCGGCGGGCACCGTGACCGGGCGGTTCACCGAGGCGGACGGGGGACCGCTGGTCGGGGCCGAGATCACCGCGAATGCCCAGAAGCGCGTCATCGCCGAACTGTACCGCTTCACCGTGAAGGAGCGACCGCGAACGGTGACCGACGCGAAGGGGCAGTTCACCCTGCCCGCGGTCGTGCCCGGGATGGCGTTCCACCTCCAGATCCGCAAGGGCGAGCACTACTTCGGCGGCAAGCCGAAGCTCGGCCCGATCACCCTAAAGCCCGGCGAGACGAAGGCGTTAGGCGACCGCACGCTGGAGGTGTTGCGATAGCCCTCACGCGAACCGCCCTTCCGAGAGGACGCGGCGAAGTGCGGCGGCACCGGCGACGCGGCAGGAAACCGGAGCGCGCTGCGGCCGATCGCGGCCCGGCGCACATGACACGGGTGAGGTTCGTTCGAGGGGCGTGTCATGGCGAAGCAAGCGGCGGCGCTGCTGAAGGCGGCGCGGTCGGCGGAACCCGACGAGTCGGCCAGCGACAAGGAGTTGCTGCGGCGGTTCGCGGAGGCCGGCGACCAGTCGGCGTTCGCGGCGCTGGCGGAACGGCACGCGGGCATGGTGTTCGGCGTGTGCAAGCGGGTGCTCCACGCGCCGGCGGACGCCGAGGACGCGTGCCAGGCGGTGTTCCTGATCCTGTCAAAGAGGGCCGGGGCAACCCGCTGGCAGGCGTCGGTGGCCAACTGGCTGTACGCCACCGCCCGCAAGGTCGCCCGGAACGCCCGCGTCGCGGCCACACGCCGGATCCGGCGCGAGGAGGCCGCGGCGGTGACCGAAGCGGTGCCACCCGCGGACACCCTGACCGGGCCAGAACTGCTGGCGGCGCTGGACGAGGAGCTGGAGCGGTTGCCGCCGCGGTACCGCGAGCCGCTGATCCTGTGCTACCTGGAAGGGCTGACGCGGGACGAGGCCGCGACCCGCCTGGGCGTGCCGGTCGCGACGCTGAAGAGTCAACTCGAACGCGGCCGGAAGAAGCTGGCCGACGCGCTCACCGCCCGCGGGTGCGCGCTCGGCGTGGCCCTCCTGCTGACCACGACCTCCTCGGCGGGGGCGTCCCCGCCGCGACTGACCAAGTCCGTGCTGGCCGCGGCGAACGGTTCGCCGTCTCCCGCCGCGGCCACGCTCGCGAAGGAGGGGATCGTGAACGGCTGGAAGCTCAAGGGACTACTGGCTGTAGTGACGCTCGTGGCTGGGCTCGGGCTGGTGACGGTGCCGACCGCCGCCGAACAGCCCACGGCTACGGCGAAGGTCGAAACGCCGGCCGCGAAAGCGGACCCGAAGGACGAGCCGAAGAGGCCGATGGTGATGGAGCGGACGATCACCGGCAAGGTGGTCGATCCCGACGGCAAGCCCCATCAGGCGGAACTGTTGTTGTTCGAGAACCGCAGTTGGGTGGACGGGCGCCGATGGAGCACCAGCAAGACCGAGTCACTCGGCAAGACGGCCACTGATGGCACGTTCAGCGTGACGGTCACGCTCCGCGAACGCGGTTTGTTCCTGATCGCGCGTGCCGACGGTTTCGGGGTCGCCTTTCTGGCGCCGACCGCAGACACCCCGACCGACGTGACGTTCAAACTGGTCAAAGACGTACCCGTGAAGGGCCGCGTCGTGGACGGGGCGGGCAAGCCCGTCGCCGGCGCAACGGTCCGCCTGGAGTTGGTCCAGACGTTCGCGGGCGAGTCGATGCAAGCGTTCCTCGATTCGCTGCCGAAGCGGACGGACTTCCGCGAGCACCCGGTCGAGTCGGTGGGCTTCTTCTGGCACCCGGCGGACGGGCCGTTCCGCACGAAGACCGACGCCGACGGGCGGTTCGAGCTGACCGGCATCGGCGGCGAACGGCTGGCGAGCCTGGAGATCAAGGCGACCGGCCGGGAAGACGGGGCGGTGTGCGTGGCTACGCGGGCCGGCCTTGACGTGAAGCCCCTCAACGAGGCGACGCTCCGCCTCCAGCCGAAGACCGGTGAACGGCTGACGTGGGACTTCAACCCGATCCTCTCCGCCCCGAACTTCACCCTGCCGCTGGAAGCCGAGAAGCCGGTTCGTGGCCGGGTGACCGACGCGAAGACCGGCAAGCCGCGGGCCGGGGTGGAGGTCACGATGAGTTCCGACAACGGCGTCACCCGGGTGGGGCACCGCGCAACGACCGACGCCGACGGCCGGTACGAACTGCACGGGGCGAAGAAGCTGCCGACCTACGGCGTGAGCATGCGGGAAGATGTCGAGAGAGGGTACCTGCCCGCACAGACGGAAGTGAAGGACACCGTCGGCCACGAGCCCGTGATCGCCGACATCGCCTGCCAGAGGGGAGTGGTGGTGACGGGCACGGTGCGGAATAAGGCGACCGGCCGGCCCGTGCCCGGCGCCCGGCTGAGCGCCCACGTGCTCGCCGGAAACACGTTCGCCAAGCGGTACCCGTCACTGGGCCGGTATGCGAGCCTCGAGGACTCCGACGGCAGGGCCGACGGCACCTACCGCATCCTTGTCATCCCCGGCCCGGTGCTGCTGACGTGCGGCAACGGCGAGTACGGCGTCCGCGCGCTGTACGGCCCGCCCAAGGCCGACCCCGCCTACCCGCACCTGTTCACCAAACCGAACCGCGGCGAGGGCCTCGGGTACTTCGCGGTGTCCGGCGGACAGGGCGGCGTGAACGGCAACTGGTGCAAGGTCATCGACGCGAAGGAAACGGACACGGAAGTGAGGCAGGACGTCGAACTGGAGCCGGTGTCGAAGAAGCTGGTGAAAGTGGTGGACGCAGACGGCAAGCCGGCGAAGAACGCCCGCGCCACCGGCTTCACCCGTTCGCCGTGGCACTACGCGGAGTCGATCGGCGACACCGACACCATCCCCGTCTTCGACCTGGAGCCGAAGGAGAAGCGGTTGGTGGTGGCGCGGCTGCCGGAGCGGAAGCAGGTCGGCGCGGCGGAGATCGGCGAGGACGAACCGGCCCCGGTGCTCAAGCTCGGGGCCGGCGGGACGGCGCAGGGTCGCGTCGTCGGCGCGGACGGCAAACCCGCGGCAGGAGTGACCGTAACGTTGCACTTCGACCGCCGCGAGGTGGCCGAAATCTACGGCTCGCTCAACAAAAACCGGACCGCCGACACCGGCGCCGACGGCACCTTCGCGTTCGACGAACTGTTACCCGGGTACGACTTCCGCTTCACGCTCAGCGTCGGGCAACGGCAGTTCGGCCCCGAGGTCCACCAGGCCCCGGCGTTTCGCATCGAGAAACACGGCGACACGCTCAAGGTCGGCGACCTGAAACTGCAACCGACCAAAACCAAAGGAGAATAACCAATGGCGGAGAGCCTTTGGGTCCCATACGCGCCCGACGCCAAACAGCCCTGGAACCTGGCGCGGGTGGTTCACCTGCACCGCCGCGCGGCGTTCGCCGGCACCTGGGACGAACTCCAGCGCGACCTGAAGGACGGCCCGGGGCCGGCCGTGACGCGGCTGCTGGCCGGGACCGCCAACCGGCACCCCGCGCCGGAGTTCGACGCCACCGGCGAACTCCTGTTCAGCGCGGCCGTGACGCAGGGCGACATCGGCCGGTTGAAAGCCGGGTGGTTTTACCGCTTCCTGCTCGGGCCGGACCCGCTCCGCGAGAAGCTCACCCTGCTGTGGCACGACCACTTCGCCACCGCCAACAGCAAGGTAGACAGCCCCGCCCTGATGCGGCGACAGAACGACGCCCTGCGGAAGCACGCCGCGGGCCGGTTCGCCGACCTGCTGAACGCCGCCGCCCGGGAGCCGGCCCTGCTGCTGTACCTGGACGCACCGGCCAACCGCAAGGGGCACCCGAACGAGAACCTCGGCCGCGAGCTGCTGGAGCTGTTCACGCTCGGCGTCGGCAACTACTCCGAGGCGGATGTCAAGGAGGCCGCCCGCGCGCTCACCGGTTGGGGCGTGGAGGACGGCGCGTTCGTCGAGGTGCGCGAGCGGCACGACGACGGCCGGAAGACGATCTTGGGTGCCGAAGGGACGTTCGACGGCGCGGCGCTGATCGAACTGTTGCTGAAACAGCCGTGCGTCGCCGACCGACTGGTGACGAAGCTCGTTCGCCAGTTTTTCGGCGAGGGGGGCGTCCCGGCGGACGCCGCGAAGCAACTCGCCGCGGGGCTCCGCGAGCGCGAGCTGGACATCGGCTGGGCGGTCGCGACGGTCCTGCGCTCGCGCCTGTTCTTCGCCGACGAGAACCTCCGCTCCCGCGCGCTGACGCCCGTCGAGTACGTGACCGGCGCGGCCCGCGCGCTGGAGCTGTTCGACCCCGCGCCGAGCACACTGGCGATGGCCGACTGGTCGGCGCGGATGGGTCAGGACGTGTTCGACCCGCCGAACGTGGGCGGCTGGCCCGTCGGCCGGAAGTGGATCCACAGCCGCAGCCTGATCGCCCGCGCGAACTACGCCGCCGCCCTGGTCAGCGGCCCGAACAGCGGCCGGAGCGTCGCCTACGATCCGGTGGCGCGAGCGAAGCAGCACGGCTTCGGGCCGGCCGCCGCCGATGTCCTCACCTTCCACCACCGCTTGCTGTTCGGCACCGAGCCGCCCGCCGACGCGCGGAAGCGGCTCGAATCACTCACGCCCGCGCGGGCGGTCACCGCGCTCCTGTCGTCCCCCGAGGCCCAACTGGGCTGACGCTGGCCCCGCGGTTGAGGCGGTGTGCGACTTCAACCGCCGGTACTCACCCCCAGTTGCCAACGGCACCGCACCCGCGTGCCGCGCGAATCGGGCTCGGAACCTCAGCACACTCCCTTGCCGCGTTCGGGTTCGCTCTGCGGACTCGTATTCTCAAACCCGAGGTCGTCCATGATCACCCGCCGCTCGCTCCTGAAGTCCGCTCTGCTCCCCCTCGCGCCGACGGTGCCGTTGTTTATTGCCCGGTCGGTGCGGGCCGCCGCACCGGAGAAGGACGCCCGCGTCCTTGTCGTCGTCGAGATGGACGGCGGTAACGATGCCCTCAACACCGTCGTTCCCCACGCCGACGAGGCCTACATCAGACTCCGTCCGAAGCTGAACGTGAACCCGGCCAACGTCGTCAAACTGACCGACGGCGTCGGCCTGCACCCGGCCCTCCGCCCGCTGGACAAGTTGCTCCAGGCGGGGCACCTGGCGGTGGTGCCGGGTGTCGGGTACCCGAACCCGAGCCGGTCGCACTTCGACAGCATGGCGACCTGGCACACCGCCGGTCTCGACGCCGAGGCGCGCAAGGGTTACGGCTGGCTCGGCCGGGCGCTGGACCCGTCGGGCGGTCACCTGTTCGCCGTCGGCGGTGAGGTGCCGCCGGCGCTCCGCGGCCGGCGCAGTTCGGCCGTGGCGTTCAAGCGGCTCGAAGAGGTCCTACTCGCCGACCCGGGCGCGGCTAAAGCCGGCGCGGGGCAAACGGGCGGCAACGACCTGTTCGAGTTCGTCCGGCGGCAGTCGGTCGAAGCCCACGGCGCGGCCGAGAAGTTGGCGTCACTGGCCGGTAGCCGCGGTGGGGCAACGTACCCGCAAACGGAACTCGCCGAGCGGCTGAAGCTCGTTGCCCAACTCCTGAAGGCCGACATCGGCGCGCGGGTGTTCTACGCCCAGCAGTCCGGTTACGACACGCACGCACAACAGCAGTTCACTCACTCCGGACTGCTCGGCGAGTTCGCCGGCGCCGTGGCCGCGTTCTTCGCCGACCTGGCCGAGGCGAAGCTGGCGGACCGGGTGACGCTGCTGTCGTTTAGCGAGTTCGGCCGAACGATCCGCGAGAACGGCTCCGCCGGCACCGACCACGGCACCGTCGGCGCGTGCTTCGTCGCGGGACCGTCGGTCCGGGGCGGCCTGGTGGGTGCGATGCCCAGCCTGACCGAGCTGGACGCTGGGGAGCCAAAAGCGACGACCGACTTTCGTGGCGTCTACCGGGCGGTGCTAACGGATTTTATGGGCGTACCCGCTGACGGGGCGCTGAAAGCCGGCGCCGAAGTGAAGCTGTTCCGGTGATCTCACGAACCAAGCAAACCTCAACTAAGCGAACCACCGTGATACACACCCCCTCGTGAAGGTGGTCAGAAAAACAAGACCACACGAGGGCGTCGTTCGCCCCCGGAGCACTTGTGCCCGGGCTCATTTCGGTGTGCCTGTTCCTAACGGGCCAGATTGGAGGCGGCCCGCTTCTGACGAGATTTGCCGAGCTTGCAGCGGAAGGGCAGGGATTCGAACCCTGGAACGCCTTTCGGCGTTGCCGGTTTTCAAGACCGGTGCAATCGACCACTCTGCCACCCTTCCCAGTCCTCACACGTCCAGCACTTCGGTCACCGTCCTCGTTTTGCCACTTCTGCGATTGACTACCCTTACGCCCGTTACGAGTCGTTGACGGCGGTTGCGACCGACTGTAATCGGCGCCCCGAGCCCGTGGAACGAATAAGGGACGCATGAAACAGTCTAGCAGTTCGCGCCCCCTGCGAAAAGCAGCCCCCAACCGACGCTCCTGCCTTTGTTGCGCGTTACAGGCGGTCTGCGCATCACGCCCGAATCGTGTCCCGCCGGGCAACCTGCCCACGAACCGAGGGCGGGAGGCGTGAGCGGTCAGCGAACCGCAGGGCATGGGCGCTTGAAACCGGTGCTCGGTGGCCGCACAATGTCTGCCCGACACCGGTTTGACGCATTCAACAGCCCAACGCCTATGGCCACTAAAGCCGAACTGGAAGCCGGGTACGAACGGTACCGGGCGGCGTGCGCCGCGACGACCCAGGCCGAGGCCCGCAACGACCTGCGCGGCGCCATCCGGACGGCCGAGACAAGCCTGCCGCTCGTCCACCCCGCGATGGCCTACCGCCGCCGCTACCTCACGGCCGAACCGATCGCACCGACGCTCGACGTGCTACTGCGGAACGCGCCACCGTTGTTCCTTCGTGCCTCGCTCGACGCGGTCGAAGCGTGGTACCTGAGCGGTACCAGAACGGAGCGGGCCGCGCTCCCGGACGTGCCGGGGCGGCTGACGGCAGCCCGCGGGCGACTCGCCCAGGCGGTCGCGCTGTGGGGGCGGCTGTCCGCGGTCCCCGGGGTTCAGATCGATCTCGACCCCGCGTGCCTCACGTCCCCCGAGATCGTCCGCGTCTGGCTCGCCGAAGGAGCCGTAACCGTGGCCCCGGCTCCCGGCGCGCTCCGCTACACCCGCACGAGCGACCCGCACCGGCCGGCGCACGGAAAGTGTTCCGGGTGCGGTCACGTAGTCGCAGTGCCGCTCGTCCGGCTGCTCGACCCGTTCCCGTGTGTCGCGTGCCGGCACACCTGCCCGTTCGTTCTGACCCACCAGCTTGTGTGAGACGCCGCATGTTCGCTGTCGCCCTGATCGTTCTCGCGCTGGCCGGCGGGAGCACGGCCACTTACTTCCTGATGGACGCGCCGCGCCGGGAGGCGCTGAAGCGGCTCGCGGCGGTGCTGCGGGACCGTGAGGATCTGGAGGCCGACCGGGAAGAGCTGGAGATTGCGCTCCGCGCCCACGAGCAGCGGTCGCGGCAACTGGCCGCGGCGGTCGCCGCGAACGACCGCCGGGCCGCCGATCTCGGCACACGGGAAGCGGCCCTCGAGCGCCGCGTAATCAGCTACAACGACCTGACCGCCGAGAACCAGTTGCTCCGAACCGAGTTGAAGAACGCGGCGGTTCACGCGGCGTACCTGGAACAGGTCCAGCACGCGAGCCGGTCCGGCGCGTCGTCCGCAGCCGACCAGCGGGACCGGCTCGGGCGGCTGTATTTCGAGGAGATCGCGTCGGCCGCGCGGCGGCAGGTCGGCCCGACCACGTTCGCGACCGCGGTCCAGCGGGTGCAGGCCGCGGCCCGACAGGTCCGGGCGGACGGTGTCGGACTGACACTGGAGGAGGAGGACGCGGCACAAACCGCGCTCCACAAGCAGTTCGAGCGGGTGACCCGCGCGCAGGTCGAGCGGGAGGTGCAAGCCCGGCTCCGAGATCAGGCCCGCGAGGAGCAGGCCCGACAGCGGGAGGCCGAGGAACTCGCGCGCCAAGCCGAGCAGGCGGAGCGCGAGCGGGCGGCGGTAGCGGCCGCGCTCGAGCGGGCGCTGACGGACGTGGCCGGGCGGCACGCGACTGAGGTAGAGCAGCTCCGGGCGCAACTGGCCGAAGCCGAGGCCAAGTCGCAGCGCGCGAAGTCGCTGGCCCAACAGACCCGGAACGGCCACGTGTACGTGATCTCCAACATCGGCTCGTTCGGGCCGGACGTGTTCAAGATCGGAATGACCCGGCGCAAAGAGCCGCAGCACCGGGTGGACGAACTGGGTGACGCGTCCGTGCCGTTCCCGTTCGACGTTCACATGATGATTCGGTGCGACGACGCTCCCGCTCTTGAGGCGGCACTGCACCAAACGTTTCGAGACCACCGGGTGAACCGGGTGAACTTACGGAAGGAGTTCTTCCGGGTGCCGATCGAGGACATCGCGACCGCCGTCCGCGCGCACCACGGCGAGGTCGAGTACATGGCCGACCCAGAGGCCCTCGAGTACCTGAACAGCCGGTCAGCGACCGAGGCCGAGTTGCAGGTGATTGAACAGGCCCACGCCCGTGCCGAAGCCGCACTACCGGTCGCGGCCGATGACTAAACCGAGACCATCAGCCGCAGGTGACACGCCACAAGCCCGCGGGGATTCTGAACGACTGCGATCGGACGGCTCTCGCACGCGCAACACCCACGCGAGGCGCTCTTCGTGAGTGGGTACGAGGATTGCTACCCTGAACGGATTCGGAAGCCCATCGGCTCCAGCCCCGTGACGCTCCGAGCCGATGGCACACCGCGAAGAACCCGGATCGCATGTCCGATGCGGGACGCGGTGGCGGGGCGTCACAAGGCCGTTTCGTTATGAGCACCAAGAACCGCCCACGCGCGACGACCGGCGGCGAGCCCGGCGGGTTCGTGCGCGTCCGCGGGGCGCGGACGCACAACCTGAAAAGCGTCGATGTCGACGTTCCTCGCGGCGCGCTCGTCGTGTTCACCGGCGTGTCCGGGTCGGGCAAATCGTCACTCGCGTTCGGCACCTTGTTCGCGGAAGCGCAGCGGCGCTACCTGGAGTCCGTCTCCCCGTACGCGCGGCGGCTGTTCCACCAAGTCGGGGTGCCCGAGGTCGATGAGATCGAGGGCCTGCCGCCGGCCGTCGCGCTCCAGCAGCAGCGCGGGGCGCCGACCACCCGGTCCTCGGTGGGGAGCGTGACGACGCTCTCGAACCTGCTCCGTATGCTCTACTCCCGCGCGGGCGACTACCCGCCCGGCCAACCGCTCCTGTACGCCGAGTCGTTCTCCCCGAACACGCCCGAGGGCGCGTGCCCGACGTGCCACGGGCTGGGCCGCGTGTACGACGCGACCGAGGCGTCCATGCTGCGCGACGCCGCGCTCTCGATCCGCGGCGGGGCGGTCGCCGCGTGGCCCCAGGCGTGGCAGGGGCAGAACCTCCGCGACATCGTCACCGCCCGCGGCATCAACATCGACACCCCCTGGCGGGACCTGCCGAAGAAGGAGCGCGACTGGATCCTGTTCGCCGACGAGCAGCCGCAGGTGCCCGTCTACCCGCACGCCAGTCTTGAGGAGGTCAAGCGGGCGCAGAAGAAGAAGGAGCGGCACGACTACCTGGGCACGTTCACCAGCGTCCGCCGGTACGTGCTGGAGACGTTCGCCAAGTCCGAGAGCCCGCTCATGAAGCGGCGGGCGGCGCAGTTCCTGGTGAGCACCGACTGCCGGACGTGCCGCGGCAAGCGGCTCCGGCCCGAAGCGCTCGCCGTCACCTTCGGCGGCTCCGACATCACCGACCTGTCGCGCCAGCCGCTCAAGCGCCTGCTCGCGCTCTTCCAACCCCACGCCGACGGGAGCGCGGCGGGCCGCGCGACGTTCGCGGCGGAGCACCCGGAGAAGGTCGAGGTCGTTCGGCGGATCGCCCGGGACCTGACCGGCCGGCTCGAGGTGCTGCTCGACCTGGGGCTCGGGTACCTCACGCTCGACCGGAGCACCCCCACGCTCTCGCCCGGCGAGCTCCAGCGGCTGCGGCTCGCGACCCAGGTGCGCTCGAACCTGTTCGGCGTGGTGTACGTGCTGGACGAGCCCTCGGCCGGGCTCCACCCCGCCGACACCGAGGCGCTCTTGCGCGCGCTCGACCGGCTCAAAGCGGCCGGCAACTCGCTCTTCGTCGTCGAGCACGAACTCGAAGTGGTGCGGCACGCCGACTGGATCGTTGACGTGGGGCCGGGGGCCGGGGAGGGCGGCGGGCGGGTGCTCTACAGCGGGCCGCCCGCCGGGTTGAGAGCGGTTGAAGAGTCCCGGACGCGGGCGCACCTCTTCGCCGCGGGCGTCCACCGCCCCGCGCCCCCGCGGGCGCCCGGCGCGTGGCTCCGGCTGACCGGGGTGACCCGGAACAACTTGAGCGGCATCGACGCCGCGTTCCCGCTCGCCACGCTCACCGCGGTGACCGGCGTGTCCGGGTCGGGCAAGTCGAGCCTCGTCAGCCAGGCGCTCGTCGAACTCGTCGCGGCCCACCTCGGGCGCGAGCCGCTGGCGGAGGAGGACGAGGGGAACGAACTGGAGCGCGCCCCGGTCGAACCCGTCGGCGGGCGCATCGCGAGCGGCGCGGACCGCGTCAAGCGCCTGGTGGTCGTCGATCAGAAAGCGATCGGCCGCACGCCGCGCTCGAACCTCGCCACCTACACCGGTCTGTTCGACCACGTGCGGAAGCTGTTCGCGGCCACCCCGGCGGCCAAGGGCCGCAAGTACGGCGCGGGGCGGTTCTCCTTTAACGTGGCCGGCGGCCGGTGCGAGACGTGCTCGGGCGAAGGCCTCGTGATGGTCGAGTTGCTGTTCCTGCCGAGCGTGTACACGCCGTGCCCGGCGTGCCGCGGCGCGCGGTACAACGCCCAGACCCTCGAGATCGAGTACCGCGGGAAGAGCATCGCCGACGTGCTGGGCATGACCGTGGACGCCGCGTGGGCGTTTTTCGCCGACGAGCCGCAGGTGCGCCGGCCCCTCGCGGCGTTACGGGATGTCGGGCTCGGGTATTTGCGGCTCGGTCAGCCCGCGACGGAGCTGTCCGGCGGCGAAGCGCAGCGGATCAAACTCGCCACCGAGCTCCAGCGCGCCGACCGCGGCGACACGCTGTACGTGCTCGACGAGCCCACGACCGGCCTCCACCCCGCGGATGTCGAAATGCTCCTCGCGCAACTGGACGGACTCGTCGCTGCCGGCAACACCGTCGTCGTCGTGGAGCACGACATGCAGGTGATCGCCCGCGCCGACTGGGTCATCGACATCGGCCCCGGTGCGGGCGACGAAGGCGGTACGGTGGTCGCCACGGGCACACCGGTGGATGTGGCGCGGAGCAAGGCGAGTCGCACGGCCCCGTACCTCTTGCGTGCGTTATCCTGATCGACTGCGTCCTTACATGGCCCGGTTGATGCCGCTTGCTTTGGAATGAAAACGGGAGGCAGATCGACACCGGACGGTTCCGGCGAGGGCGCGTATCGGTTTCTGGTTCGCGAAATCAGCGGTGCGCTTCGGCGCCTCGCGCCAGCAGAGCCGCATAGGCGGCCTGCTTGAACAGCCCCCCGAGGGTCGGGTAGTTGAAGCACGTGTTGAGGATCAGATCCATGCCGCCGCCGGCCCGCATCACCATCATCCCGGTGTGAACCAGCTCGGTCGCGAGCTCGCCGATCATGTGGACTCCGACCAGGGCGAGGTCCGGCTCCCGGAACAGGAGCTTCAGGAACCCGCCCTCGTCCCCGACGATCTTGCCCCGCGGGTTCTTCGCGTAGTCGGCCCGCCCGACCACGTAGGGCACGCCCTTCAGCTTCAGCTCGGCCTCGGTCGCACCGGCCGACGCCACTTCCGGAATCGTGTAGATGCCGGTGGGCAGCAGCGGCGTCATGCCGGCCAGTCCCGTGGCCCCCAGGGCGTGCGCCGCGGCGGCCCGGCCCTGCTCGGCGCTGGTGGATGCCAGGGCCGGGAAGCCGATCACGTCGCCGACCGCGTAGACGTGCGGGACGTTGGTCTGGAAGTGCTCGTTCACCTTGAGCCGGCCCTTGCTCCCGGGCTCCACCCCGGCGGCCGCGAGGTTCAGTTCGTCGGCCCGGCTGACCCGGCCGGCGCAGACCAGAACGTGATCGGCAGCCAACGTTCGGCCGGACGACAGGGTGAGCGTCACGTCCCCGCCGGGCGGCGCGGCGCACCCGGTCACCCGCTCGTCCCAAACGAACTCCACCCCGAGCCCCGTCATGGCGTTCGCCAGGGCCGCCGACACGTCCGGGTCGAGGAATTCGAGGAGCTTGGAGCGGCCGTCGATGAGGGTGGTTTTGACCCCCAGGGCAGCGAACATGCAGGCGTACTCGGCCCCGATCACCCCGGCCCCGATCACCGCCAACGACTCGGGGATCTCAGCCAGGTCGACCAGTTCGTCCGAGTCGTGAACGCGCGGGTCGTCGAACGGGAACAGGGGCGGGCGCACCGGGACCGATCCCGTAGCCAGGACGACGGCGCCGCCCCGCAGGAACGTTTCGCCGCCGTCCGGCCGGGCGACCCGGACCGTGTGCGGGTCGGCAAACGTGGCCGCGCCGCGGACGAGCGGCACCCCGAACCGCTCCAGCAGCCCGCGGAATTGGGCCTGCTCGGCCGCCTTAACCGTCCGCTCGTGGGACAGGAGTTCCGAGACCGTGGCCCGGCGGCGGAGCGACAGATCGACGCCGTACAGCTTACGGGCCCGGTACCCGGACAGCGCTAGGGCGGTTTCACGCAGCGTTTTGCTCGGCAACGTCCCGGTGACGGTTGTCGCCCCGCCGACGGTCGCGTCCCTCTCGACAACGGCGGCGCGTTTGCCGAACAGCGCGGCCGCAGACAGTGCGGCGTGGAGGCCGGCCGGCCCGGCGCCGACAACCACCAAATCGAACATCTCGGGTTCGGACATCAGCACGCTTCGGTGTGGGGTGGCGTGGCGCCGGCACGGGCGACAACTGGAACGGGCTCGCGTAACGAACCCGTCCGGGGCGTCGAGGTGAGCAAAACCGGGGCCAGCGGCCCATGTGCTGCTTCGCGAATGTGACGTGGTGTCTCGTACACGTGCCCGGTGGTCGTGTCGTATTTCTCGACGAGCCGAGACCGCCGGGGGCGGAGCGCAAACGCGCTGTGGAGATGCGAAGGCAGTTTTGACAGGATTGACAGGATGAACCGGATTTAAAATCAATCAGTCTTTATCCTGTTCATCCTGTCGATCCTGTCAAAAACTCCCTTCCGAAGCATGCGCCCCGCACGGGCCGCAAAAGCCACCCGTTCTCGTACACGTGACCGATGGTCGCGGCTCGTCAGAAAGCGACACCCACGGCGGGCTCACGTATCAGGGAAACGGGACGGCTCCGCCGTGGGCGAACCGCAAGCCGACCCGCCGAAAACACGGTACCACGCAAAGGACGCGATCAGTCTCAGAAATCCGGTCCCAAGCGATCGAGATCGTACAGTGGGGTGCCCGTCTTGGCCCAATTTGAAGGGTGACGGTCGCTCGCGATTTGAAGAGCAGGTGTGTGCGGCGGGGAGAGGCGTTCGCGTGCCGCCGCGTCCCGGTCGAAGGAGCGCGCCGCGCGAAGCACGCCGGTTGCCGTTCAGGCGAGATTTGTTTCGGACGGCCGGGCGTGAACGGGCCGCCCCCGGCGCGGCGAGATCAGACCAGGATGAGCTTCATTTGAACAGTACCGACCTGCACCACATCACCGGGTTTGACCGGCCGCGGCTGCCCGGCGCGAACGCGCACCCCGTTGAGCCAGGTGCCGTTCAAGCTGTTCAGGTCCTCGATCTGCACGTTCCCGTCGTCGAGCACCAGCACCGCGTGCTGCCGCGAACACCAGATCTGCTCCACGGACTCCTGACTCACGAGGTCGATGTCCACCGGCTTGTCGGCGAACCGGCCGACCACGTTTCGGCCCTCGTAGATTGGGTACTCGGCGCCGATCCGCATCCCGCGGAGCACCACCAGTTTCGGCTTCACCGCCGGCACCGCCGGCGCGGTCGGCTGGTGGTCGGCCGGGTCGGTCGCGGGGATCGTTTGGTGGACCGGGTGTTGTTCGAGGTCGTTCATCGGAAAGTCCGGAGCGTTTGCCACCCGGTTTGGCTCGCGGGCGGCTGGAGACGGTAGCCGGGTCGCCGAACGGTGCCACGGGGCCGAGCGTGGCAGACAAGGTTCACGGCCGGAACACGCGCGAGTACTGTTCGTCCACCGGACGGCGACCGACGACCGCCAGCCCCCGAGTTTGCGAGTGCGGGCCGGGCCGGCGCCCGTATTGGGGCATCACCCACTGTGGGGCTCAGCCCGCCGACGAGTTCGCTCACCGCACCTTAGTGCGCGGAACTTGCAATCGACCCCACAGAGTGGCAATTTCGCGTCCGTAAATCGGACACTGACGCAAAACCCGACACTCGGGCCGACCGAATGAGGAGCTGATAGGAGGGGATTGCTGGAAGCACAGCCCCGAGAAGGGGCGGGTTACTGGTCCCGTTTCGACTTATGTCTTTGTGGCCCGGACGTTCCGCCCTGTGGTCCCTCTCGCGCCACACAGGCCGGAACGTCCGGGCCACAAGAAACAGGTACAACCAGTCGCGTTATGGATGAGAGCGGTCCACACATCCGGCCGATGAGCACGAGCCCTGGTTTCTCACGGCCCCGGCCGGTCAGGCCGCCCGGGCATCGAACAGCGCCACACCGGACTCGATCGTGCTGCCAACGAACCCGCGCACCTCTTCCGTGCCCCAGGGCAGTTCGGCGTCGGCCGGCTCGGGGCGCTCGGGCAGATCCGTTTCGAGCAGAACGGCGGCCATGCGTTCCACCTCATCGCGGAGCGCGGAGAGCTCCGCCGGGATCGCCGGGAGGGTCGTTTCCGGCACCCACGTCGCGTAAGGCACCGCTCCCGAGTCGTCGCCCTCGTGCGCCTGCGCCTCGTACACGGCCAGCGTGTCCTCGCGCTTCGCGAACTCGGCCTCGAGCTGCTCGCGCTCGGTGTGCCACCGCATTTCGAACGCGACCAGCTTCGACTGCCACGCCTCCAATCGCAACCGGAGCTGCCAGAGGGCGTACCCCTCGTCGCGGCGGTGGGCGTCGGCGCGGTTCAGGCGCTGCTCGCGGGCGTCGAGCTCGGCCTCGCGGTGGCGCAACGTGCGGGCGAGTTGCTCCATCTCGAGCACGGTGGCGCGTTCGGCCGCCTGCCAGCCGGCGCGAGCGGCCGCGAGCTGAGCGAACTGCTCCGCCAGCACCCGGCGCTGGTCGTTGATGCCGGCCTTGTCGCGCGCCACCGACGCGAACAGCGCGGTCACGGAGGCCCGCTCCACGTTCAACCGGTCCTCCCTCTTGGCCAGTTCGTTGGCCCACTTGGCGAGGTCGCGGTCGGTGGCGCGGTCCAGCGCGACCTTCAGGTCCAGCGGCGGCTCGGGGGGCGGGGCCAGCACGTCCGCCCGCAACTGCTCGCGCTGGCGCTCCAGCTCCTCGACCACCAGGCGTGCGTTTCGGGCGCGGGCGTCGAGCGCGCTGGCCTCCTCGCGCAACTCGACCAGTTCCCGCTGGAGCCGGGTGCGAGCGTCGGCGTCGTCCTTCTCACGAACCGCCAGAGCGGCCGCCCGGACGTCGAGCAGGGCCGCCTGCTCGGCGTGGAACCGGTTCACCTCGTCCCACTCGTCGGCCAGCCGCTTTTGGCGCGCGTGGAACTCGGCCCACGAGTCGCGCAGCCGGTCGCGGTCGGTCGCCATCGTGGTGTTGAAATCCGACTGCACCTGGTTGAACCGCAGGACGCGCGATTCGAGCGCCTTGCGGTCGGCCTCCAGTTTGGCCCGAGCACGTTCGACGGTGCGGTGCGCGGCTCGGGCCTCCGCGAGGAGCCGCCGCGCCTCCGACCGGTCAGAGCCCGCTTGACCGAGGTCGTCGTCGATTTCTGGCATATCCGCGCCCCACGCCGACAGTAAAACCTGTATACCCGGAATTATCGGCACAGCGGGAACTGTT
>NZ_JAXBLV010000202.1:0-53137 GCF_034097035.1 Gemmata algarum
ACAGACTCCCCACGCACCCACTTGCCAACGATATCCCCGCGGCCCCGATGCACACCTGCACCGGGGCCGCGGCTCGTTTATACCCACACTCCACCCCCCACTTCCGATCGCCCCTCCCTGGCCATTACACTTTGACCGTGCCTCCGCAGGCTTTTCGAGTCTGACGTGGTGGTTGTTTCGTTTGTAGCGGTCATCTCTCTTCACTCCTTCGCACCGTGAGCCCCTCACGCTCACGCAGGAACCGAGGCGTTCGACATAATGGCTTTCGTCGGCGCGGCTTCCGAACGCGAGGTGCTCACTGATGCCGTTCACACCCCATGACGTTTCACCGCTGCGTAGTCGGCTCGGTCTCGATCGCCTGGAAGAGCGCGAACTGCCCGCGTCTTTTACCCTCACGCCTGTCGTGCCCGCGCTGACGGCGGCGATGACCGCCCGGTTGTCTGTGGTGCTTCAGGACGGGCAAGGTCGCGGGAACCATGCCAACGTGTTTACCCGAGCCGGCGACAGCATCACCTTCGCGAACGACTTCCTCGTCCCACTCGGTACTCCGTCTGCCGCGACGGACCTCTCTGGTGACGGATCGCTTTCTGATACGCTCGCTTATTTTCGTTCCGGGCGGGTCGGTGCGAATAACTCGTTCACGAACCCCAGCCAGGCGGCGCGGGGCGGCTGGACCACGACGGACGTGCTTCAGAACCTCCCCACAGAACTCGCGGCGAGTCGGCCCGCGTTCGTGCTGATTATGGTTGGGACCAACGATATCGGTCTGGGCGTGCCGGCCGACACCTACCGTCAGAACCTCACCAAGATTGTCGAGACGGCAATCGGCGCGGGCGTTGTGCCGGTACTGAGTACCATTCCGGATATCCCGCTGTATCCGACCGCCCAGGCCAACATCCCGACGTTCAACCAGATCGTTCAGGACATCGGCGAAGAGCTTCAGGTGCCCGTGTGGAACTACTGGCGAGCGCTCCAGCGGCTTCCGGGCGGCGGCATCAGTAGCGACGGGGTTCACCCGAGCGTCTCGCCGAACGGCGGGGGCGATCTGACCCCGCCCGGTCTCGGTTTCGGTTACAACACCCGCAACGTGACCGCACTGCAAACCCTGGATAAGCTTCGCCGCGTGCTGCTGCTCGGCCAAGAACCGGACTCCACGAGTTTGGGCAACGCTTGGCTGCCACTCACGAGCGCGATCACGCTGGGGACCGGCGACACCAACGGGTTTCAGGTTCAACTGTTCGACACGCGGACACGACGGACACTCGCGTTCGACGTGTTCGAGGGGTTTCGCGGGACCGTCCGGGTTTCGCTGGGCGACGTGAACCGTGACGGCGTGCCGGATCTGGTTGCCGCAGCCGGTCCCGGAGGGGCGCCGCACGTCAAGGTGATCGACGGTACGAACGGGGCGCTCCTTGCGAGCTTCTTTGCGTTCGATCCGGCGTACCTGGGCGGGCTGAGCGTCGCCATCGGCGATGTGAACGGCGACGGCGCGGGCGACATTGTGGTGGGTACGGCCGCTGGCACCGATCACGTCAAAACGTTTACCGCCGCGGGGCGTCTGATCAACAGCTTTGAAGCGTTTGAGCTGGGCTTCGCGGGCGGTATCCAGGTCGCTGCCACCGACTTGAACCGTGACGGGTACGCGGACGTGGTTGTGGCGGCGGGGGCCGGAGGGCACGGGCACGTGGTGGCGTATTCGGTCGCCACGAATCGCAAGCTGGCGAGCTTCTACGCATTCGGGGCGGCCTACGGCGGTACGGTGTCGATCGCGGCGGGCGATTTCGACGGCAGCGGCCAGGGGCAGGTCGCGGTCGGTACGAGCGGCGGGACCGCGGCGTGTGTGATCGTGTACCGCCCGCTCACCGCGGAGTGGGTCTGCGGCTTCTTCGCTTACGGTGCGGGCTTCCAGGGTGGGGTGGGGCTGAGCGCGGTGCCGCGTTCCGGCGGAGCGGAACTCTGGTCGGTGTCGAACACGGCCGGGACCGCGGACGTGCGGCGGTTCGACATGCTCGGCACGACGAAAGACCGGTTCATGCTGTACGAGCCGGGCTACAGCCGCGGCGCGACGTTCGGCGGCTGAGGCCGGGACCTGGGGTTATTGTTCTTCTGTAACATCTTCGATTCGTGCGGCGATTGTGGTTCGTCGTTTCGTGACTCACGACCGCTGGCGGTTCCAGTTTCATTCGTTCCTCAGCAACTTGCGCGGCCACGCGAGTCGTGGGCCTGGATGGCTCGGCCCTCGCCCGTTGCGAGACATCACACGGCGGCGTGACCTGTGCCACGAACCGGCCCGTGCTCGCCGCTCACTCGTGAGTCTGAAACGACGTGAACATGCGGCGAACGGCGGCGCTGTCGGGCGAAATGTTGGTGGCCTCGAGGCCGTACACGTAGAGCCGCGGGCGCGGGCCGGAGGGCCGCACGACCAGCCACTCGATCACCTTCCCGCGCGGGGTGTCCATGTGGACCTCGTAGCCCCAGCCGGAACCGGCCTGGATGTCGCCCTCCTTCGTCACGGTGCCGTGCAGCCGAGCCGCCTCGCGCACCACTTCGGCGTGCAGGGCGTGTGAAGCGACCCTTCCCCCCTTGTCGGCCGCGGCGGACTTCGCGAACGCGGGGTCGAGGTCGTTCCACGCGAGCCACGCCGCCGACCGGGTGAGCCACCCCTTTGCGACGTACCGCTTGCCGCCGGTCGCGAAGCCGTCCGGGTTCGTGTCCACCGGTTGTTCCGACGGCGTCGCCGGGAGCAGCACCGAGCACGACCTGTCGGGCGGCGTGTACTCGCTCCAGAACCACTCTTGCACGCGGCCGGACCCGTAGCCGCGCGCCGCAACGGTCAGCAGCAGTGCCGCGAGCGAGAGGCCGGCGACGGCCGCGACCGTCGTGAGGCGGAACCGTGGCGCCCTCGGGTCGGGTGGCGCGGCCGGTGCCTCGTCGTCGTCGAGGGACAGCGGCTCCTGCTCGTGCGGCTTTGTGGCCGCTGCGGGGGACACCGGAGGGGCTTCGCCAGTGTACTTCTTGAGCCACTTCGGGGCCGGCGGTTCGGCCGGACCCGCGGCGGGCGAGGGCGGGGCGCCCGGTTGGGCGGCCTGGCACCACGGGCACTGAGCCGTTTGTCCGAGCGCCGCCTCGGGCACCTGGAACAGCTTCCCGCAGCTCGTGCAGCCGACCGGAACGAACATAAATCGAGCCCTGCTTGGGAGCGTGCGCGGTTACTCCTCAGACGAGGCCGCCGGTACGATAGGTCTAGTGACGCGGAGGAATTCGGGAGAGCCGCAAACCGGACCGCCGGGGCGATGCGCAGGGCCGGCGCGCCGCCCGCCCGCCCGCGTGCTGTCCGGTTTGAGGGTGCGGAGGCGTTTACTTGGTGCCCGTACTTTACAGGAGGCCGCCATGCGCCGGCTCGGCCTTGCCGTCGCCCTCGTGCTCTTCGGCGCTGTTCTCGGCTGGACGGCCCGCGGCAACCGTCCCGTCTCGGCGCGCCCGAGTGAGTTGCCCACGGCCGTGTGGATGCTTCGGATCGGCGGCGACCCGGCCGCCGGAAAGTACACGCCGTTTCACGTTAACGACAAGGGGCGCAAGTTCCATACGGGTGAGGCCGTGGAGCCCGACCGGGCGTTCATGTTCCACATCTGCTACCCGGACGGCAGCGCCACGTACATCTACGCGACCCGCGACTGAGATCGCCCCAGTCGTTTCAAGTGGGTTGCGCGCCGCCCGCTTGTGTCCGTAGGTCTGCTGGGACGCGCTGGTGTGGCGTGCGAGTTCTCGCGGAACCGAACCGGTGCCGGTTGCCCCACCGACGCGCATCAACCGGACCGTGTGTGACGCTACGCGCCCGGAACCGGCTCGCGGCACCAGTAAATGAAGTCCGTGACGGCGGGTTCGCCGCCCGCCGCCCGGACCAGCATGGCGATCTGGCCCCGGTGGTACCACGAGTGGCCGAACAGTTGCGCCAGGATGTCTCCGATGGTGTTGCGGAACCGGCCGCCGTCCAGGCTGCGGTACTCGAACGTCCGGCCCAGCGCCGCGGCGTCGAGCCCGGCGAGGAACGAGGTCCAGTGACCCTCGAGTTCCCGACACTCGGCCGCCAGTCGCTCGAACGCGGCGTTATCGGGGAACAGCGTGGCGGTGCCGGGCGGGAGCACGCCGAGCCGTTCCAGCCAGACCCGGCGTGCGGCCAGCACGTGCGCCAACACGGACACCGCCCGCTGGTACTCGGGACCGCCGCGCCGGTCCGGCGGAACCGTGTCGAGGGACGCCAGCACCTTGGCGTGCGCGTCCCGCTCGTACTCGAACCAGCGGCGGTATTGGTCGGCCATTGCGTCCGTCATCGGTCGCCTCTCGAACCGGTCGTTTCAGGCGCGCCGGGCACAACGCCCCGCGCCGCGGGTACGAGCATAGCGTTCCCGACGCGGAGGTCAAAAGCTCGTGCCGGGAGCACCCGACTTCGTGTCGCACCGGGCCGTGGGTTGGGTACGCTCATTCACGGCAGGAGCGAGCGGCGGGGCTCGTTTTCCGTGGCTCGCTGAGCAGTCGTGCCGCACAGCGGAGTCGCGGCCGGGTCGGAGAGCTGATGCGGCTACAAAGGGAGGCGCAATGGCCCAGAGTCTGAAAGGCCCGGGTTACGCCGTTGTGCGTGCCCTCTTGGACAGGTTCGAGATCACACTGTACCCGACACATGTGGAACATGTACGATTCCGGCGGGCGCATGTTGCGATCAACGGGGTGCCGTTAATTGAACTGGTTCGGAGCGCGGAGGAACCGTGGGCACGGGCCGAATACCTGGAGCGGCTCCCGGAAGCCGAGAACCCCGACGAGTTCAAATTCGAGCCAGGGGACTATCACTACCTGTCCGCCGCCCAGTTGCTGCTACCAAGTCGCGAACTGCTCGACGGCCCATGCGATCCGGGGTTCGTACTCGATCCGGACGACCCGCGCCGCACCAAGGCCACGGTGTTGGGTTGCACTTGCGGGATTACCCAATGCTGGTTCCTTCAGGTGCGTGTTACGCTGCTGCCGGAAGTGGTCGTCTGGTCCGAGTTCGGGCAGTTCCACCGCCCGCACTGGCACTACAACCTCGGCCCGTTTACTTTCGACCGTAAACAGTACGAGGCGCAATTGGCTTCTGGTGTTGCCCCGGACCCGGTCGTTTAGTCCGCTTGTCGTGAGCCTCTAAGGACCTGCCACACGGTGGTTGCAGGGAATGCCGGTGTGACCGAGCTTCGGAAGTTCTGGGGTGTGGTGCTGGCCGTCCCCGACCCCGAGCGCACGTTCGTCCGGTTAAAGGCTCCCGCGCCAACGCCCTGAACGTGCGCCGGCGACCAGGAGCCGGCGAGGTGCAGGCGTGCTCACGTGCCGTGAGTACGGCGGTACGAGCGGTCCGCAACGTGGCCCCGGCATCGCGTCCGCGACACACGCCAGAGGACGACGCGCCGGCTCCTGAACCGGGAGGCGGCGCTGACGCCGGGGGAGGGGCGGGGTGACTGGTCTGATCGTCTTGTTGGCCCGTCGGGTCGCGTCGGTCGCCGCGGCGGCCGCGCTTTGTTATTGGGCGGCCGGGAGCCTCGGCCCGGGGCCGGCCCTTCTGCTGTGGGGCGGGGCCGCGGCCGTGGCGTGCGCGCTCGGGGCGATCCTGCTGCGGGTGAGCGCGGTCGGCCGGGTCACCTGGCGGAACCGCGCGGCCGGATACCTGATCCCGTGGGGGTGGCGGCTGAACCGGGGCCGCCTCTGGCCGGTCGCCGTCATCTCGTGGTGCGTGTGGTTCGCGGTCGGGGCGGCCGCGGTGCTGCTGCTGCCGCCGCAGGATGGCGACGGCCCCGCGGTCGGTATGCGACTCGCCCTGTTCGTCGCGTGGGCGGTCGACACCGCCGCGCTAGTGTTCGTCACGGGGTCGATCTGCCAAGCGACCCCGGGGGGCCGCGTCGGGGCGTTGTGGAGGCTGGGGGCGGCGATCGCCGCGCTGATCGGTGCGAGCGTGGCCCTGCACCTCGGCGGGCTGAGCCGTGCGGCCCTGGTCCTGGCCGGCGGCCCGCCGGCCGCGCTCGCCACCGGCGCGGTGCTGCTCGTCGTTGTCATGGCCACCGTGGGCCGGAACACCCGATGGAACTGACCGGCTTGGGGCGGCGCCGCGTTCTGCGCGCAAAGGTCCTGACTCGATTGTCAGTAGGCAAGGCGCGGCCGACTCCCGCTCAACCTCGCGGTCAGGATCGTAACCGATCGAGGACGAACCGCTCGCCGTTGAGCAGAACGTCCGGACCGCGCCGGGTCAGAGCCAGCACGCGGCGGTTACCGTCCGCGTCGTCGAGCCGCAGGGCCGGGCGCCCGTCCGCGCTGATAACGTCCCACGAGCCGATTTCGCGCTCGCGCCCGGTGCGGCTGGCGGACAGCCCGCCCACGCCGACCGTGACCTGCGTTTCCTTGATCCGCTCGTAGATCCCGTCGGTTCGGAACGTGTACCGCTCCTCGACCGTATACCCGCCCGCCCCGGGAGTGCTGCGGTACGTGTCGGCGCCCACCAGCACCGTTCCGGACAGCACGGAGGCCCAACTCTCCATCGCCGGGCTCACGAAGCTCACGTACCCGATGAGCCGCGCGCACTCACGGCGCAACTCGGGCTCGGTGAGTCCCGCGTGGTTGAAGGGCGCGAGGAGGAATAGTTCGGCGGTGTCCGGGTTGCGGATCGCCCCGATGAACGGCACGTCCGGGTCACGCCGGTTGAGTATCGTGGCCCCGTGCGTGCCGACCGGCCCGAGGGCGGCCATTAGTTCGTACAGGGACAGCAGGTCGCCGGCGGGATCGTCGGCTGGGGAGGCGCGGGTCACGCCCAGCCCGAACGTCCCGTGGGTCGGGCCGAACAGGTACACGCCCGGCGCCGCCGCCAGACCGCACTCGGCCGGGGCGTCGATCAGCATCCGGAACTCGGGAATCCGCAGCACGGTTGCCTCCGAGAAACCGCGCCCGCGTGGCGGGCGCTCTGGGGTGCTGTTCGCCACCTCCACTTTGCATATCGATCGCAAGGGATGCGGCGCGTTCGCCCGTGCCATCAGCTTGGTAGGGGGATGTTCTGCCCGTGTCGAGGAGGCCACGCGCTTCCGAGCCTAAAGCGGATGGCAGAATGGACAGGTGGTCGTGCGGCTTCGCTTCGACCCCCGTGGGCCTCGTGTTCACGAAGACCGGTTTTGACAGGATCGACAGGATTGACCGGATGAAGACCGACCGATTGAAAATCCCGTTTATCTTGTCGATCCCGTCGAACTCTTTTGGGCTTCCCGATCGAGCCGTGGGCATCCAATTGGGGTCTCATTCCGCTATGCGTTCGTGTGTGGCGCACGCCGAGTGCCGCGAATCGTTTTCGCCGCTCTTTGGTCGCTTCCGCACCGAGGACCGAAAGCCATCCGGACGGTCCGAGTGTTCCCGACCCGGACCGTGCTGTAACGGGGGTTACAGTGCCGATACTGGTGGATACCCGACGGGGCAGGAACTGGACATTCGCTGCCGTTCGACTGGTCACGGACTACCCGCGAGTAGGTACGGAACTACCCACGAATCCCGCCTTCCGGCAACGGGTCAAGTGCCGAGGTTAATGGATGCCGGGCCTGGTGACGGGCCGCTGATGCGGCGCAAGGCATTGTAGTGATAGTGTTTGTAGAGATTTTGATCTGTGCGTGGTTCCACCCGGTCGGACGAAACGTTGGCGCCGATAGCTCTGCGAGGAGTGATTTGGACTTCCGGAAGTGCTGGGCAGTCGGAATACGGTGGGGAAATGCCTGATGCGGCGGTTACGCGGCTCGTCCTTTTTCGACACGCATCGCACGTGACTGGCGGAACGGATCGGAGCCGCTTCGGGCCACGCCTGTGGCCGGGACGACCGCGACTGCGGATCGTGCGATCTCATAGAATTAGTGCCAGAAGACTCACGAGGGAGGGCGGGCCATCAGCAGCAGTTACAACCTCACCCACTTGAAGGTGCTGGAGGCGGAGAGCATCCACATCATCCGCGAGGTCGCTGCCGAGTTCGAGCGGCCCGTGATGCTGTACTCGATCGGCAAGGACTCGGCCGTGATGCTGCGGCTGGCGCAGAAGGCGTTCCACCCCGGCCGGCTGCCGTTCCCGCTGCTGCACGTCGACACGACCTGGAAGTTCCGGGCGATGATCGAGTTCCGCGACCGGTTCTGCCGCGAGCAGGGGCTCGACCTGAAGGTCTGGACCAACCCGGAGGGGCTGGCCCAGAACATCAACCCGTTCGACCACGGCTCGAAGAAGCACACCGACGTGATGAAGACGGCGGCGCTGAAGCAGGCGCTGAACCACTACCAGTTCGACGCGGCGTTCGGCGGCGCCCGCCGGGACGAGGAGAAGAGCCGGGCCAAGGAGCGGGTCTACAGCTTCCGCGACCGGCTGCACCAGTGGGACCCGAAGAACCAGCGGCCGGAGCTGTGGAACCTGTACAACTGCAAGGTGAACAAGGGCGAGAGCATCCGCGCGTTCCCGCTGAGCAACTGGACCGAGCTGGACGTGTGGCAGTACATCCACCTGGAAAACATCCCGATCGTGCCGCTGTACTTCGCCGACGTGCGCCCGGTCGTGGAGCGCGACGGTACGCTCATCATGGTGGACGACGAGCGGATGCGGCTGCGGCCCGGTGAGGTGCCGATGATGAAGCGCGTGCGGTTCCGCACGCTGGGTTGCTACCCGCTCACCGGAGCGATCGAGAGCACCGCGACGACCCTGCCGGAGATCATCGAGGAGATGCTCCTGGCGAAGAACTCCGAGCGCCAGGGCCGGATGATCGACCACGACGAGTCGGGCTCGATGGAGCAGAAGAAGCGCGAGGGGTACTTCTGAACAATGGGCATGAGGCCGATTTCACCGCAGAGGGCACGAGAGGGCGCAGAGAGAAAACCGTGGAGAGTTAAACCCTGTTGATTCTCCACCTTTTGCTCTTCTCTGCGCCCTCTCGCGCCCTCTGCGGTGAAACCGGCCTTCCGCCCACCCAACCTCTGCCCGCTAACCACATTCTCCGAGTAGTTCTGCAATGCAAGCCGTTGACCTGAGTCAGGAAGACATCCACGCCTACCTCGCCCGCCACCAGCGGAAGGAACTGCTGCGGTTCCTCACCTGCGGGAGCGTGGACGACGGCAAGAGCACGCTCATCGGGCGGCTGCTGCACGACACCAAGATGATCTACGAGGACCAACTCGCCGCGGTGAAGCGCGACAGCGAGAAGGTCGGCACCACGGGCGCCGGCGAGATCGACCTCGCGCTGCTCACCGACGGTTTGAAGGCCGAGCGCGAGCAGGGCATCACCATCGACGTGGCGTACCGGTACTTCTCCACCGACCGCCGCAAGTTCATCATCGCCGACACGCCCGGCCACGAGCAGTACACGCGGAACATGGCCACCGGCGCCTCGACGTGCCAGCTCGCCATCATCCTCATCGACGCCCGCCACGGCGTGCAGACGCAGACCCGCCGGCACTCGTTCATCGTGTCGCTGCTGGGCATCCGGCACGTCGTCGTCGCGGTCAACAAGATGGACCTCGTCGGGCACTCACAGGAGGTGTTCGAGCGGATCAAGGACGACTACACCGGGTTCGTCGCTAAGCTCGGCCTGCCGGACATCACGTTCATCCCGATGTCGGCGCTGAAGGGCGACAACGTCGCGTCCAAGAGCGGCGCGATGCCCTGGTATCACGGCCCGGCACTCCTGGACCACCTGGAAACGGTTCACATCGCCAGCGACCGCAACCTCACCGACCTGCGATTCCCGGTGCAGTACGTCATCCGCCCGAACCTCGACTTCCGCGGGTTCGCGGGCACCGTCGCGTCCGGCATCGTCCGCAAGGGCGACGAGGTGATGGTGCTGCCGTCGGGCAAGCGCAGCCGGGTGAAGTCGATCGTGACCTATGACGGCGAGCAGGACGAGGCGTTCGCGCCGCAGGCGGTGACGATCACGCTGGCGGACGAGGTGGACGTCAGCCGCGGCGACGTGCTGGTGCGGCCGGACAACCCGCCCCACGTCAGCCGCCAGATCGAGGCGATGGTGGTGTGGATGGCCGAGCAGCCGTTCGTGCCCGGCCGGACGTACACGCTGAAGCAGACCACGCGGCAGGTGACGGCGGAGGTCGCGGCGTTCCGCTATGGCGTGGACGTCAACACGCTCGAGCACCGGGCCGTCGCGCGGCTGGAGCTGAACGAGGTCGGGCACGTTCAGCTCAGCCTGACGCAGCCCCTGGCGTGCGACCCGTACCGCACCAACGCCGCGACCGGGGCGTTCATCCTGATCGACCGGCTGACGAACAACACGGTCGGGGCCGGGATGATCCTGGAGGCGGGGGGGGCGCGGCAGGCGGAGGCGGTGGTCACCGCGAAGGCCCGCGAGAGCCTGATCGCCCCGGCCGAGCGGGAGCGGCGGTTCGGGCAGAAGCCGGTGACGGTGCTGCTGGTCGGGCTGACCGGCAGCGGCAAGAGCCGCATCGCCTACGCCCTGGAGCGCCGGCTGTGGGACGAGGGCCGGGCGGTGACGGTGCTGTACGGCCAGAACATGCGGCACGGGCTGAACCGCGACCTGGGGTTCACCGCGGACGACCGCTCCGAGAACCTGCGGCGGTCGGCCGAGGTGGCGAAGCTGATGAACGACGCGGGCGTGATCACCGTCGCGGCGTTCGTGGCCCCGCACGAGGCGGTGCGCGAGAAGGCGAAACAGTTGATCGGCCGCGACCGCGTTTTGGAGGTGTTCTGCACGGCGCCGATGGAGGTGCTGCGGGCGCGCGACCAGAGCGGCGCGTACCGGCTGGCCGACGAGGGCAAGATCGCCCAGATGCCGGGCGTGACCGCGGCGTTCGAGGAGCCGCAATCGCCCGACCTGGTGCTGCGAACCGACCAGATCGGCGTCGACGAGGGCATCGGCCGGATCGTCGAGCTGATGAGATCGAAGGGGTTCTTGAGCTAAGCACGTCGTGGCCTTGCGGGGCTCGAAAGTGACACCGGGCTGCCCGTTTTTGAGCGGCCCGGCGCGGTTACATTCGGACGCGGTTCAGGAGCCCGCGGGCGGTCCCGATCCGCAGGTAGACGATTCGCTGCACGTCGCGCGGTGTGACGAGCCTCGCCCGAATCTGCCGGTTCCCCAAATCGGGCCGGCACACGATGAAGTAAATCAGTTCGACAGCGAGCGACACGGAGGACACACTCACGCACACGACGTTCGCGAACCCGGTCGGCGGCTTCCACCGCCGCAAATGCCGCCCCCGCCGCCGGCGCCACCCGCCCATGTACCCGTAGAGCGTCTGCACCGAGGCGGCGGTGAGGTACGACACCCGCGGTGGGTCGCGACCGACCGGGGGCGGTGGCGACCGCTCCCGCGCCGCACGTTCGAGGAACCGGAGGTCGTCGGCCGGAACGGGAAACCCAACGGGCTCAGACACGGCACTTTCCCCATCAAGAAATGGGATAACCAGGAAAGCCGCCGCACGACATCCTACCCGCGCGCGGCGCGAACCGCTACGCTCACTTCACGACCCCAAATCCTCTCACCGACAGGCGGCCTCCATGTCGTTCTTCCCGGACGTGCCGAAGATCAAGTACGAAGGCCCGGACAGCACCAACCCGCTGGCGTACCGGCACTACAACCCCGACGAACTCGTCGAGGGCAAGTCGATGAAGGAGCACCTGCGGTTCGCGGTGTGCTATTGGCACACGTTCCGCGGCACCGGCTCCGACCCGTTCGGCCCCGGGTGCGCGATCCGGCCGTGGGAGGACGGCACTGACAGCCCTGCGATGGCGCTCAAGCGGGTGGACGTGGCGTTCGAGTTCATGGAGAAGCTCGGCGTGCCGTACTACTGCTGGCACGACCGCGACATCGCGCCGGAAGGCGCGAACCTCGCCGAGACGAACAAGATCCTCGACTCGGTGGTGGCGAAGCTTAAGGAGGCGCAGGCCCGCACCGGCATCAAGCTGCTGTGGGGCACCGCGAACCTGTTCAGCAACAAGCGGTTCGTCCACGGCGCGAGCACGAGTTGCAACGCGGACGTGTTCGCGTACTCCGCCGCGCAGGTGAAGAAGGCGCTCGAAGCGACCAAGGAGCTGGGCGGCGAGAACTACGTGTTCTGGGGCGGGCGCGAGGGGTACATGACCCTCTGGAACACCGACCTCAAGCGCGAGCTGGACCACCTCGCGAAGTTCTTCCACATGGCGGTGGAGTACAAGAAGAAGATCGGGTTCACGGGCGCGTTCCTGATCGAGCCGAAGCCGCACGAGCCGACCTCGCACCAGTACGACTTCGACTGCGCCAACTCGCTCGCGTTCCTCCGCAGCTACGGCCTGGAGAAGGAGTTCAAGTTCAACGTCGAGACGAACCACGCGACGCTGGCTAAGCACACGATGGGCCACGAGCTGGAGTACGCGAGCATTAACGGGATGCTCGGGAGCATTGACGCCAACCGCGGCGACCCGCTGCTCGGCTGGGACACGGACCAGTTCCCGACGGACCTGTACCTGACCGCACAGGTGATGCTGATCGTGCTGAACCAGGGCGGGATCGGGTCGGGCGGGATGAACTTCGACGCGAAGGTGCGGCGCGACAGCTTCGAGCCGATCGACCTGTTCCACGCCCACATCGGCGGGATGGACGCGTTCGCCCACGGCCTGAAGATCGCTGCCGCGATGCGGAAGGATGGCGTGCTGAAGGACATGGTGAAGAAGCGGTACGCGAGCTGGGACTCCGGCGTGGGCGCGGACATCGAGGCCGGCAAGGCGAAGTTCGAGGAACTGGAAGCCTACATGCTGAAGAAGGGCGAGGCGGAGCCCAACGTGTCCGGCCGCCAGGAGCTGATCGAGAACATCATTAATCGCTACCTCAAGTAAAGCCGAACAGATGGGCCACAAAAAGGCACAAAAGCACAAAAGGAAACCAAAACCAGAAGCAAAAGAGTTGTGTTGAAATCAATCTCTTGTTTTTCTCTTTGGTTTCCTTTTGTGCTTTTTGTGCCTTTTTGTGGCCCATCTCTTCTGCCTGTGGCTTGTGCTTTTTTGCGGCCAGCACTCTTCCGGCTTCAGTGCCCCTTCACGCGACGGCCGCGGACGCTGTGCGGGAACAGCTTCTCTTGCATGAGGTTCCCGTTCGCGTCGAACGGCAGTTCTACCAGATCGCCTACGAACTCCAGGTGCGGGACGCCCCGCACGTCCGCCAGCAGCGGCTCCGACAGCCACATCTCGACCACTTCCAATGTGTTCGGAATTAACGCGAGCTTCACCTTCTCCAGTTCCGGCTGCCAGCACGTCTCGACGCAGTGGCCGATCACCTCGCGGTCGGTGTCGAACCCGATCGGCAGCTTGCTCCGCCACAGCGAGCGTGCGGTGAGGTTGTTCATGCGGAACGGACCCGGGTCGATGCCCGCCAGCGCGCGGTTGGTGGTCAGGTCCGCGATCCCGATTCCGGTCGCGTTGCCGTGGCTCTCCGCGGACACGTCCAGCACCCCGATGCGCACGATGCGCGGGTCGTTCGTCTCGGCCTCGGGGGTGGCCTCGATCAGCATCCGCCCGACCACGTTCGGGTCCATCCCGGCGCCCGAATAGTTCTTGCCGCACTCGCCGATGATGAGCACGTCGGCGCCCGGGAACGGGAGCCGGCCCATCAGGCCGCGGGCTTCTATGAGCAGTTCGGGCTCGCGCGCCCAGAGGTCGTCACGGTCCACGACTTCGAGCCGGGCGGTTTCTTCCTTCGCGTTCTCAATGATCGCCAGGCCGCCGACGAACGGCGTCTTCGCCAGGATCACCCGCCCGGACTCCGGGATCATGTCGCGCAGGCCGCGGGTGCCGAAGCTGTGAACTTGGTCCGCGCCGTGCCGCTTCCCGAGCCCGATCACCAGCATCTTCAAGATGCCGCTCTCGAACGTGCCGCGGAAGTCCGTGTGCGGCTTCACCCGCGACACCGTCACCACCGCGTCGGCCTTCAGTGCGTTCTTGTCCCACCATACCGCTTGGCCCCAGGAGTTGGCCCCGATGTTCTCCGCGTCCATATCGGTCACGACCGGCACGCCGAGGTGCTGTTCGTCGATGCGGTAGCTCGCGAGCAGCTCACGCTGGCCCGCGGACGTGGCCCCGCCGTGCGACCCCATCGCCGCCACCACGAACGGTTGCGCGCCCAGTTCCTTCAGGGCGTCAACGGTCGCCTTTGCGATCGCCAGGTAGTTGTTGATGCCGCGGCTGCCGCACGCGACGGCCACCTTCATACCGGGGCGAATACGTTTGGCAGTGCTCGAGCTGAGCCACGTCTCGCGCGTCGCCTGGGCGACGTCGGCGACGGACGGTTGCGGGGCGGTCTGGCGCACGAGTTGGACGCGGGGGATGAACACGGCGGTCTCTTGTTTGAATAGGGAGGGAACATCGCGTATTTTCGTCTCGCGCCTGCCGAATGCAAGTCGAGCCGCGACCGGCTGCCGGTTGTGCAAGGCCCGGCAAACACATTTCGCTCCGAAACTCCTGACCCTCGACTTGCACCCCCGGAAATTTTAGCGCACATATTTACACCATCCCGTCGATAGTGAACGGGTGAACCGTGGAGACCGCGCGATGCCGCTCCGGCACCTCTTCATCGACATGAACTCGTTCTTCGCGTCCGTCGAGCAGCAGGACAATCCGAAACTGCGCGGTCGCCCTATCGCCGTGATCCCGACCCGGGCGGAAACCACCTCGTGCATCGCGGCCAGCTACGAGGCGAAGGCCTTCGGGATTAGGACCGGTACGCCGGTGTGGGAGGCACGGAAGCTGTGCCCGGAGATCGTGTTCGTTTCGACGGAGCACAAGCGGTATGTCACCATGCACAACCGTATCCTCGCGGCCGTGCGGAGCGTCCTCCCGATCGACAGCGTGCGGTCGATCGACGAGATGTCGTGCCGGCTCACCGGGCGCGACCGGGAGCCCGCGCGGGCGCGGGCGCTCGCGGAACAGGTCAAGCAAGCGATTTACGGCATGGCCGGTGATTACATGAAGTGCTCGATCGGGATCGGCCCCAACGTGCTGCTGGCGAAAGTCGCCGCCGATATGCACAAACCGAACGGCCTGACCGTTCTCGCGGACGAAGACCTGCCGCACGCGCTCCACCGGTTGCACGTGAGCGACTTCCCGGGAGTGGGGCCGCGGATGGAGCGGCGGCTCCGGCTGTGCGGCATCTGCACGGTGGCTCAGTTTTGTGCGGCGTCCGCAAAAGCGCTGAGTGACGTGTGGGGCAGCAAAGTGATCGGCGAGCGCTGGCACGGGCTCTTGCACGGCGACGAGGTGGCCGAAACGCCTACCCGCCGCCAGACGGTGAGCCACTCGCACGTGCTCCCGCCGAACCTGCGCACCGATGAGGGCGCGTACGGGGTGCTGATGCGTCTGGTCCATAAGGCCGCGGCGCGGCTCCGAAAGATCGGCTATTGGTGCGGGTCGGTGTCGGTCGGGGTGCGGTTCCTGGGCGCGGACCGCAGCGCCCGTGTGCGGTGGGACGAGAGCGCTCGCGTGCCGCGGTGCCAGGACACGCCGGCGCTGGTCGCGGTGGTCGCGAAGTTGTGGGCGGGGCGACCGCACGGCGGTGCGCCGTTCAAGGTTGGGGTGGTTCTGAGTGACCTGGTTCCAGCCCGGAGCGCAACCCCATCGCTCTTCGACGAGGACCATCAGGGCCGCGACATTTCGGCCGCGCTGGACGAGGCAAACGCCGAATTCGGCGCGAGCGTGGTGTACCTGGGCGCGATGTTCGGGATGCGGGACGCGGCGCCGTCGCGGGTGGCGTTCACACAGATCCCCGATTTCGACCGCCGGGTGAACTGAGGTCGGTTGGCGCGTGTTGAGCCCACGGACCGGTGCGCTTCGGTTCTTGTTTGTCGGTGTTACGCGGGCTCCGCGCCGAGCTGCGGGGGCAGGATCGGGAACAGCGCGGTGCCGCCGGTGCTGGCGCCGACCCGCGGGAAGAACACGCGGAACGTGGTTCCTTTACTCTCGGAACTCTCCACACGGATCAGCCCGCCCACCCGGTCCACGATCCGACGCACGATCGCCAGCCCCAGGCCCGTTCCCTTCGACTTGGTGGTGAAGTACGGATCGAACATCCGGCGCTGGGTCTCCGCATCGATCCCGGTCCCGGTGTCGGTCACCTCGAGCAGCACGAACCGGCCCAGGTAGCTCGGGTTGCCGGTCAGCTTCACAGGCGCCAACCGAATCGTGACGAGACCGCCCTCGGGCATCGCCTCGCTTGCGTTAACCGCAAGGTTCAGCAGCAGCCGCGTGAACTGCCCCTTCTCGATGAACACCTGTCCGAGTTCGTCCGGCTGCGTGTACTGGATCTTGTACTTCGAACCGATCGCGGCCTTAAGTACAGGCATGAACTCGGCGGCAACGGCGCCCAAATCGAGCACCGCCGGGGGCGCTGTCTGCGGGTGCGCGAACTCCAGAAGGCCTTTGGCCAGCGCGGTGCCCTGTTCGGCCGCGGTGACGATGTCCTTTGCCTGCTTTCGTGCGTCGTGAGGCAAGTCGTCACGACGCGCGAGCAGTCCCCCGTACCCGAGGAACACGGTCAGCAGGTTGCGAAAGTCGTGAGCCACGCCCGCGGCAAGTTGCTCCAGCGCCGCGGCTTTCTCATGCGCCGCGGAGCGCTCGTCTTGGGTAAGGAACGCGGCCCGCAGTTCGCGCACCTCTGCCGACTGGATCCGCAAGGCGAGCAGGTCCGCCATCGAGCCGACGAAGTCGCGCGCCTCGGTGGTCCACTCGCGGGGCAGACCGACGTGTTCGTGGCACAGCACCCCGACCAACTCGCCGTCCACGAAGATGCCGGCGTCGAGGATCGAGCCGATGCCGAGCGGGCGCAGGTAACGCGCGGCCAGTTCCGCGGTCCACGGCTCCGTGCCCGCGACCTCGGCAGGGACGGCCTTGCGAATGGAAATGGACGTGAAGTACGCGGGGAAGTCCGCGACCCGGAGCATGGTCCCGGCGGAGTGCTCCTTCTTGGACCGCTCGAACAGGTTCGCGCAGCGGAGCGCGCCCCCGTTGTCGATGAACAGCCACACGCCGACGCGCTCGACCGTGAGGGCGTCGGCACACAGCTCGCACGCGCGGCGAAACACGGCGTCGAGCGGCTCACTCGGAGCGAGCCGGGCGAGTTCCAGGCGGGCGATTTCCGTGGCCCGACTCGGCCCGGGTACGGAGTGCGGTGAGGTCATGGGGCGGCACGAGGTACAGAGGAGATACAAGTCCTACTGTAACCCACGCCAAGGCGCGTGGACAGCGGTTTCGTTTCCGCCTCACCAACCCGCGCTGCCGACCGGTGCGGGGGCCGGGGTCCACGAGAAGTCGAACGGCTGGTCGGTCAGTTCCTCGCTGGCCCCGCGATCCCGGAAAATGTGCAGCACCCGGACCCGGGACAGGTCATCGAACTTCGGCTCGGGGTACAGGTCCGAGCGGAACGGGTTACCGGGCTCGTATTCGTGGATCATGGCCCGCACCTTCGGCACCCCGCGGAAGTGCATCTCTTCGGCGCGGCGCGTCCCGCCGTGAACGTCATACAGCTCGGTTAACACGCGCAGCGCGCGCTCCAGGTTGCGGAACGTCACCCCGTCCTCAATGAAGATCATGTCCACTTGAGTGGCCCGGAGCACGGCGTGCGCGTGCTGCCGGGCGCGTCTGGGCAGCACGCGGCTGTACGCCGGGCCGACCATCGGCGGGGCCTCCTCGCTGGCGGAATCCGCGTCCTCCCGGCCGACGCCCTCAACGAACCACCAGTGCGGGGCGAGCCAGAACCCGCCGCCGGCCGGCCCCTTAAACACACTGGCCCGCTTGAACAGCTTCTGAAGTCCGCGGAACAGTTGCCGCCGCACCTTGATCTCATCGCGGCGGTCCAGGCGCTCTTTTACTGCCCGGAGTTGCAGGTCGGCGAGGCTCACTTTAAGAGGCCAGACCGGATTGAACTCGGTCGCCTCGGACCGCTCTTCCACAACGACCTCGACCCCGACGTGGTTCGGCTCCCGCGCGTGTGGCGCGGCACAAACGGCCCACCCCCACCGGCGGGCGATGCGCGCGGCCGCGCGGACATCAACCGCGTTCGAGCCGGCGATGTGCAGCGTCGGCGGGGTGCGGCGGGCCGGGTCCCCCCGCCGCGCGCCGTTCAGCTTCACCAACACGACGCACAGTAACCCAGGCAGGAACCACGCCGCAACGGTTCCGAGTAGCGCGGTGAACGGCATCGTGTCGTCGGCCCGTGGGGGAGCGAACAGGCGCCCGCCGCACGCGGTGAGGAGTACGGCGAATGCGAGAAGCGCGGTCAGCCCGATCACCGCGGCAAGCACCCGACGCAGCGGCACCGCACACACTGGCTTGTCGGCCGAGCCGCGCCAGAGCAGCGCGGCGCCGTCGCGGCCGCGCGGCACGTACGCGGCCCAAGCACCTGTTGCCACAACGAGGCACAGGAGCAGCACCGGAGCTGGTGGGACCTCCCACGCGACGAGCGCCACGAGCACCGCATACCCGACAACCGCTGCCAGTTCGGCCCCGCGCCTGTCCGTGTCCCCGAGCCACCGACGGAGCCACTTGTCCAGCACCGCGATCGGCACGAACAGGCCCACGCACGCGACCGTTAGAAGGGTGCCCCAGAGCACGAGCAGCAGAGCGAGATACAGTGTGTACGACGAGTGGGTTCCGATTACTCGCCAGCCAGCGGGGAATGCGGCCCACGCTCCCGCGGCGCACCCGCCCCAGGTTAACAGCACCGCGACGAGCATGAAGACCACCGGCGGGGTGCGCCGCGGGAGCGGGGGCACCCCGCGCAAATCGATGCCGTGTTCGTACCGGAGCCACGAGGCCGACGCGGCCGCCCGCCGACCGAACGTGGCGAGCCGCGCGACCCACGGGAGCGGCTCACGCCGGTGCCGCACCGCGACCGCCAACCCGCACCCGACTAGCGCCAGCGCCGCGGCGCCGTCGTGCAAGTCGGATGCGGCGTACCGCCCGGCGATCTCTAACCCAATGACGAATGCGCACACTGCGACCGTGAACCAGGTTCCGGCCGGCAGCACCCGCCCGTTCAGAGTGAACACCGAGGTGAGCAACTTCATGAAGGCGTTAACCACACTACGGGGCCGCACGCATCACCCCCGCCCGGTTCCGCGGAACCGGGCGGGAAGGCACAGGCCATTCTACCACTTCTATCGGAACAAGTTACGGGCACGAACCGGAAATGTGTCGGTGGCTCACGACGCCATCAGCGGGCGCAGTTCGCCGGCCAAGAACACGCTGCCGGTCACGCACAGCAGGTCCGTATCGGTTACGGCGGAAACGGCTGCGTCCCAAGCCCTCGGCGCGGTCGCATGAAGTGTGAACGGTTTACCCGGCGCGACCGTAGCGAGTGCGGTGGCGAGCGCTTCGGTCGGTACGCCTCGCGGGTTGTTGCTGTACTTTGTGAAATAGAAATGGTCGAAGTAGGTCGCAAGAACGCGAAGGATCTCCGCAAACTGCTTGTCCGACGAGACCGCAAACACCACGCGCTTCGTGCCCGCGTTCGGGAACGCCTCGCGCAGCGTGGCCACGAGTGCCTCTGCGCTCGGCACGTTGTGCGCGGTGTCGAGAATTGTGGTCGGGCGTTCACCCACCACCTCGACACGTGCCGGCCATTTTACCGCCGCCAGACCGCGCGCGACGGCCGCCGCCGGCAGGTGCATCCCGGCCTCCCGGAGCCGGTCCAGTACCGCCGCCGCCACCACCGCATTCGCACGCTGGTGCGCACCGAGTAGGCCACTGGGAGTGGCTCCCACTCCGACCCCCTCAGCAGCATGACGCTCTTCACTTTTGAAGGGAGCGGTTGGAGCATGGGGCTTTACGCCCACTTCCCATATTGGAGCACTCAACTCGGCCGCCACTTGGCGAATCACTGCGCGCGGCCCGTCCTGGGTCACGCCGCTCACCACCGGCACCCGGCGCTTGATGATTCCCGCTTTCTGGAACGCAATCGCTTCGAGCGTGGTGCCGAGCTGGGCCATGTGGTCCGGCCCGACGTTCGTGATCACCGACACAAGCGGTTGGCACACGTTGGTGCTGTCGAACCGCCCGCCGAGCCCCACTTCGATCAGCGCGATGTCGCAGCGGCGTCGCACGAAGTGTAAGAACCCCAGCGCCGTGCCGATCTCGAAGAACGTCGGTGACGGGAACCGGGGGTCCCCCTCCATCGCGCGAACCGCGGGGGACACCTCTTCCATGCACCTCGCCAGTTCCGCGCGGGAAATGGGCACGCGGTCGACCTGCATCCGCTCTTCGATGTGGGCCAAATGCGGGGATGTGAACAGCCCCACGCGGTAGCCCGCGGTACGCAACACCGACTCGAGCATCGCGCACGTGGAGCCTTTGCCCTTTGTCCCGGTGACGTGAACGAGGCGCAGCCGGTCCTGCGGGTCGCCGAGCCGCCGCAGGAGCGCGCGCATCCGCTCCAGCTTGAGGTCCAGCGGCCCGGCGGACCGCACCTCGTAGTTGATGCGTCCGTACCAGAAGGCCAGGGCTTCGTCGTAAGTCATCGGGGCCGTGCGGGGGACGGGCGATTCCGATGATGAGTTAGCGAAACCGGGCCGAAAAGCGAGAACGCCCGCGACACTGCCGCGGGCGTTCCGGTCATCCGTGACTGTGCCGGGCACGGTGAGCGCCCGTGCCCGGCGGGGCGGGCCGCGCCCGTCAGGCGACCCAGACGCCGCCGGTGTGACTGGAGTCGTCCGCGAAGTAGCTCTCAACGACCGCGTTCGTGCGCCCGCTGAACACCTTGATGTGCGCCCGGGTGCCGGGGCCGCTGCCCGCAACAACGTCGGCAAAGCCGTCGCCGTCCACATCCCGAGCGGACACGCGGACGCCACCCGCGAACCCGGCGTCGTACGCGAAGTAGCTCGCCAGCTCGGCCCCGGTGGCCCCGCTGAACACCTTGGTATGCGGGCGGGAGCCGGGGCCGCTGCCGGCTACGATGTCGGCGCGGCCGTCGCCGTCCACGTCCCCGGCCGCCACCGCCACCCCGCCCAGGAAGTCCGCGTCGAAGGCGAAGAAGCTCCGCATCAGTCCGCCCGCCCCGCTGAACACCTTGACGTGCGGGCGAGTGCCGGCGCCGCTGCTCGTTACGATGTCGGCGCGCCCGTCGCCGTTCACATCGCCCACAGCCACGCTCGTCGCCCCGTTGTAGCCGGCGTACGACAGGACGCTCAGCAGCTCGGCTCCGGTGGCCCCGCTGAACACCTTGAGGTGACCGCTCCCGCCGGCCCCAGCCGCGACAACAATGTCGGCGCGGCCGTCGCCGTCCACGTCCCCGGCCGCCACCGACACCCCGCCCAGGAAGAGCGGGTCGAACGCGTAGAAGCTGAACACCTCGGCCCCGGTAGCCCCGCTGAACACCTTCACGTGCGCGGGGCCGGCGGAGCCGATGGCCGCGATCGTGTCCGCAACTCCGTCGCCGTCCACGTCCCCGGTCGCAACCCGCACCTCGCCGCCGAACTCCGAGAAGGGCACCAGCGTGCGGGTCGGCACGGCCGCCGAATCGAACTGGCGCACCGCACCACCGGAGGCGGTCAGAACGGGCGCCGGGGGCGGAACGGTGGGCGCGGTGCCGCCCCCGGCCGGCGCCGGTTCCGGGGCCGCAGGGGGCGCGGTGACGGGAGGGGGGCCGACCTGCGTGCCCGCTTGCGCCGCCACCGGGACGGCCGGGCGGAGCCCGACGTGGTCGGTGGCCCGCACCGCGAACCCGTACCGATGACCGCTCGCGCCCGTGAAGGTGGCAGACGTCTGGAGCGTGCCGCTCAGCCACCGGGCCAGCGGGCCGCCGTCGGTCGAGACGTACACGTCGTAGGACGCGACGCCCGAGCCGGCCCCGTCGTCCCCGGCCCACGATATGGTAAAGGTCTCGGCGGGCGCGATCGCAGGGAGCGGAACGATCGTCGCCGTCGGCGGCTCGGCGTCGATCGTGGCCAGCGCCTCCTTGGCCGGGTCGGTGCCCTGACTGGCGTCGAAGACGTTGATCTGGTTGGTGGCGATCACCGACTCGTTGTCGAACTGGATCAGCGCCACGTTGCGGATCTCGGTGCCGCTGGGCCGGGCGGCCGGGCGGGCACTGTAGGCCACGAACCCATGCCCCTTGCCGGTGCCGTCCTCTGGCAGCAAGAACCCGGTGCCCGGTGCGGGCGGCAGCCCGGTCGCCGGGTCAAGAGTTTGGAACGCGGCCACCAAGCGCCCGGTGGACGGGTCGAAGGACAGTTCGACGTTTACCTGGTAGCTCTGGCCGTTGATCTTCGTTGGGACCACCGCGGAGTAGTTCTGCTGGCCTGCGGGGACGAGTTTCAGCTCGTCGCCGAAGCCGAACCCGGTGAAGCTGACGGTGCCCCAGTCGAGTTCGTCCGGGAGTTGGTCGCGGATCTCGACGCGCTGCGCGGGTCCGGTGGCGAACGGCGGCAGCGGGGTGCTTCCCGGGCCGAAGTTCTCGAAATCAACCCGGTACGGGATGACCGCGTCCGCCGGCACGAACTCCTGCGGCCCGTATCCGTCGGCGCCGGACTTGCTGTTCGGGTCCTTGGGGGGCAACACGGTCGGCCAGCGTGGCGGCGTGTTTTGGCCTACGAACCCGATGCCGTAATACAGCTCACCGGTCAACCCGGGGCCGGTGCTCCCGGTCGTCGTACCCCCGCCGGATGCGAGGAGCGAAACGCCGAACGTCTCCCCGATGCGCGTCTGGATGAACACCGTCCCTGGCCCGGACTGCGACCACACCCCGCCGGGCGGGGTGTGGACCCCCGAGAGCAAGGTGGCGGTCTGCCCGCCGATGGTGTAACGGGCCGCGTAAGACATCGTGAGGTTCGGGTCCCCCTGGCCCTGCGCCCCGGGCTCGTAGCCGTAAGACAACCTGCTGAAGCTCGCCTGGAGGATGAGGGTGACCGGGTCGCCGATATGTTCGCCCGGTGCTTCGGGCAGGATCCGGACCTGGAGGTCCGAGCCGTACCCGGCGGCGCCGGTCGTTCCGGCGGTGAATGTGCCGGTACTGGTCGGGGTGGCGCTGCGGAGAGAAAAGCCCGGTTGCAGGTCGAGGGTGACGACCGGGGAGTTGGGAAAGAACCGCGAGTTGGGTCCTTCCCAGACGTTAAAGACCGTCGAGACGGAGGCTCCCGCCGGCCCGCTCGAATCGCGCAGCGAGTTCAGTTCCAGCGGGCTGAAGCCGCTGCCTTCCGGCACAGGGGGAATGACGTAGTCCGCGATGGCTGCGGCGGGTACGACACGCTCGTCCCGCACCCCGTTCAGCGCGAGGAGGCTCCCGATCCCGCCCTCCCCGAGGAACTGAATCGTAGCCGGGACGAGCCGGCACTCGAGTGGTTCGACGCCGAGAGCACATGCACGCGACCGGGACGGGCGGACCCGGGCGGGGCCGCACCGCACGATGAGCTTGACGGCTCGAAACATGGAAGCCTCTTTCGTAAATGATCCGGCGCGCGCCTGCCGAGCGAATACGCTCGCTACCGTTCTGGGCTCGGCGCGGGCGATGGCCGGATACCGTTATGGGCGACAACGAAAGACAACGGGACCGGAGGAATAGCGGAACAGTAAGATCGGTCCGGCGTGCTGCTCGAACCGCGCGCGTTCGCGGGCCGCCCCGGCACCCGATCGAGATCCGGCGACCCGTCCGGCGCTCGCCCGACCCTTAACGGGTCGGGCCGCGTTCAACTGGAACGTGGCGCCCGCCCCACCGATCAAGTCGAGCTGCCTGTCAGACCGCGTTGATAGAAAGGTATTCGTCTTCAGCCGCCGGTACGAGTCCCTTAAATTAGGGAACGTACTCGCAAACAATCACGCCCAGAGTACGTCATGCCCTCTTCCGTTCTTCGGCTCCGCGACCTCCGCGCCGTCCACGCACTCGTTCACGAGTGCCGCGACCTGGGCGACGACGGCGCCGCCTGGCGGCGGCACTGGTTCGCCGGGGTCGCGGGGCTGGTCGGGGCGGACCTCGTGCTGGGCGGGGAGCTCGGCGGCGTCCGGGGCGGCGCGCCCCGCGACCTGGGAACCGCGGAGTGGGGCTGGGAGAACGGGTTCAACCGGGCCGGCTGGCTCCGGGCGCTGGAGCTCCTCCGGGCCGACCCCGCGTACTCGCCGCTCATGGGGGCGTACCGGGTCCGCGTGTGCCGCGAGGACGGGGTCGCACTGTGCGGCAGCGAACTGGTGCGCGACCACGACTGGGGGCGCGGGATCGAGTACCAGGAGGTGTACCGGACCATCGGCGTGCACCGCAACCTGTGGTGCTTTCGGTTCATCCCCGGCCGGGCCGATGTTACACACGGGCAGATCATCGCGCGGGCGGCGGGGCGCCGGGACTTCGCCGCCCGCGAGCAGGCCGTCGTCGCAGAGGCGTACGCGGCGATCACCCCACTGATGAGTGGGGCACTCGCCGGGTTCAGCGACCCCGCCCCGAGCGCCCTCGCGCCGCGGGCGCGCGACGTGCTGCGGTGCCTGCTCGAGGGGGACTCGGACAAGCAGATCGCGGCCCGGCTGGGGCTGAGCCGGTACACCGTGAACCAGTACGCCAAGGTGATCTTCGCCCACTTCGGGGTCGCGTCCCGGGCCGAGCTGCTGGCCCGGTGGGTGCGGCGCGGGTGGGGCGCCCGGTGCGCCTGGGCCGGACCCGGGGGCGGCCCGCCCGGGCCGGCGAATCAGCCCTGAACCGGCATGCACACCTGCTCGAGCAACTTCTCGCACTTCTCCTGGATCACGTCCGCGAGGTTCGGTAGCGGGGCGCCCTCGGGCAGCGACTCGCGCACCACCGCGAGCCACCGCGGGAACGCGTACATCTGCGCGAACCCGTCCAGCGACACCGGCTCCAGCCGCGTGTGCTTGCCGCGCCGCTCGGCGTCGTTCAGCAGCGTCTTGCTCTTGCCCGTGGTGGCGATGTCGTCCTCCGGCCGCAGCAGCACCAGCAGGTCCACCATCGCCGGCTCGGTCTCGAGCACGCCGAGCTTCACCTCCAGGTCCTTCGGCTTCCCGGCGCCGCGGGCCAGGAACAGCCCCAGCCCCATGCGCCAGGGCTGCCCGTCCTTGCAGGCCCAGTGCGCGATCGTGACCACGCCGTAGGTCGGGTGCTCGCCGTAGACCCACTCGTCCACCACGTGCTGCAAGCGCCACGGCCCGACCTTCACGCCGTGCTCGTGGCAGGTGCTCAGGAACGCGCCCAGGCCGGCCTGGAGCTCGCGCGTGGCGCCCGTGAGCGCCCCTTCCGGCTCGAGCTTCCGCCGCGCGGCCCGCTGCTCCTGCTCCCACAGCTCGACGAGCGCGGCGGCGGTCAGCTTCACCACAGCGGGGGCCGGTACGTCTGCCGGTACTTCCGCCGGAAAGCTCTGGGCGGCCGGCACCTCCGGGGCGGCAACCGATTCGACCGGACGAGGAGCGTCCTCGATCGCCGCCGGGGCCGGTGGCGGTTCGCTCACCGGCTCGTGGGTGAACACCGCCGCGGGCTCGCTCACCGGCTCCGCCGCGGGGGCGTCCGGGGTGCTGACTTCCCCCGCCCGCGCTTGCTCTTCGATTCGCTCCTGCTCCTCAACTGCCACTGCGAGCGGCACCTCCACCGGCGCCGGGGCGAGCATCAGCGGGGCGGCCGGCGCTTCGATCACGTCCACCTGCTTGAAGGTGAACTCGACCTTCTCAGGGGCTTCGGCCTCGTCGTGCCCGAGCAGCGCCGCGAGCCGGCTCGCGTGGTCCACCGGCACCGGCCAGTCGTCGAGCGTCGGCTCGGCCGGAACCACCGGGGTCGGCGCGGGCGCGAGTTCGGCCGACACGTCGAACCGCGCCGCCGGCAGCTCCACGAACCCAGACGGGGCCGGGCGGGCGGCGACGGCCGGCGCCGGCGCCTCGACCGGCGCGGGGGCGGGGCGGCGCTCGGCGGTCAGGTCGTCCGGGCCGTACACGACGTGGTCGAACAGGTGGCGGAACTGCTGGAGCATGTCGCGCAGGGTCGGCTCGGTGCGCGCGATGCGGAGCACCTGCTCGTCGGCGAACGGGAAGATCTCGGGCACCGGTTCGCCGTTCGGCAGCTCGGCGAGGCACGGCCGGAGGCGCGCCTCGACCACCCGGCGGACGAGGTCGCTCGGCGGCGCCTCGAGGCGGATGGCCTTCACGGTGCCGTGCTTCGGCACGTGGACCGGGTTGTTGAGCCGGTCCTGGATGTACCCGTCCAGCGAGGGCACGAACCGGTTCCACAGCCCGCGCTCGGCGAAGATCAGGAAGCACAGACCGTCGATCTGGTGCATCACCTGCACGATGCCGGCGAAGAACGCCTCGGCGGTCTTGTGGGCGTCGTCGGTGCGGCGGGCGAGCAGCAGGTCCTCGAGCTGGTCGAACGCGACCACGACCGGCGTCTTCAGGCTACGGAACACCTCCGTCAGCACCTTGAACAGCGCGAGCACGAGGTCCTGGCGCGTCGGGCGGACGTGGAACTCCAGCTCCGCGAATCCGAACGTGAGGAAGCTGGCGAGGTCGCTCTCGTCCCGCAGCAGCGCCGCCTTCGCGAACCCCTGGAAGATGTGCCGGCGCATCAGCCCGGCGGTGTTGTGCGCCTCGTTCTTCTGGACGTAGGCGCTCACGAGGTCGAACGCCTTTTGCGCGGTCAGCCCGGCCTCGCTGAGGGCCTGGAGCACCGGCGTGGGCACCCGGGCGAAGTTGGAGTACCCGCTCAGGTTCTCGGCGAGCCACTCGGCCCGCTCGCGGGCCTGCTGCGTGCCCATCCCCAGGCGACGCGCCCAGCGGCCTAGCCCCGGTGGCGGGAACAGCTCCACCTTCTCCTCGTCGCTCAGCTCGCGCAGCGCGACGCCGAGCTGCCGCCGCACGAGCTGGTCGCTGATGTACTCGAGCGGGCGGACGCCCTTCTGCTTCCCGCCCCCGAGCAGCGTGTCGATGATCTGGAACAGCAGGTACTCGAGGAAGTCCGAGTCGCGCTGGTACACGCCCGGGGTGACCAGCAGCTGCCACTGCCCGCTGGTGCCGTGCTTGATGCTGTGCAGCAGGTGCGTCTTGCCGGCGCCCTTGTTACCCAGAATGGGCACCACCTCGCTGTGCGTCTGCGGGTCGTACCGGTACAGGTCGATGATGGCGTGGAGCAGGTCGCGCTCGGCGGCGAACAGCTCCGGCACGTGGTACCGCGCGCACACCTCGTCGTCGGGGTTGCGGGCGAAGTAGTTGCGGAACGGGTTCCCGGCCCGCTTGAGCACGTCGCGGGTGCGCCCGGTCAAGGCGATCGGCTCGGGCGCGATGGCGGTAGCGGTCATCAGATGAACCTCCTTGTTCGAGCGTCGGCGACCAGGCGAGGGGCGGGGGTCAGGAACCGTATCGGGGCGAGCCGGCGAGCTCCCGGACCCCGGCTTCGCGGAGCGAGGCGTAGTACGCGATGCCGTGGCCGATGAGCAAGGCGTACTGCGGTTCCGGCAGTGCGTACAGCGGGCCGGTCCACTGCGGCAGGGAGACCCGCCCCTCGGAGTGCAGCTCCCGCAGGCAGTCGTGGAACTCGCCGATCGTGAGCGCGGCGGTCTGCGCGAGGGCGCGGAACAGTTCCGGCAGGGGGCAGTCCGTGGGGCCGGTGTGCTCGGCGAGGTGCGCGAGCACCGCCGGCGCGAGTGCGGGCGCGGGGAGCAGTCCCTCTTCGACCCCGCCACGGAGCAGGAACGGGCTCAGGGCCGGCGCCTCCGAAACTTCGGCGGGTGTCGAAGGCACGAACTCGCCCGCCGGCTCTTCGACCTTCGGGGCGGCGACCGAGGGGAGCGGCTCGCGCACCCGCACCGCCGTGACCGCCGGCAGCACGCGCGACACGGCGTCCCGGAGCCCCTGGAGGCTGTCGGCCATGCGGCGGGCCGTCGCGAGCAGATCGGTGACCTCGCCCTGGCGCGCCTCGAGCACGCGCACGAAGTCCTCGAGCACCTGCTTCGGGTTCACCGCCGCCAGCAGGTACTCCCACCCCTTGTCGGTGAGGCCGTAGAGGTCGCGGGGCGTTTTGCTCTTCGGGTCCGCGCCGACCACCCGCACGAGGTCTTCGGCGAGGCACTTCTGCGCGGCCGGTTTCGCGCCCGCGACGTTCGGGAACAGGCCCAGGTCGGCCTTGCCCGCGTACAGCGGGAGGCCGGTCGGTTCGGCCGCGGCGCGGGTCAGGGCGTCGAGGACTTGTTGTGTCAGTTTGTCGGCCACGGGTCCGCTTCCGTGCGGGACGGTGTGTGGGGGCACTCGCACCGATGGTACGCGGAACCCGAGTCGCGTTGCAACCCCGACCCCGGCGCGTCATGATGGCACGGAACTTCGACAGGGAAGACGAACCCGAGGTACACCACATGACCACCCGAGGACTCGCGGCACTCGCCCTCGTGGCGCTGCTGGGGCTGCGCGGCACCGCGGACGAGCCGAGGCTGCCCGACGCGACCGCCTTCGACCGGCTCGTGATCGACACGCTCCGGGACGTGCACAACCGGGGCGCGGACCTGTACAACGAGAGCAAGGACTTCGTCGGCACGTACCGCGTGTACCAGGGCGCGCTGGCGACCGTCCGCCCGCTGATCGGCCACCGCCCGGCCGCGCAAAAGCTCATCGACGCCGGGCTGGAAGCGGCGGACAAAGAAGCGAGCGCGGACCGCAAAGCGTTCCTCCTGCACGAGACCATCGAGGCGGTGCGCAAGAACCTGAAGGCCGCCACCGCCGCACCGAAGAAGTCGCCCGAACCGACCACCAAGAAGCCCGAAGAGCCGAAGAAGACCGAGACACCCGCCAAGCAACCGGACGAGACGAAGAAGGTCGAACCGCCCGCGAAAAAGCCCGAAGAGCCGAAGAAGCCGGCGCTGCCCGTGGCCCCGGCGCCACGCGCCGTGAAGCCGAAGCATTGAGTCGCTTTCCCCACGGGATCACGGCCGTTTCGGGCGCTCGCAGGTGATCGGCTCATGGTCGCGGTCCCAGGGAAAGCACAATGTCGAGTCACGAGCCGCGACCGGGACGGTACCGTCACTACAAAGGCGGCGAGTACGAGGTGGTCGGCGTCGCCCGGCACAGCGAGACGGAGGAGCCGCTGGTGGTGTACCGGCCGCTGTACAACGACACCGGGCTGTGGGTGCGCCCGCTCGCGATGTTCCTCGAAACCGTCACCGTGAGCGGCGAACCGGTCCCGCGGTTCGCATACGTTGGGCCGTCATGACACCCCTCATCGGTGCCCTTCCAGGCGTGCGCAAGGCCATCCAGCAGGTGGCCGGAACCGACGCGACCGTCCTCATCCTGGGCGAAACCGGGACCGGCAAGGAACTCGTCGCCCGGTCGCTGCACGCGCAGAGCCTGCGGGCGCGAGAGGCGTTCGTACCGGTCAACTGCGGCGCGCTGCCGCAATCGCTGGTGGTCGCCGAACTGTTCGGCTTCGAGGCCGGCGCCTTCACCGGTGCCGCGCGCCGGCACGCCGGCCGGTTCGAGCAGGCGCACGGCGGCACGCTCTTCCTGGACGAGGTCGGCGAACTGACGGCCGACGCGCAGGTCGCGCTGCTCCGTGCCCTTCAGGAACGGGTGGTTCAGTTGCTCGGCGGGTGCAAGCCGGTTCCGGTGGACGTGCGCCTGATCGCGGCCACCAACTGCGACCTCACCGCCGGTGTTCGCGAACGCACCTTTCGCGCCGACCTGTTCTACCGGCTGAACGTGTTCCCGATCCAACTCCCCGCGCTCCGCGACCGTCGGGACGACGTACCGGCTCTCGCCGCGCACTTCCTCCAACACTTCGCGGCCCGGCACAACAAGCCGGCGAACACCATTTCCGCCCCGACGCTGCGTAAGCTGGCCGCATACGACTGGCCCGGGAACGCGCGCGAGCTTCAGAACGTCATCGAACGCGCGGTGATCGTGAGCGAGGGGGACGAACTGGTTGTCGATCCCGCGTGGCTCGGGGCGCCACCGGTCGAAACGGCGCGCACCTGGGCCGAGCAGGAAAAGGCGCGCATCGTGGCGGCCCTGCGGGCGGCCGGCGGTCGCGTGTACGGTCCCGGCGGGGCGGCTCACCGTCTCGGGCTGAAGCCCACCACACTCTACGGCAAGATGCGCAAACACGGCATCACGCGCGAAGCCGACTGGCAGTAGTGTCGGCGCGGGAACGTCCCACCCCGCTCGCTGGAGCGCGACCACGCCGAACGGTCGGCACACCCGGTATTGCCCCACGGCATTTCCCCTTTCGCGGCACTTTTGGAAGTTTGAGCGGCACCCGGTTGGGTGTTTGGCGCCAGCGTTCGTTCGCGGGAGAAACCGCGCGTGTGGGCCGTGCTCGTTGCAAGTGGCTCTGCGTTCGCATATTGCGTCGTTTGATTCGGATGCCACTGGAACCGGTGCTCGTGCATTCGGGAGACTCCTGCGGGTTTTGAGGGCGTGATTCGCGGGTAGCGACCACCCAGCGAACCGGTAGCGATTCACCAGTCGGACGGCAGCGAATGTCCAGTCCGCGCCCCGTCAGGTGCTACCGCTGCCGTGCTGTAACCCCCGTTACAGCAGAGGCGAGGTGGGAGGGACGGCACCAGCCTCGCGGGGCTTTGCTCGTGGCCCAGACCGAAGGGCCTGCGCCACGAGCGAAGCCAGTACCCGAACTCATCGTGGTCGTCGTCAGCCGGACGCGCGGCACCCGGGGGCGGGTGCAACCTCGGCGCGCCGCTGCGGTCGATCAATACCGCGTCGGCTCGAAGCGGCTGGCCGCCGTGTCCGGCCGGTACGGGCGGGTCTTCGCGCAGTCCCACATCCGACTGATGGCACCGCGGCACTCGGGACCGGATTTCCTTCCGCCGTCCGACCGCATTTCGTCACCCGACCAAATCCGGTCGGTCGTTCCGTTCCGGGACGGGGCTTTTCAAGCACTTTTTTGGGCGGCACGCGGGCTGCAATTGCGTCGCGCGGTTCCGAACACCGTTTCGAGGTGCGACGATGGCTCACGTGGTGACGGCCCCGTGCGTGGGGTGCAGGTACACGGACTGCGTGGTGGTGTGCCCGAGCGAGTGCTTTTACGGCGACGAGCGCCAGCTCTACATCGACCCGGACGATTGCATCGATTGCGGGGCGTGTGCCCCCGAGTGTCCGGTCGAGGCGATTTTCCTGGATGGGGATGTGCCCGCGAAGTGGTCGGACTTCGTACCGCTCAACGCCGACCGCGTGAAGGTCCTGAAGCCACTCGGGCGCGCGTGACTGAGAAGAACAGCCGCTGACGCGGACATGTTCGCTCAACCGGCGATTTTGGAAAGACAACGGTGGCGACTTGCGTAGGGCTTCGGGTCAAAAGTCCGATCGTCGAAAGTCGTAAAGTCACAAATCCAATGAGAATGATGGTCTGTGAGTTTACGACTTGCTGACCTGACGACTTTTGACTCGAAGTCCTTACGCTTCCGTCGGAAGTCTCGATTTGCTAGGGCGATAGACCGCCGCAGCCAAGTGTGGAAGGGGTGTACGAGAGCGCGATGGGACGAACATCGCGTGTCCCAACCCCAACTGTGCCACGTATGCCCAGGCGGGCCAAGGCAACCTCCGGTCCCACGGCTGTCGAGCCAGACGCGGGGCATCCGATGCACGCGGTGCATCACCTGTGGGAAGAACTTCTCGGAGCGTAAGGGCACGCCCCTGTTCGGGTTCCACCTGTGCGACGAGAAGGTCCACGACATCGCCCGGCACTTGGTCGATGGCAACGGCACGCGGCCCACCGGGCGCATGTGCCGGGTTAACCTGAACACCGTGCTCCCATTCGCGCGGCGGCCTGGGACCAAAGCCAGCGGTTCCACGACCAGATGGTTCGGCACGTCCAACCACAGCAGGTCCAAGCCGACGAGGCGTGGTCCTACGTGGGAAAAAAGACAACGCCTGCGATTCGAGTCGGGTGCGAGGCCGTCTTTGCTCGCAACTTTAGCTCTCTTGAATAACAGTTTGTTCTAATTAATTAGTGCATGGCGGCAGTAGCGGTGTGCGGTGCAGTCGCTGCAAGATGTCTCGAGATTCTGCCCATCCGAGTTCCGCGGCTTTGGTGAGCCACAGCACCGCCTCCGATGAATCCTTGGGCGTGCCCAAACCCGCAAGGTAGGAGGCGCCGAGAAGGTGCATGGCGTACGGTTCGCCGAGTTCCGCAGCCTTACGGACCCATTTCAACCCTTCAACGGTGTCTTTAGTTACTCCGATGCCGAGCACGTAACACTTCCCCAGATTCGCCATCGCCATCGGTAGGCCGAGGTCTGCCGCTTTGCGGAACCACTTCACCGCTTCGGCCGGATCTGTCGCGACCCCAAGACCATCGGCGTAGTGTATACCCAGGTTTCGCATGGCTTCGGCATTACCGAGGTCTGCCGCTTTGCGGAACCACTTGACCGCCTCGACCGGATCCTTTGCCACCCCGACGCCATTGACGTAGCAAGTACCCATGCTGTGTATCGCTTTGGCGTTACCGAGGTCTGCCGCTTTACGGAACCACTTGACCGCCTCGACCGAGTCCTTCGGCACACCATCGCCATTGAAGTAACACGCGCCCAAACTTCGCATCGCTTCGGTCTGGCCGAGTTGTGCGGCCTTGAGGAACAGCCTGACCGCCTCGACTGTATCTTTCGCGACCCCGACGCCGTTAACGTAACACGCACCCATGCTGTGCATCGCATCGGCATTGCCGAGTTCCACCGCCTTGCGAAGCCACTTGATCCCCTCGGCCGAGTCCTTCGGTACGCCATCACCGTTGAGGTAACGCGCACTCAACACGTGGATCGCTTCGGCGTTGTCGAACTCTGCGGCCTTACGGAACAACCTGGCCGCTTCGACCCGATCTTTCGCGACCCCGACACCGTCGTCGTAACACAAGCCGAGCTTGAATATTCCTTCGACATTGCCAAGTTCCGCGGCCTTGCGGAACCACCTCACCGCCTCGACCGGATCCTTCTCCACGCCCACGCCAATGAGGTAGCACATCCCCAGATCGTGCAACCCCATCGGCAACTCGAGTTCTGCGGCCCTACGGAACCACCTCACCGCCTCGACCGGATCCCTGCCTACGCCCACGCCATTTGCGTAACACCCACCCACGGAACGCATCGCTTCGGCATACCCAGCTTCTGCGGCCTTACGGAACCACCTCACCGCTTCGACCGGATCCTTCCCCACGCCCTCGCCGGTGACGTAGCAGCTCCCCAGAGCATACTGTCCCATCGGCAACCCGAGTTCCGCGGCCTTGCGGAACCACTTCGCCGCTTCGGCCAGATCCTTCGCTACGCCTGCCCCCTCTTGAAGGGACCGGGCATAAAGGAGCATCCCTTTGCTCGAACCCTGTGTGGCAGCATCCTTCCACGCAGGTGCCCGCTTCTCCCCCTGTGCCTTGAAGAAATCCGCGGTGCTGCGGTGCTCGCGCCAGCACCGCTCCACGACAGCGTAGTCTTCCGAGACACTGTCAACGATTGGAGCCTCGGGCGTTTCCGTTTGGGGCAGCGCGGTCGAACCTGGGGCTAGCACGCTCGATATTGCGTTGCCGCTTGACTCCCGGCGCTGACACGCGCCAGCGACGAAAAGCGTGAAGATCAGCAGAGCACACGGCCCGCGTCGATACGCCAGACCGGTCCGAGTGCCGGCTGTTCCCACCAGGAGTACACGGGCGATGGAGTTGAGCATATCTGCCGGAGCTGAAAGTTAATGAGCCGAGTCTGACCACGTTCACAAGGGCAAGTACCTGAACCGTCGGGCTCGGTGGTGCGAAAATACCCTGAAGCACACACGCTGCGCTCGCGAACGAGCGCAGCGTATTGCCGCTCGATCACCAAATTACAACGCGAAAAAACTTACGCGGGTAAGGTTCGGCGGATTGGTTCGCGGCGCGTCGCGGGCTTGGAGGAGTTGGGGCTGCGCGAGTGCGGGTTTCAGGTGGCGAGTCGGATCGGTCAAGGAACAGGCCTGGGCCGTCATTCGCGATTATCGAAGGCCGGTGAGATCGGCTCGGGTGCTGCAACACAATAGCGGCTTCGCCCAACCGTTCCTGACGTTCTCGGATCGCTACTTCCCACGCATCTATCCGCGCCTGCATGACAGCCATGAAACCACCATTGCAATTTCGTGTGGCGGATTAGACTAACATTTCAGCAATACCTCTGTGGGATTTGGGTCAGAGCTTGCGGGGCGCTAAACAAGTACGCCCGTTGCCTCCCCCCTTGTCCTTCGCGGGGCGGTGCGGCAGACTATCCCGGCACCTTCCGCACGCGTGAGGATCATTGACGCCATGACGCGGTACCTCTCTTTGTTGCTTCTCCTGGGAGCCCCGGCCGGCGCCCGGGCGGCGGAGCCGCCCAAGCCGCTCGCCAGCGGCCTGGCCCACCCGCAGTCCATTGCGGCCGCGCAGGACGGGCGCGTGTTCGTGTCGCTCGCCGGCGAACCCGGCAAGGACGGTGACGGCTCCGTTGCCGTTATCAAGGACGGCAAAGCGACCCCCTTCGTGACCGGGCTCAACGACCCAAAGGGGCTCGCGCTGTTCCGCAACTGGCTCTACGTCGTCGATAAGGCCGGGCTGCTCCGCGTCAACGTCTTCGGCAAGGACCCGAAGGCCGAGGTGTACGTGCCCGCGGACAAGTTCCCGGTCGCGGCGAAGGCGCTCGCCGATGTGGTCGCGGACCCGGAGAGCGGCACGGTGTTCGTGACCGACGCCGGCGCCAATGGCAGCGGTGGCGCGCTGTACCGCGTCGCCCCGCCCGCGGCGCCGAAGGGGCCGGGCCAAGGGGGGCGGGGGCCGGGCACGGTCGATGTCCTCGTGGACGCCACCAAACTGAAGGGCCTGCACACGCCCGGCGGGGTGGCGATGGACGGCGCGTCGCACGTGCTCTTCACCGACGCCGGGACGGGCAAGGTCTACCGCGTCAAGCTCGCCGACCGCACCAGCGACCTGATCGCCGAGGGCGTTGACGGCGCGAGCGGCCTCGCCTGGGACTACTACGGCCGGCTGTTCGTGTCCGGCGGGGCGTCGGGCAAGCTGTTCGTGATTCCCCGGCCCGGCGAGAAGCCGGTGCCGGTCGCCGGGGGGCTCAAGTCCGCCGGAGACCTGTGCCTCGACGCGAGCGGGGCGAACGTCCTGGTGGCGGACGCGACCGCGGGCACGGTGACCGCGGTTGCGGCCCAGGTGCCGGGCGCCGAGGTCGATTTCAGCCCGCTGCCGCTGAAGACCGAGGTCGCGTTCCCGGACCTCAAGTGGGAGGGGTGGGACGCAGAGGGCGCGACGGGCCGGGTGGTGCCCCTGCGCCCCCTCGTGCTCACGCACGCCGGGGACGGCTCCAACCGCGTGTTCGTCGCCACACAACAGGGCGTCGTGTACACGTTCGCCAACGACCAGAAGGCCACCGAGACCAACGTGGTGCTCGATATCCGGGACCGCGTGAAGTACAACGACAACACGAACGAGGAAGGGCTGCTGGGCCTCGCGTTCCACCCGAAGTTCAAGGAGAAGGGCGAGGTCTTCATCTTCTACACGCCGAAGAAGGAGAACAAGGTCAACGTGGTGTCGCGGTTCCGGGTCAGCAAGGCCGACCCGACCAAGCTCGACCCGGCGTCCGAGGAGCAGGTTCTTCGCTACGAGAACAAGCTGTTCTGGAACCACGACGGCGGCACCATCTGCTTCGGCCCGGACGGGTTCCTGTACGTGATCCACGGCGACGGCGGGATGGGCGGCGACCCGCAGGAGAACGGCCAGAACCTGAACACGCTCTACGGCAAGATCCTGCGGCTCGACGTGGACCAGAAGGCCGACGGCAAGAACTACGCGGTGCCGAAGGACAACCCGTTCGTCGGGAAGAACGACACGCGGCCCGAGATCTGGGCGTACGGGGTCCGCAACATCTGGCGCATGAGCTTCGACCGCAAGACCGGCCGGCTGTGGGCCGGCGAGGTGGGCCAGAACCTGTACGAAGAGATCAACATCATCGAGAAGGGCGGCAACTACGGGTGGAACCTGCGCGAGTCGTTCCACCCGTTCGGGCCGAAGGGCGTGCGCGAGAACAAGGGGATGATCGACCCGGTCTGGGAGTACCACCACGACGTGGGCAAGTCGATCACCGGCGGCGGGGTGTACCGCGGCAAGGCGCTCCCGGAGCTCGACGGCCACTACCTGTACGCGGACTACGTCACGTCGCGGCTGTGGGCGCTCAAGTACGACGAGGGGGCGAAGCGGGTGACCGCGAACCGCCCGATCAAGGACCCGCAGCGGCCGGTGGTGTCGTTCGGCGAGGACGAGAACGGCGAGATCTACTTCCTGACCGTCACGAACACCGGTAAGGGGATCTACCGGTTCACGAAGTAGGCCGCGTGTTCGCGATCGCGCTTCTGAACGAATGACGTTGACCAATTGTGCCTAATTTGTGGCACAGACATTCCTGTCTGTGCGGGGTCTCAGAGCCGCACAGACAGGAATGTCTGTGCCACAAAGGCAGAAGATAAGACAGCCGTAATCGACGAGAGTAAATGAGGGCCGGGTCGGCGCAGCCGGCCCGGCCCGTTCTCGTTGCCGTGCAAACGAACCTGCGGCGCCCCGGGCCGTGACGAAAGGCCCGCTCCAACGGGCGCGCAGGTGACCGTTCGCCGATTTCACTTGACGCCGGCTGGACCGACCGGCACGATAACTCCTCCGACGGACCGCCCGCCCGTTCCACCCCCAGGCGCCCATGCCGACACGCAAGATCCGGTGCCCCGAGTGCGATGTCCGCCTCGTCCAGCCGCCCGGCGCCGAAGCGATCGAGTGCCCCCGGTGCGAGCACATTTTCTCGGCGCCCGACGACCGGGATGAAGACGAAGAGGATGATGGGGCCGGCGCGCCGGCCGCCCGCTCCCCGTTCCGCGCGCTGCTTTTCGTCGGGCTCGGGACCGCCGCCCTCGGGGCCGCGGCGGCCGGGGCGCTCGTGCTGGTGCGGTCACTGACCCGGGAACCGGACCAGGGGGCCGTCGGGCCGGTCGCGGTGGCGCCGCTGCCGCAGAAGCCGGCCCCGCCCGTCGGCACGCCGGCCCCGCCGCCGCCCCTCCCCCAGGCGCCGGCGATCGCCCCCGCGGCCGACGACGCGGACCCGTTCCGCCCGGCCGACCCAGTTGCGGCGGCGGCCGTGGCCGAACTCGACCGGTACGCCGCAGAGGGGCCGGCGATCCCGCAGGACGAGGCCCGGGCCAAGGCGCTCCGGACCGCCCACCTGGAGTGGTGCCGGGACACGACCGAACTGGCCTTCGGCCGCGTCGGCCGGGCCGACGCGCCGTGGGCCGCGAAGGCCCGGACCGCGCTCGCGCTGCGCGCGAAGGAAATGGCGATCCGCTCCCCGTTCGCCTCACACAGCCCCGAAGACGCGCCGAGCGCCGCCGCGCTGGCCGCGGCCGTCGCCGACGGGTGCGACGACCCGCTGGTGCAGTACTTCCACCTTCAAGCGCAGCGGGCCGCCGGCGCCGTGCCCCCCGATCGGGTGCTGGCCGAGGCCCGCCGCGTGACCCAGTTGGTGTGGGACAGCCGGTACGCCGACGCGCGCAAGATCCACGCGGTTCACAACCTGCTCGCCCAGTTCCACGAGCACCGCGCCCCGGCGGACGAGATCGCGACCTGGGACAAACGGTTCTGGGAGCTGCTGACCAAAGTCAGCGCCGACCCGGACCCGGTCAACCAGGACAACGTCATCGAACTCACCACCCTGCGGGAGCGGCAGTCGATGAGCGCGGGTCGGAGCCGCCAGAAGGCCCACGAGGAGATCGCCGCGTGCCTCAAGAAGGGCGGCGCGCCCGAGGCGACGCAACTGGCGGTGCGCGGCGCCTTCCTGATCCGGTACGCGTGGGACGCGCGGGGCTACGGGTACGCCAACACCGTCACCCCCGACGGCTGGCGGCAGTTCTCCGAGCGCCTGGCCGAGGCCGAGGAGGCGCTGACCGCCGCCCACGAGCGGGACCCGAACCGGCCGCACGCCGCGACCAGCATGTTGACCGTGTGCATGGGCCGCGGCCACCCCCGCGACGAGATGGAGCGGTGGTTCGAGCGGGCCATGCGGGCCGACCCGGACAACGCCCAGGCGTGCGCGACCAAGGTGGAGTCCCTGCACCCGAAGTGGCAGGGGTCGCAGGAAGAGTACCTCGGGTTCGCGTGGCAGTGCGTCCGCACCCGCAACGTGAACGGGCTGCTGCCGCTCGCCGCGGTGTCGAACCTGACCGCGAACATGCCGGTGCCCGAGCCGGTCTTGGCGGCCGCCGCGGCACAGGCGCGGCCGCAGTACTCCCAGCCGCTGGTGTGGCGGGTGCTGGACACGGGGTACACCGTGGTCCGGCGGGAGCGCCCCGAGCTGCTCTGGGTGCGGGGCAGCCACGCCCGCGCCGCGTGCCTCGCCGGGCAGCACGGGGTGGCGGTCCGGGAGCTGAACGCCGTCGGCGACGACTTCAGCGGCGGCGGCTTCCGCTCGCCGGCCGCCCTCGCGCGCTACCGCACCTGGGCCCGCACCGGCCGCCCGCCGGGCGGGTGAGCACCTCTCCCTATTGACCGGAGCGTTAATGGCCTCGTCTCGCCTTCCGCCGTGGGCTTACGCCGCGGTCGTGGTCGTGTGCGGTCTCGGCACGTTCGCCCTCGTGGGACATTTTCTCGGCCTGTTCCGGTCCCCCGCGCCGGTCGCCCGGGCGCCGGGACCGGACCGCCTGCGCCTGCCCTCGCCCATCGACCCGAACGGCCTGCCGCCGCACCGCGCGGCGAAGTACGCCGCCGCCCGCGCCGCGCTCGTGCCGGCGTTCGAGGCCGCGTTCGACGGCCCGGCCCGGATCCACGACACCGTGCTGTGGGCCGTCGAGGACTACGCCCTGTTCCTGGCCCACCCGCACCCGCCGGACGCGCTCGTGGCTCACTGCCGCGAGGCCCTCCGGCGGGCGGTCGTTGACGGGTCGAAGGACCCGTTCGTGACGTTCGCCGAGTGGCGCGTCGGCGCGGAGGCGGGGGCGGACACGCCCGGCGAGGCGGGCTTCCGGTTCGCCGAGGCGCTCGGCCGGACGAAGTACCCGGCGGCCTACCGCCTGGAGGCGCACCTCGACGCGGTGGACCGCAGCGCGGACCTGCTGGAGCGGTCCCCGGCCGAACGGGTGGCGGCGGCCGCCCAGGTGCGTGACGCGCTGTGGGCGGCGTTCGCCGAGGCCGCGCGCGACCCGAGCCCGGCCGCCGAGGCGCTGCTGCTCGCGACGGCCCGCGAGCTGGTCGGGCGCGACGCCCCCGTGTGCGGCACGCCGGAGGAGAACCACACGCGCGCCGCGGCGGCCCTGACCGCAGCGGGTGCCCGCGAGCACGTCCGCCTCGCACTCGACGGCTTCCACGCCGCGCGGGCGGGGCGCGCGGGCACCGGCCCTGCGGCGCGGGCCGCACTCGAACGTGCCCGCGCCGCGTTCCAGCGGGCGTGGGAACTGGAGCCCGCGTGCCCGGCCGCCCCGACCGAGCTGATCGCCGTGACGGCCGGGCTCGGCCTGGGCGCCGACGAGGCCCGGCGGTGGTTCGCCCGCGCCGTTGAGGCGGACCCCGACAACCCGCGGGCCTGGGCCGCGCTGGCGGACGCCGTCGGCCCGGACCGCGGCGGCACCGTTCCGGACGCGCTGGCCGTGGCGCGGTCGTGCCGCGAGCGCGGCGCCTGGGACGCGGGCGTCCCGGCCGCCGCGGCCGTCACGTTCGAGATCGCCCGCCGGCACCGCCCGAACTTCCTCACCACGGCGGACGGGTGGGCCGAGGTGCAAACGTTCTTCGACGCCTGGCTCGCGGCCCGGCCCGCCGACTGGCACGCCCGCACCTTGTACGCGCGGCTCGCGACCGACGCCGAGCGGTACGAGATCGCGGTCCCGCTGTTCGAAGCGCTCAAAAACCGTCCCCGGCCCGGGGTGTTCGCTGGGCCGGACGAGTTCGCCGCGGCGGCCGCACAGGCCTACCGCGGGGTCGAGAAGACCTTCGGGGGGGCGGCGCCCCCGTCGCCCTACCCGGGTTACTCAAAGCTCGGCGAGCCGGAGCGCCGGACGGCCGCGCGCGCGGCCCGACGGGAGTGGTTCGCGCGGACGTACCGCGACTCGTTCGGCGCCGCGTACCCCGCCGACGGCCCGGGGCGCGCCGAGGGGCTTGCAGCGCTGAACGCGGTGGCCGACGCCGAGGCGCCCGGCTTCCTGTCCGGGGGTGTCGCGGACGCCGCCTGGGGGGCGCTCGAACGCGCTGTCGCGGCCGGGTGTGACGACCCGCTCGTTGCCACCCTTCACGCCCGGTTCGGGGCCGCGACCGGGCTCGGCACCGGGGGCGGCGACAAACTCCGGAAGGCCGCGGCGCGGCTCGCGGCGAGTCGCTACCCGGTCGCGGTGCGGCTCCCGGCAGCGCTGGACATCACGGACCCCACGGCCGGCGGCAGTGCGGACCGGCTCGCGGACCTGTGGCCGCTGTTCACCAGCGCCGCGGCGGACTCGGAACCGGTCGCCCGGCAAGAACTGCTCCGCGCCGCTGACCGGCTTCTCGTCGCGCTCCCCGCGGGCCGGTCGGCGGACGGCGAGCGGTTGAGCGCCGCACTCGCGGCCGGGGGCGACGCATACGGCTCGCTGGTCGTGTCCGCGGCGGTGCTCATCACCGCCGGGTGGGGAGAAGCGGCCGGCCCGCGGCGCGCCGATGCGCCGCGGCTGCGGGACGCGAGAGCCTTACTGGAACGGGCGTGGCGGCTGGCCCCGGAGCGGCCCGAAGCGCCGACCCGGATGCTCGCGGTCGCCACCGGGCTGCGGGAGCCGCGGTCCGTTACGGAGCGGTGGTTCATGCGGGCCGGGGCCGCGAACCCCGACAACTACGAGGCGCTGCGGTGGCTCGTCCGGTACCGGGTGTCGGCGGGGGACGGGGACGAGGGCGGGTGGGAGCGGCTCGCACTGCGGCTGATCGCGCACAGCATCGGCCGCTGGGAGGGGGGATTCGGGCTCCTCGCGTTCGAGATAGATTTGAACGTCCTGGAGACGCGCCACCGCGGCCTGCTCAACAACCCCCGGTTCTGGTCGCAGATGGAGGAGGTGCTCCAAACATGGACCCAGGCGGACCCGGCGTGCCGGTACGCGAAGACGGTGTACGCCCAGATGGCCGCGCGGGCCGGCCAGCACGTGCTCGCGAACCGGCTGTTCCGGCAACTGGCGGGGCGGCCGTGGCCGGGCGTGTTCACGTCGCCGGAAGCGTACCGCGAGGCGGCGGAGCGCAGCCGGCGCGCGGCCGGCGGCGTGCAGTTCGATTGACGGCCCGCCGGGGCCGCGTCCGCCCGCGCCGGGCGGGCGCGGCGGCCCGGTGGGTGGAACCGCTTCTGGCTTCAACCGCGGCGGCGCCCGGCCCCGCGGATCACCCACATCTCTGGCGGTCGTTCGATCGCGTTAGCACCGCCTTCTTCTCACGAACGGTTCGTCGGCAACGCTCGCGCCGCCGGGGCGCCCGCGCGGCGCGATTGATCGAACTCCCGACGGACGGGCGCGGGCTCCTGACCGCGGGGCGCGGTACCCCGTTTGCACCGCTCTCGCGCACCACAACGTGAGGAGAAACGGGATGCCCGACCGCAACCGGCCGACCCACCCGCGCCCGCAGCTACGCCGCAACTGGACCTCTCTCGACGGCATATGGGAGTTCGCCCGCGACCCGGGCGCCCGGTGGGCGGCCCCCGCGGAGGTCGCCTGGGACCGCACGATCCGGGTGCCGTTCGCCCCGGAAACGGAAGCCAGCGGCGTTGTCGAGTCGGGCTTTTACAAGCGGTGCTGGTACCGGCTCCGCCTGCCGCCCGCCGAACTCGGGCCGCACGAGCGGCTGCACGTGCATTTCGGCGCGGTCGATTACGAGTCCGTGGTGTGGGCCAACGGCGCCCGGGTCGCGGCCCACCGGGGCGGGTACACCCCGTTCCACGCGGACCTGACGGACGCCGCGGCGGGGGGCGGCCCGGTCGAGCTGGTGGTCCGCGCCGACGACGACCCGCACGACCTGGCGAAGCCGCGCGGCAAGCAGGACTGGCAGCTCCACCCGCACTCCATCTGGTACCCGCGGGCCACCGGCATCTGGCAGCCGGTGTGGCTCGAGCGGGTGCCGGCGGTGCGGATCGGCCGGGTGCGCTGGACCCCGACGCTGGAGCGGTGGGAGATCGGGCTGGAGGCGTTCGTCCACGCCGACGGCGGCCCGCCCCCGGACGGGCTGCGGCTGCGGGCCGTCCTCACCGCCGGCCCGGTGCTCCTGGCCGACGACACCTACCGCGTGGTCGCGGGGGAGGTGCACCGCCGCATCGCGCTGTCCGACCCGGGCATCGACGACTACCGCAACGAGCTGCTGTGGAGCCCGGAGCGCCCGACGCTCATCAACGCGCACCTCCAGCTGCTCGCGCCGGACGGCGCCGTAGTCGATGAGGCGTGGAGCTACACCGCGCTGCGGTCGATCGCCGTGCAGGGGGACCGGTTCGTGCTGAACGGCCGCCCGCTCGCGCTCCGGCTGGTTCTCGACCAGGGGTACTGGCCCGGGACGGGCCAGACCGCGCCCGACGACAGCGCCCTCCGCCGCGACGTGGAGCTCACCAAGGCGATGGGGTTCAACGGGGTGCGGAAGCACCAGAAGATCGAGGACCCGCGGTACCTGTACTGGGCCGACGCGCTCGGGCTGCTGGTGTGGGAGGAGATGCCCAGCGCGTACCGGTTCAACACCGAGTCCGTGGAGCGGCTGACGGCCGAGTGGGCCGCGGTGATCGAGCGCGACCGCTCGCACCCGTGCGTGATCGCGTGGGTGCCGTTCAACGAGTCCTGGGGCGTCCCGGACCTGCCCGACAGCCCGGCCCAGCGGAACTACGTCCGCGCCCTGTACTTCCTCACCAAGACGCTCGACCCGACGCGCCCGGTGGTGGGCAACGACGGGTGGGAGAGCGTGGCCACCGACGTCATCGGGATCCACGACTACGACGATCAGCTCGAGCGCATCGCGGCCCGGTACGGCGCCGCCGACGACCTGTCCCGCCTGTTCCGGCGGGAGCGCCCCGGGGGCCGGATGCTGGTGCTCGGGGACGCCGGCGCCCAGCACCCGGACCACCCGGTGGTGCTCACCGAGTTCGGCGGGATCGCGTACTCGCCTGACGTCGGCGCCTGGGGCTACAGCCGGGTCGGCTCGACGCAGGCGCTCGCCGACCGGTACTCGCGGCTGCTGGCGGTGGTGCGCGCGCTGCCGGTGCTGTCCGGGTTCTGCTACACGCAGTTCGCGGACACGTACCAGGAGGCGAACGGGCTGTTGTTCGCGGACCGCACCCCCAAGTTCCCGCTCGCCGACATCGCCCGGGCCACGCGCGGCCCGACGACGGCCCAGGAGCACGAACAGGAGCAGGGGTGGCGCGACGAACTCATGCACCGGCAGCGGGCAGGCCGCCGCGAAGGGGTGTGAAGGCCGCCGCCGGCCGCGCGGGCGGCGCCCGGCGGGCAGCGCGGGCAACCGCTGACACAACGCGGTGGACCGATTGCGTGGCCTCCTGACGCCCTGTCGGGAGCTTCGCCGGACCCGCCCGTCTGGTGCGTCAGTTGCTCACCCCGGGACGCCGCCACACGCCCGCTCCCGAGGCCAGATATGTCCAAGCCCCCTGCGCTCGTCGTGTTCTCGCACCTCCGCTGGGATTTCGTCTTCCAGCGCCCGCAGCACCTGATGACCCGTCTGGCCCGCACGCGCCCGGTGTTCTTCGTCGAGGAGCCGACCCAAACGGACGGGCCGCCGCGGTGGGAGCTGCGCGAGGGGCCGCCGGGCCTGACCGTGTGCCGGCCGCACACCGCCGCCCGGCACGCCGGGTTCAACGACGCCCAGTACCCCGAGCTGCGCCCGCTCGTGCGCGAGCTGGTCGCGCGCGCCGGCGGGGCGTACGACCTGTGGTTCTACACCCCGATGGCGCTGCCGCTGGCCGACGGGCTGGCCCCGCGGGTCACGGTGTACGACTGCATGGACGAGCTGTCGGCGTTCCAGTTCGCCCCGCCGCAACTGCTGGAGCTGGAGCGCCGGCTGCTGGAGCGGGCGGACGTGGTGTTCACCGGCGGCCCGAGCCTGTACCGGGCGAAGAAGGACCGCCACGCCAACTGCCACTGCTTCCCGTCGAGCGTGGACGCGGCCCACTTCGGCACCGCGGCCGGCCCGCTGCCGGAACCGGCCGAGCAGGCGGCCCTGCCGCGCCCGCGGCTCGGGTTCTTCGGCGTGATCGACGAGCGGTTCGACCGCGCGCTGCTCGCCGCCGCCGCCGCCGCCCGGCCCGACTGGCAGTTCGTGATGGTCGGGCCGGTGGTCAAGATCGACCCGGCGGACCTGCCCCGCCGCCCCAACGTCCACTTCCTGGGCCAGCGGCCGTACACGGACCTGCCCGCGTTCCTGGCGGGCTGGGACGTGGCGCTGCTCCCGTTCGCGCGGAACGAGTCCACCCGGTACATCAGCCCGACCAAGACAGTCGAGTACATGGCGGCCGGCAAGCCGATCGTGTCCACGCCCATCGCCGACGTGGCCGAGCCGTACGGCGCGATGGTGGGGCTGGCGAGCACGCCCGAAGAGTTTGTGGTCGCGTGCGAGCGGGCGCTGGCCGAAACTCCCGACGCGAGGGGCCGGCGGTTGGAGCAATATAAGTCTGTGCTCGCGAAAACGTCGTGGGACGCGACCGCGACCCTCATGGCCGACCGCATCGAGGCGTGCGCGGAGCGGGCCGCGGCCCGCACCGGGGGCGCGACCCCCGGCCGCCCACCGGCGGCCCCGGTGGTCGTCATCGGGGCCGGGCCGACCGGGCTGAGCGCCGCGTACCACCTGGGCGGGGACGCGCTGCTGCTCGAGGCCAACGACGCGGTCGGCGGGTGGTGCCGGTCGCTGGTGGACAACGGGTTCACGTTCGACTGGGCCGGCCACATCATGTTCTCGAACGACCCGTACGTCCACGAGATGTACGGGCTGTTGTTGGGGGACAACGTCCACTGGCAGGACCGCGAGGCGTGGGTCTACAGCAAGGGCGTGTATACCCGGTACCCGTTCCAGGGGGCGCTGTACGGCCTCCCGGCGGATGTCATCACGGAGTGCATTCTGGGCGCGATCGAAGCCCGCTTCGGGAGCGCGACCCAGAAGCCGGAGCCCCCCAAGCCGCTGCCGGCCGCCAACGGGCACGGCGCGAACGGCAACGGGAAGCACGCGAAGAGCGGCACGTGCGGGCTGACCCCGACGGCCGACCCGAAGGACGCGGGCGTGTCCGACTGCTGCGCGGACGGGGTCGCCGAGAGCACGGTGCCGCTGGCCCCGCGGGCCGGGAGTGGTACGGGGGGCGAACCGACCGAGCCGCGGAACTTCGAGGAGTTCATCTACAAGGTGTGGGGCGCCGGGATCGCGAAGCACTTCGCGATCCCGTACAACCGGAAGATCTGGGCGGTCCCCTTGGACACGATGGAGACGAGCTGGCTGGGCGGGCGGGTGCCGATGCCGGACCTGCGCGAGATGATCGAGGGCGCGCTGCTGCCCAAGCCCAAGCCGATGGGGCCGAACGCCCGGTTCGGGTACCCGCTCCGGGGCGGCTTCCAGGCCCTCATGGACGGGTTCTTGCCCCGGCTGCGGGGCGAGCTGCGGCTGAACACCCGGGTGCGCGCCGTGTCCCCGTTGCGGCGGGTGGTGACCACGACCGCGGGCGAGGAGATCGGGTACGAGCGGCTCGTCAGCACGATGCCGCTGCCGGTGCTGATCCGGGCGATGGGGGGCGAGGCGCCCGAGCGGGTGCGGCGGGCCGCGGAGGCCCTGCGGTTCACCTCGGTGCGGTGCGTGAACCTCGGGGTGGGCCGCGCGAGCGTGACCGAGAAGCACTGGATCTACTACCCCGAGGACACGGTGTTCCACCGCATCTTCGTGCAGGGGAACGCGAGCCCGCACTGCAACCCGCCGGGCGGGTTCGGGCTCACCTGCGAGATCACCTACGGGCCGCTCAAGCCGCTCCCGTGCGACGGCGAGGAACTGATCCGGCGGTGCATCGCCGACTGCGTCAAGGTCGGCATCATCGACGCCGCGGACCTGATCTGGGCCGCGAACCAGGTGGACATGCCGCACGCCTACGTGGTGTACGACCACGCCCGGCCGGCGAACGTGCGGCTGATCCGCGAGTGGCTGGCGGGGCACGGGATCCAGTTGGCCGGGCGGTACAGCGAGTGGGAGTACTACAACTCGGACCACGCGTTCCTGGCCGGCAAGAAGGCCGCGGACGAGGCCCGCGCCGCCCTCGGCTCGTCGGCCCTGGCGCCGGCCTGACGGCCCGGATGTGTCAACATGTTCGCCCCCAACACCGCGGCACGGAGGCCGTTACTAACGACGAACGACGGAGACGGTTCGATGGTACGCAACCAGCTTCCCGCGGCCGGGCACGACGGCGCGAGTGAGACGATGGGGATGTTCCTCGCGGCGGTGCCCGCCGCCCAGCGGGGGCGGGTGCGGGCCCTGCTCACCGACCCGCACTGCGGGGGCCGCGGCCTCCGCGCCCTCCTGGCGCGCCTCGACGCCGACCGGGGGGCGCTGCCGGACGCGCTGCCGAGCGAGCTGGTCGAGGTGTACCTGCGGGACGACGAGGCCGAGCCGCTGCACGACTGCGAGCGGTGCGGGCTGCCGGTGCCGGTCCGCGCCGGGCGCCGGTGCGGGCACGAGGCCAGCGTGGACCGCGAGTACTTCCCCACCTGCCCGCAGTGCGGCGGCCGAACCGGGCGGCACGCCTTCTGGTCCCGCCGGCCGCAGTGACCGCAGGCGGCCGAGGGCCGGGTTCCATTCCTCCAGAGGGCGGAGCGATGGGGGGGGCGACCGACCGCGACCGGCCCGAGGTGTGGGCCGGGGTCGAGTGTACGGTGAACCGCGTCGGCGACCGGTACCACGACCAGCTCGCCCGCGGCGGGCACGAGCACCGGCCCGGCGACATCGAGCGCCTAGCCGGTTTGGGGGTGACGGCCGTGCGGTACCCGGTGCTCTGGGAGCGGCACGCGGCCGACCCGGGGGAGTGGGACCGTACCGACGACCGGCTCGACCGGCTGCGCCGCGCGGGCGTGCGGCCGATCCTCGGGCTGGTCCATCACGGGAGCGGCCCGCCGCACACGTCGCTCACCGATCCGGCCTTCGCCGACGGCCTGGCCGCGTTCGCCGCGCGGGTCGCCGCGCGGTACCCGTGGGCGGACGCGTACACGCCGGTGAACGAGCCCCTCACCACGGCCCGGTTCGCCGGGCTGTACGGGCACTGGTACCCGCACGGCCGCGACGACGCCACGTTCGTCCGGTGCCTGCTCACCCAGTGCCGGGCGGTCGTGCTCGCGATGCGGGCGGTGCGGGCGGTCAACCCGGCCGCCCGCCTGATCCAGACCGAAGACCTGGGCAAGACCCACGCGCCGCCCGCGCTGGCGTACCAGGCCCACTTCGAGAACGCGCGGCGGTGGCTCTCGTGGGACCTGCTGTGCGGCCGGGTGGGCGAGCGGCACCCGCTCGCGGCCTACTTGCGCTGGTCCGGTGCCCCGGCCGCCGAGGTGGACTGGTTCCACCGCAACCCGTGCCCCCCCGACGTGCTCGGGGCGAACTACTACGTCACCAGCGAGCGGTACCTCGACCCGCGTTTGGAACGCTACCCGCCGGCCGCGCGGGGCGGGAACGGCCGGCACGTGTACGTGGACACGGAAGCCGTGCGCATCCTCCCGGGCGGGACCGCGGGGGCGGGCGGCGTGCTTGCCGAGGCATGGGAGCGGTACCGGCGCCCGGTCGCGGTGACCGAGGCGCACCTGGGCTGCACCCGCGAGGAGCAGGTGCGCTGGCTCGCGGACGTGTGGCGGGCCGCGTGCGCCGCGCGGGCGGACGGGGCCGACGTGCAGGCCGTCACCGCGTGGTCGGTGTTCGGGGCGCACGGCTGGGACTCGCTCGTCACCGAGGAGCGCGGGAGCTACGAGCCGGGCGCGTTCGACGCCCGGGCCGACCCGCCGCGCCCGACCGCGGTCGCCGCACTGGTCAAGCAACTGGCGGGCGGCGCCGAACCGGTACACCCGGTGCTCGACAGCCCGGGGTGGTGGCGGCGGTCCGACCGGTTGCTGTTCCCCGACCGCCCGGCAACATCCGACGGCCCGGCCGTCACGCCAGCCCGGCCGATCCTCCTCACGGGCGGGGCCGGGCCGCTCGGCTCGGCGTTCCTCCGGGCCTGCGCGTGCCGCGGGCTCGCGGTCGTCGCCCCGGTCCGTGACGAGTGCGACATCACGGACCCGGCCTCCGTCGGCGCGGCGCTGGCCCGGCTGCGGCCGTGGGCGGTGGTGAACGCGGCCGGGTACGGGAAGGTGGACGCGGCCGAGGCCGAGGCCGAGCGGTGCCGCCGACACAACACCGACGGGCCGGCCGGGCTGGCCGCCGCGTGCGCCGGCCACGGGTTGCCGCTCGTCACCTTCTCGACCGATCTGGTGTTCGACGGCCGGTCCACGCGGCCCTATTGCGAGGGGGCGGCCCCGGAGCCGCTGAGCGTGTACGGCGCCGCCAAGGCCGAGGCGGAGCGCCGGGTGCTGACCTCTCACCCGGGCGCCCTGGTCATCCGCACCGGCCCGCTGTTCGGCCCGTGGGACGGGCGCAACTTCGTTGCGCAGGCGCTCCGGGCGCTTCGGACGGGCGTGCCGTTCCCCGCGGCCGATGATCTGGTCACCACGCCCGCCTACCTGCCCGATCTGGTGTCCGAGGCCCTGAACCTGTTGATCGACGGCGAGTGCGGGCTGTGGCACTTGGCCCCGCCGGATTCGATGAGCTGGGCGGGGCTCGCCCGGGCCGCGGCGCACCGGGCGGGCCTGGAATACACGGGCGTGATCGGGCGGCCGGCTCACTCGTTCCGGTGGCCCGCGCCCCGCCCCCCGTACAGCGCGCTCGGTACCGAACGCGGGGTGCTGCTGCCCCCACTCGCCGACAGCCTTACCCGGTTCGCCCGCGCCTTCGATGTCGTACTCGCGCCGTGACCGTCACCGGCGACAGCGCGGATGCATGTGCCAGGTGGTAGCGTCGCCTTTCTTGATGAGCCGCGACTGCCCGAGAGGGGGCACGAACGCGCGCATTGGCCGCGGGCTCATCAAGAAAAGCGACACCGCAGGCGGGTTCATGTATGAGAGGTGATTGCCGCAGTTGAACAGGTGATGGGGTTGAGAGTGCCGGTCAAGGAAAAGGCGCGCGGTGCGGGCACCCCGCCCGGCCTCGGCATCAGTACCTGTGCTCCTTTCGCGCCATCCAAGCGATCACTGCCGAGGCCCGAGAAGCCGTCCGCAGAGCCCCTGCCCGCCACACGTGCCCTATCAGGACACAACTTCACCCGGAACACGCTTCCGGGTGGGTGGCTCACCGAGCGGCCCGGACACAGCTACTGCCGGACGCACTGCGGTCCGAAAGCGATTCCCGGATTCGGGCGAGCAGGCCGGTTAGCGCGCATGGGTCCGCGGGCTTGACCAAGTGCAGGTCCAGCCCCGCATCGGCGGACGCAATTCGGTCCCCTTCGGTGCCCCGGCCGGTCACCGCGATCATCACCGGCTGACGGCCCGCCCGCGCCCGGATCTGCCGGGCCACGTCCCACCCGTCCATGTCCGGCAGCCCGAGGTCCACGAGCACCACATCGGGCACGTCGCGAGCAACCTCGCTCAGGGCCGCCTCGCCGCAGGCCGCGACCCGGGGCGCGTGCCCGCACAGGGTCAGCAGCTCTGCCGTGGACTGAGCCACGTCCTCTCGGTCCTCGATGAGCAGGACAGACAGCCCGTCCGCAGGTCGGTTCGTCACGGCGTGCTCCGCACAACGATGAGCTGGCCCCAACCGTCCGCCGGGGACCGTGCTATGTGATGGATCAGGGTCATCGTAGCCCGGATTCAGCGGACCCCAAGAATTCCCGGTAAGGTTTTGCTTCAATCCTGTCGCGCGTCCGAGTTCGTCCGGACGTCCGGCCCCGGGGGCTCGGACGGCGGGGCTGGAGCGGTGCGGCCGGCCGGGCACCACGTGACATCGTGGCGTCGGGTGCGGCCGGGAAACGGCGTGCGCGTGTTGGGGAGCGGAGCGCAAATAGCACGGGCCGGGGGCAACAGCGCCCCCGGCCGTGGCCCGAGCAACCCGGAAAACTGCTCGGGCGATATAAGCGGCGGGATACATGCGAACGGTCCGCGGGTGTGTCAGGACAATTCGCGAACGCCACAAGCGACGGCTCTCCATGCGCGATTTCGCACGGGGCCGTTTGCTCAGAAATTCAGGAAGAGCCGATTCGACACTAATCTTCACAACAGCAGATGAGTTGATCTAATATGCGAGCGTGTAGAGCGTCAGGATTTCGCACGGGCTACCGTGAGCGCCGCTCATGAGCCCGCGTGGCCGCTCCACTTCCTCCACGGGACGAAACACGCAGCAGTCAGCTCCCCTCGCGGTGGGCGAAACTCCTGACACGTCACGTTACCTTCTCCTGTCGCGCGGTGAGCCCGTTCTGAGAATAATTCAGGTTTTTATATCGCTGGTGTTCTTCGTAATGATTCCACTCGCACCCGAAGCGTTCGACCTCCTCATGGAGGTCCCGCCGCTGGCTCCCGTGCCGCTGCCGCAGCCTTTTCGCTGGCGGTGCTTGGTGTGTCGTCGCGAGGCGCGCTTCGGCTCCGAACACCTGGTCCGGTTCGCGTGTGACGGCTGGCCCGTGTGTTGTGGGGAGGTCGTGGTCGTGCGCAGGGACCGCCCGCTCGGCCTTGCGGAATGCGAGTGAATACGGATCAACCGGTCGATGTCCCGGTGCCGGGTTCCAGTGCGAACCGGCGATGCAAACACTTGTCACGGCCCCGGCCCGAGAGCGTGTCGGGGCCGGGCGTCGGCTGTAAGCGACCGAGCCCCGAGCAAAGGGGGATCAGTCCCCACTTGCCGTTAGTGCGCCGACCACCGCACCGGCACCGACCGCCAGCAGCACCGCGGCCGGCGGGAATACCGGGGGCGGCACGTAGCGCACGCCCCGGACATCTGCGACCGCCGGGCGCCGCACGTACCGCCCGTCAACGGGCACCGCGCGCCGATCGAAGTCGCGTGCGAGCCGGTCCAGTTGCTCACGCAGCACGCGCCCCCGCATCGGCACGCCGTGGCCGGTCGCGGCGACTTCCGGCCGCAGCGAGGCGAGGGTCCGTACCGACGCGCCGGCGGCCTCCCAATCGGTCGTGAAGTACGCGGGCGGGCCGTGAACCACCTCCGGCTTGAGCAGGGCCGCGAGCAGCGACTCCTGTTTGGTGGTGACGAAGGCGTCGCCGGCAACCAGCGTCCGGTCTTCGGCACAGAACAGCGACACGTGCCCTGGCGTGTGCCCCGGGGTGTGGACCCACTGCCAGTCGGGCAGGTGCGGCACCGCCCCGTTGTCGGGCAGGGCGCGGACCCGCGAACTCAGATCGATCCCGCGTCGGGAGTACAGCGGCGACACGAGCGCCATCGCCCCGCCGCCCACCGCGGGGTCCGGGGGCGGGTAATCGGACCGGCCGGTGAGGTACGGCAGCTCCAGCGGGTGCGCGTACACCGGCGCGTCCCAGAGCTCCGCGAGGGCTTCTACCGAGCCGACGTGGTCGAAGTGCCCGTGCGTGAGCACGATCGCGGCCGGCCGGGAGCGCGGGCCGAAGGCCGCGGCGGCGGCCGTCACGATCGCGGCCCGCGAGATCGAAAGCCCGGCGTCGACCAGCACCCACCCGCGGTCGGCGGCGAGTGGCGGGCCGATCAGGTACGCGTTCACGATCGACAGCGGCACGCGGAACACGTCTGCCGCGGGTTGCATTCCTGAGCCTGTGGCCATTTCACGGACCTATGGTGTAAGGTGGGGCAGGGCCGGAGCCGAAGCAGGGGAGCGGCCCCAGAACCGGAGCGGCTCGTGCCAGTCGCTGCATACGTAACCCGGCGTGCGCTTCGATTATTCGCGCGAGTTGTTTATTGATTGGCTATTCATCTGTGGGCCGTACCGGCTGTGAAACCGGTTCGCGGTCGAACCCGTCAGCGAGCCGTCCAAGAGGGCGGGTCGCTACAGGGGAACGAGTCGTCGGAGGCTTCCTCGACGACATCTTCAATGAGTGTGCCGGCCGGGTGCCGTTCCTCCTTGGCGGCCTGTGCAACGTGGTCATAAATGCCGGTGCTCACGCCGGCCCCGTAGCGCGCCAGATGGGCGGCGCGCCGGCCCGCCCCGGCCGCGTCCCGCCACCGGCCGAGGCCGTACCACACCAGCCCCGCACCCGCAATCATGAGCCCCGCGGCGCCCGGGCGCCGCGAACAGGCCCCGGTCACGGCCAGTATCGCCCCGGCCGCCACAGCCAGCGGTCCCTTCTCACGATCTGTCATGGTTGCTCCCGTTGAACAGTAACGACCCGGTTCCACATAACGGGCTTCCGTAGCAACCCCGGAGCCAAGACGGCGACCGGCGCGCTTCAACGAGTGCTTTGTTCGAGTTGTGGGGAAACTCCCGGCACACGAGCCCAACGCAGACGGTCTACGGTCGTGGGCGTCCGCACGAGTGCCGCGCCGGTCAGTCGGTTAAGAACCGTGACAGGATAATCGCGTGGAGGTCGTGATGGGCAATCCAAGGGCAACGCGGCGTTACGCGCGTGAAGTGAGCACGAGCGCGTCAGAGAAGTTGGCGAACTTGGCTCCGGCGTGCGGACAGGCGCCACACTTGCACCGCCAGCGCGAGGCGTCGATTCGTGCGCCCATCGTACCGGAGCGTTTAAACATGACAGCCACGACTCAGCCCCTGCCGGCGCGGGCGGTCAAAACACACCTCCCCGCCGGAGCGGGTAGCTCGAAGCCTCGCCCCTTGGCGACCGCTCTCGGCCTGTTCAGCCTGGGGCTCGGGCTGGCCGAGGCCCTGGCCCCCGGCACGATGGCCCGGGCGACCGGTGTCCGCTCCCCGGGCCTGCTGCGCGCGTACGGGCTGCGCGAAATGCTGAGCGGCTTGGGCATCCTGACCAACGAGCGCCCGGCGTTCTGGCTGTGGAGCCGGGTGGGCGGGGACGTGATCGACCTCGCCACCCTCGCGGCCGCGTATGCCGACGCCAGACCTGCCGACCGCACCAAGATTCTCACCGCGACCGCCGCGGTGCTCGGCGTCACCGCGCTCGACGCGCTCTGTGCCGCCGAGCACTCCTGCACACACAGTTAGTGCCGGTTCTCGTCCATGAACTC